>JAZNJX010000091.1:0-19236 GCA_045578245.1 Candidatus Fimenecus sp. | reverse complement strand
TTCTCTATGACCTACACAAATTTTATCGGGGCAATTAGCCGTAGAAACAGATGCTTTGCCATCTTTAATTACAAGTGTATTAGTGAATTCACCATTCTCACCTGTTACTATTTCTTGAGTTATGTTTTCCGTAAGTGAGTAAGAGTATTTTTCAACTCCATCAATTTTTACGACCACAAGGCTACCGCTTTGTTTATTGGTGTTAATAAATAAAAGCCCAGCCACCGCTATCACTAAAATAGCGGCGGCAAGGATTATATCATTTCTTCTTTTTTGATTTTTTTCAGAATTGTTCTTCATAAAAATCAGCCGATATCTCCGTTCTTCATATCAACAATCTTCAAACGACCCGTTGGACAAACCTTTGCACATTCGCCACAGTCCTCACATTTATCATAATCAATAACTGCAAGATTATCAACAACTTTAATCGCATCGTGCTGACAAGTTTTTTCGCACTTTTTACAACCAAGACAAGCATTCATACAATTCTTACGAGCAACTGCGCCCTTATCCTTATTGCTACAAGCAACAGCAACAACAACATCTTCTCCAACAAGAGAAATAACGCCTTTAGGACAAGTTTTAACGCATTTACCACAAGCTATACATGTTTTTGGGTCAATTCGAGCCAATGTATCTTTAACGGAAATCGCACCAACAGGACATTCTGCAACACAATCTCCAAGCCCGATACACCCAAATTTACATGAGAATGGGCCACCATAAACAAGAGCTGCAGCCTTACAACTCTGGAGTCCATCATAAATTGCTTTTTGAGCAACTGCTGAACAGTCACCACTACAATTCACATAAGCAACCTTAGGTGTTCCAACGCTTACATCAACACCAAGAACATCAGAAAGTTGACTTGCAACATCCGGACCACCAGGAATACAAAGATTTGCCTCTGCCCTACCATCTGCAACTGCTTCAGCATAAGAATCACAACCCGCAAATCCACAAGCACCACAGTTAGCACCTGGAAGACACTCACGTACTTTCTTTTTAGTTTCATTTTCAGGAACTGCAAAGAAATGTGATGCCAATGCAAGTAAAACACCTGCAATTACACCGATTACTGTTACCACAAGAATGGCTGTCAAAACATCTATAATCATTTTTCACAACCCCCTTATGCAAGTAAGTTTTCAATGATTCCTGCAAATCCGAAGAATGCCATTGAAACAAATGATGCTGCTACCAATGTTACCGGAAGTCCTCTGAAGCTTTCAGGAACTTCACTTTCATCAATGAGTGAACGCACACCTGAGAATATTACCATTGCAAGTAAGAAACCAAGTCCAACACCCAATGAGCTTACCATTGATTCAACAAAATTATATCCATCAGTAATGTTGTTGATTGTTACACCAAGCACTGCGCAGTTTGTTGTGATAAGTGGAAGATATACACCAAGGCTCTGATGAAGAGCAGGAATATATTTCTTAAGGAAAATCTCAATAAACTGAACAAGTGAAGCAATAACAAGGATGAACACAATTGTCTGTGTATATCCAAGGCCTAATTTATCAAGGATAAATGTCTGAACAGGCCATGTAACTGCTGTTGCCATGAGCATAACAAAGATAACTGAAACACCCATACCAACGGACTGATTAACTTTCTTTGATACCCCAAGGAAAGGACAAATACCAAGGAATCGGCTGAGAACATAGTTATCAACCAAAACAGAAGACATTAAGATAATTACTAACCCTTTAAAATCCATCTTACTTGCCCTCCTTTACTGTTTCAGCACAGCCACCACTACAAGCGCCTGCTGATGGACAACCTTCACAAGAAAATTCCTTTTTCTTAATAAGTTTACCATTTGTAAGTTTATTCACAACCGCAATAAGAAGACCATAAACCATAAGTCCACCCGGAGCTTTTGCAAGAATTCCGATTGTAAGACCATTTTCTACAAGGAAAGGAATTTCATTACCTGCAAATGAACCTGCACCGATAACTTCACGGATAATTGCCATTGCAAGAAGAGCAATTGTAAAGCCGATACCCATGCCGATACCATCAAGCGCTGATTTGCCAACTGAATTTTTACCTGCAAACATTTCTGCACGGCCTAAAATAATGCAGTTAACTGTAATCAGTGGTATATAAACACCAAGTGCTTCATATAAGCTTGGAACAAATGCCTGAATGAGCATCTGAACGACAGTAACAAAACCTGCGATAACAACAATATAACAAGGAATTCTTACCGTATCCGGAATTACCTTACGTAACAAGGAAATAACAATATTTGAACAGATTAAAACTGCCATTGTTGCAAGACCCATACCAAATGCACCATCAACTGTTGTTGTGGTTGCAAGTGTTGGGCAAGTACCAAGAACAAGCACGAAAACTGGGTTTTCACGGAGGAGGCCTTTAAAAAGAATTGACATATTATTCTGTTTACTCATAATTTAAGCCACTCCTTCCATAATTTTAACTGCTTCAATTGCCTTACCAACACCGGATACATAACCTCTTGTTGTAAGTGTCGCACCTGAAATTGCATCGATATCTTTATAATCAGCTTCAGTTCTGCCATTGAACTGTGAATAGAATTCTTTGTTTCCACAAACCGAACCGATACCATCTGTTTCTGCCTGTTTTGTTGTCTGGCAATTAATGATTTCACCATTCTTTGTCAAAGCAATCTTAATATAGATATATTCACCTGATGGATTGAAGTAATGGTCACCATTTCTACCAAAACCTGATGCGTGAATTTCAAGTACATAGTTGCCACTGTTTGTCTTATATGCCTTATCGACATGTGATGGCATATCTTCATACTTGCTGATATCAATTTCTTTAAGACTTGATTTGAGCATAATCTTTGCATTTGCTTCAATATTTGCCTTAACATCATCTGCTACTTCTGAAACTACAACACCTTCAGCATCAACACCAACGAAGATTTCTTCTTCACCAACTTTTGTGACATAAACAAAGCCTTTACCATTATCTGCTTCATAAATCGCAGTTACATTTTCAAGCTTTTCACAGATAAATACCTCAGTAAACTTGCCTTCGCCTGTTGGAAGTGCTGTATTGAGGTTATCCGCAAGGATTTCTTCCTCTGTACGGATATCTGCACTACCACCGCCAAGGATAGTCGCTGTATTAAGTGCGTCTTTTACAGCATTTTTATATGCACCCGTTGTCATTGTTGCACCTGAAATTGTAGCAAGTCCATCAATTGTATCAATTGTTGCACCCTTTGTTGTTTCGCCAAAAGTTTTTTCATGACCAAGTGTTTCGTTACTTGAAAGACAAACAGCACCAGTTACGTTACCACTTGCATCAACGCCACACATAATAATCATATCAGGACCGTAACCTGATGTTTTAAGTTTAACTACACACCCACCGTTTGATGCAGTAAATACTTCTGTAACGGTTTCAGGAAGTGTATATTTTGAAAGGTCAACTGCAGTGAAATCTCCACCATCGGGCATTACAACAAGTAAAGCCTCGTTAGCAGCTGCACCTGCATTTTTTTCAATAATCGGAGCAGTAACATAGTTAGTCAATGCCAAAGCGGCTGCAACTACTATACAGATTACTGTAAGGGAGATAATACTTTTAAGATGTTTCTTCATTATTTCTTACCTCCGAATATTTTTCTTGGTGTTGCTGAATCAATATATGGGTTCACGATATTCATAAGCAAGATTGCAAATGAAACACCTTCAGGATATACACCCCAGAAACGGATAAGCACTGTAATAACGCCTGCGCCAAAACCGAAGATGAGTTTTCCTTTTGAAGTTGAAGGAGATGTTACATAATCTGTTGCCATAAAGCAAGCACCGAGAATAAGTCCGCCTGACAATACCCAAGCAAGTGTTGTTTCGATATTTCCACCCTCAACAGCCAATGTGAAGAGGAATGTTGTACCGATAAAAGCAACAGGGATATGCCATGTGATTACCTTACGGACCATAAGATAAACAGCACCAATAAGAAGTGCTAATGCACAAGTTTCACCAAGAGCACCACCACAGTTACCAAGGAATAAGTCCACAAGGTTAACAGGTTTGTCCTTTGCAAGTTCTGCAAGTGGAGTTGCACCTGATACTGAATCTAATTTTTGTGGGAATGCAGATGTTGCTGTTGATGTAAATGCGATAAGCATAAACACACGAGCTGCAATTGCAGGGTTAACAACATTCTTACCAAGTCCACCGAAAACACCCTTTACAAGTACAACTGCAAAAAGTGAGCCAACAGCTGCCTGCCACAGTGGAATATTTGCAGGAAGATTAAGCGCCAAAAGCAAACCTGTAACCACAGCACTTAAATCACCAATTGTCTGCTCTTTTTTTACTGCAATATTAAAAATTGCTTCACCCGCTACAGCAGAAACAACACAAACTATAATAACAAGTAATGCAGGAATTCCAAAGAGGATAACCGCTGCAATAGTTGCAGGAACAAGTGCAAGAATAACATCAAGCATCATACTCTTTGTAGAAGCATTACTGCGAATGTGTGGAGAAGCTGAAATATGAAGTTTGTTTTCCATTATGCATTACCCTCCTTTTTCTTTGCACGCTCTGCCATAAGTCTGTTTTTTGCCAATACATTTGTTTCAGCTAAAGGACGCTTTGCAGGACATACAAAACTACAGCAACCACAAAGCATACAGATATCTGCACCAAGTTTTTCAAGCATTTCAACATCATCGTTTTTATATGCCTTTGAAATTCCAGCCGGATTCAATCCAAATGGACATGTATTTGTGCACTTACCACATCTGATACATGCTGTTGTTTTTGAAGCTTTTGTTTCCTTTTTATCCAATGCGAGAATGGCATTTGTCTGTTTAAGTACAGGAACTGTAAGGTCAGGAACTGCAATGCCCATCATTGGTCCACCATAAAGCACCTTTTCAGGGTCACATTTAAAACCACTACAGAAATCAAAAACGTCACTTATCGGCGTACCAATCGGTGCAATAACATTCTTAGGGTCTTTAACAGCACCGCCATCAACTGTAATCACTTTTTCAACAAGTGGCATACCTGTTTTTATGTATTTTGCAATATTAGCCATTGTTGATGAGTTGCAAACAATACATCCTACATCAGCAGGTAATTTACCAGCAGAAATTACTCTACCGACAGTATTGTAAACCAAAACTTTTTCTCCACCCTGTGGATATACTGATGGAAGAACTGCAACCTTAATTTTATTATTTTTAGAAGCAAGTTCTTTCATTTTAGCAATTGCTGCTGCCTTGTTCTTTTCAATACCAATTACAATCTTGTCAAAATTGAAGTATTTGTCGGCTGTTTCAATTGCAAATAGAATCTCATCAGCTCTGTCAACCATTGTAACAGAGTCACTTGTAATATATGGCTCACATTCTGCACCATTAATTACAAGAGTATCAGTTTTCTTATCAGTTGCAAATTTAACATAAGTTGGAAAACCTGCACCACCAAGGCCAACAATACCACTCTTTTTAACAGCTTCAATAAAATCTTCTTTACTGTTAATCTGTGGTGCTGCAATTGACTCATCAGGAGTCATGTTGCCATCTGATTCAATAGTAATTGCCGGAACAGATTTGCCATTTGATATTACAATGTCAGCAATACCTTTAACCGTACCTGATACACTTGAATAAACAGGAGAAGAAATCATACCATCCTGCTCAGCAATCAAAGTACCTACTGATACAGTATCGCCAACTTTTACTACGGGTTTTGCAGGCTTACCGACATGCATTGATGTAAGAAGCGTTACCATTTTTGGTGCTGGCATTCTTACCGCTGACATACCGGCAGTATTTTTTCTATGAGGCAACTGAATGCCTTTAAGAGAAAAAGCCATATTATATCCTACCTTTCCATAACCCACACAACTTCTTATATGGGGTTTAAAACATAATTCAACGAATATATTATATCCTACAAAATACACTCGTGTCAATATAGGTAAATTCACAAAAATGCTGCCAAAAAACCTATAAAATGTCTAAAAAACAAAATGTCGGTAAACATAAAAATTCCCTTGGATTTTTTCCAAGGGAACTAATCATTTATTTTGATAATTTTTATTTGAGTTTTGGGAGTTCGAAATCAACAAATCCCTTTGCACCAAAGATAAGATATGTGACATCGTTGAGTCCTTTAAGAGCAACGTTGAGAACTTTTTCCACATCACTTGGCTCTGCTTCAGGCTCGTAAACACCGATTTCAACAAGCATATCGTGAACTTTGTCGATAATTGCATTGTCCTTATCGAAATCATTTACTGTTCTCTTTGTCATTTCGTCTGCTTCTTTGAGAATTGCTTCCTGCTCAGCAGTAAGAACATAACCGGTTTCGTCACAGTATCTTTCGAGGTCTTCCAAGCACCACTTGAGAGGTTTAAGGTTTCTTGCACCATTGAACTGTGGATAATAGTATTCACCATTAGGGTCATCACAGCTATCAACTGTTGTTACATGACCTGTTGCAAGGTTAAGAGCAAGGGAAAGAGCTGTATTATTGTGCTCAAGCTCGTGCTTCTGCTCGTAGAAATACCATGTTGTATCCTTATAAAGACAAGTTGAAATATCGAGTGAACCGTCAGGAGAGAGTTCTCTGCCTTCAGCATCCTCAAATTTTGTTCCGAAAGGAACGAAGGATGTTCCGGGAGCAGTTGAGTCAATATTGATAATTTCGTCGGAATTTGTAGTAGGAGCACTCTTTAAAAAACCGAAGAGGCTGTAATCAGGTGTACAAGCACCAAAAGTAAGACCATAACCTGCGATAAACGAGAATGTCACGCCTTCAGCCTGAAGATTTGCAATATTCCCGTGAAGTCTTGATTTCGCACCATAGAAGTCTTCAACTTCTTTTCTTACAACGTCAGATGTGATAAAGTTTGTTGCCATAACCTCTTCATATCTGTCAAGAGGTGCCATATTGCTAAGTGACGGAGTTGTTCCGAATATTTCAGTTGAAAGTCCTCTTAATGCCATATCAATAAAGTCACGAAGAACCTGTTTTGGAAGTGCACGAAGTGCAACGTTTACAAGATAACCCCAAGGTTCACCAACAAGGTCACTGATAAGACCGTTATAGAAAAGGTCAGCCGACATATCGCAATAACTCTGAGTCAGCATATCAGCGATAACTTCTGTACCATCCCAAGCGCCAACAATGCCGATAACTCTCTTGATGTGGTTTTCAGCCTTTGTTGGATATGCGTCAAGATAAGCTGTTGTAATAGATGCACCCATACTCATAGGAACAAGAACAACATCCTTTGCACCAACTTTATTATCTGCAACGATTGTTTCAATAAAATCATGAAGTCCCTCTACATTCTTTGATGTGTATGAGAAAGCACAGTAATTGAAGCAATAGAGATAATCTTCAAAGTTTTCACCAAACTTCTCTCTTGCTATATCTTCACAAGGAATTGATGAAAAGAAACGTTCTCTTGCTTCACTGCGATATTCACCATCTTCATCAACTGCCCAAGGATACTCTGAAACAGGCATTGCATATCTTGGAGTTACAACTCTTGGATTTGAGTTGCCGTTTTCATCCACAATATTGAATCTGAAAAGACTGCGAAGGAGTGAGTTAATGTCTTCTTGTTTTATTACGCATTTCTTCATGAGAGAAGAATTGAGAAGGTCAGCAACAAGTTTAGCTATAGTACCGATGGTTGTTTCATCTGAGAGTGCTTCATCAAATGAATTGAAAAGATTCCATCTTGTCTGATACTTTCCTTCTGCAATAAGAGGAGCATAATTTTCAAAATCCTGAAGAGTGCCGTTTTCAAATGCACCTTCTTGTGTATAACTTTCGTCAAAGAGATAGGAATAACTCTGTCCGATACCTGTTACGAAAACGATAAGGCTGTTTTCACCGTCTGCGAAAACACTTTCCATATCGGAAACTGTAACATTTGGCTCTGTTTTTTCACTTGCAGTTGCAGGAATCAATGCCATAGGCACAAGCAAAGCAACAACAAGAAGAACAGCAATAAATTTTTTCATATTTTGTGGACCCCTTTCGGATACAATATACAGATATATACTACCATTTATTGTTAATCATTTCAATACATAGACACTTTTTTACATTTTAATACCAGTAAGCATATAAATTATATCGGTAAGTTGGAGATAAAGGTTAAAGAAATCCTTTCCAAGAAATCCGAGGACTGCATCGCCTTTTGAAAAATCACCGAATTCAGTAAGGTGTTCTCCATCTCCAAGAACATACTCAGAAACTGTAAGCATTTCAGACTCGTAAACCGATGTGTCTGCTTCATTGATTGTAAGCATACGAATACCTCTTGTTGAGGGGTCACCATAAGTACCAAAAGAAGTGCTTGGAGTATTTACAATATCTACGCCGTCTTTTTCAACTGTAAACGAATTAAGGTGGTCATGCCCTGAGAAAGTAGCAACAACATCACCTGTTTCTACAAAAGCATCAAACTGTCCGTAGTTATAGTAACCTGGACAAGGTGCTTCAAGAAGGAAACCATCCTTAATATTATATACGAATGGCAAATATGTATAAGACTGACCATCATAATTTCGGGTTGCTTCACCCAAAGCGAAAGGAAACTCATAAAACATCAGTTCATTAATTTCCTGAACAATAATGTGCTGGAAAGCCATGGCTTTTACTGTTTCTCCACCATTTGCCGCTTTAAGTTCTTTCGCTGTATTCTTATACCACTCAATCTGGTCTTCATGAACACAGTCATATCCAAGCCTTTCGCCTTCATTATCATAAACATATGAATTTGAATCAAACATATAAAGATTATATGCTATTCTTTTGCCATCCGAACTCTTTACGGTAAGATTGTGAGTACCCACACCTGAAAGTGCAGGAACTGCATCATACGCAAGGCAATATTTCCCACCATATAGCTTATACATCTTGAAAAGCTCCTCACGGGATACACCCTGTTCATCATCGTGATTACCAAAAACAAATGTAAAGTGTGTTTCAGTATCAACAAAAATTTCACAAAGCTCTTTAACCGCATCAGCTTTAGTTTCCTTTGATGCTGTTGTGTTATCACCACCGAGAACAACGATATCAGGCTCATGGATTTTAATCATATCCTTGATAAAAGCAACAGTGGTTTTGTTCATTGGGAAATCATCCTGAATGTCACAGATATTAAAAATTTTGAACTCACCATTTTCGTCAAATTTAAGCACATTATTATCTCCCGGAACAACTGCAAAAGCAATTGCAGAATGAGCGAAAATAAGAAGTATGCTTAAAATAATTGAAATTACCTTTTTCATATTCAGTCCTCCTAACAATAATACACTTTAATTTTACTACCAAAAAAAGTTATTGTCAAACGCATAAAATGATTTTATATAAAAAAGAGCCAACACTTAAAAGTGCTGACTCAATTCTACTATTTATCGCAATTCACAAATTGCTTTCTGACATTAGCCTTCAAGCATACCGTGGTATCTACCCATCCAGTATGGAAGTGAATAAGTTGTTGAGCCTTCCATTTCATAAATGTTATGAGCATCGTCAAGGTCAAATGATGAACCATTGTACTTATGGAATGCTCTTTCATCAGGTGCTGCAACCTTCTGTTCAATCTTAGTAAGACCAAAAATCATACCAACTATTCTAAGAACCTTGCTGTCTGAATCCCAGAAAGCTGGTGTATATGCTTCAGGGTCAAATGAAATTTCATTTGTTCCACCAATGCCAACATCATCAAGGTCAAGCTCGTAAACATCATCACGATTTCCATTTGTTGCAAGGAATCTTCTTAAATCCATTGGATGACGCGAAAGTGACCAGGATGCAGTTTCAATAAGGCTGTTGCCATAAGCATCTGTCTTTGTCTCGTTAGGATATGCAAGCTGATAAACATAATACCAGAGAGGGTTTTCACTATAGCTCATTGAGAACCACCAGTCGTCAAGTGCTTCTCTGTAATACTTGAGAAGTTCTTCGTCGTCCTCAAGCTGGAAAAGTGTATAGAAGCCGAGCATAGCCATTTCTTCATCAGAATGATTGAGAATCAATTTATAAGCTCTGTCAAACAACTTTGTTCCAACTGCATGACGGAGAATGCGACCTAAAACAGTGGATATGTCGTTTACATATTCAAGAATTGAAAGGTGATATCTTTCAAGTTCCTGAGTCATAATTTCAACATACTGATACTGTTCGTCAAAAGCTGCCATTCTGTATTCATCTTCCCATTTCTGGTAGCCTGTTACGTGTGCTGCAACCTTGAATACTGAAAGAAGAACCAATGCATTAAGTGGTGCACCACCGAGAACCTGACCGTTGTGGAAATATGTTCTTGAGAACTTTGCCCATGTTGTAGGCTGACCTGAACCGTCAACCATGTTATAAGAGTTGTCAACAAGGTGCTTTGCAAACTTATCCATTGTATTTACAATAAGAGCAGCAAGTTCAGGGTCTTCAGGACCAAGAATATCATAAGCAAGTTTGTAAAGGAATACGTGACCGATAAT
This sequence comes from Candidatus Fimenecus sp., assembly GCA_045578245.1. Classification (GTDB taxonomy): domain Bacteria; phylum Bacillota; class Clostridia; order Oscillospirales; family Acutalibacteraceae; genus Fimenecus. The sequence continues at coordinate 8,729 of JAZNJX010000091.1, read as the reverse complement.
TTCGTCAGAGCTTGTATCACCTTTATAAACAATATCTTCAATTACTCTGCCTTCAGGGATAAGGTCTTTCCAAAGTCTTTCAGGAATTTCACCTGTTGCATCAACTTTGAGACCACGATAGTTTTCACCGTGAAGAAGGAAATCACTTCCGTCACCATATGTTTTTGTTGAAAGACCTGTTGCTGTTCCGTCACCATTATGTGACCAATAAGCAAAAGAGTCATAGTCATTGTTTTCATCTCTGAATGAGTATGTTCTTGACCAGAAGCCTTCAAGATTTCTTGTACGCATTGCGTAATCGCCTTCAGTTTCTGCAGGATTAGCCCAACCCTCTTTGTTGAAGATTTTAAGGTTTTCTTCTGGCAACTGAAGATATGTACGCTTACCGGATTCCATATAAGTTGTGTTCATTTTTTCGAACATTTCAGCAGGGCTTTCAAATGGGATATTCTGTGAATAGTCTCCACCAACAAGAGTAGCCTCGCTTGTATAGTATTTACCTGTTTCAAGGTCAACTACTGTACCGCTTCTCTGTGCACGGTTATATGATTCAACTGTTCCCTGACGCATTGAAATATATGTAAGGAAAAGAACTGCTTCTGTTGAAAGAGTTGCTGTTTTTCTTGCTTCTTCAATCTGTTCAGGTGTTGCATTTGGGTCATTCTTAAGCACTGCATAGCGCATAAGTTCACCGCCTGCATACATTGATGTCCAAAGACCGTCGTTGTCGCTTTCTTCAGGTTTCCATTCGCCATCGATAAAGTAAGCATTTGAAACCATACCACGTCTTGCAACACTTTCCCAAGTCTGTTCATTCAGCATTTCAGCTTTTTCTGTACCATTGATTGGAAGCATCTCGATATGAGAATAACCTTCTTCCATTACTGTCCAGATACCGTTTTCACCATCAGCAAAGATTGCAAGAACTTTGCCTTTACCAGTGTCAGCAGCATAGAAATATCTGTCACCCATAAAACGCTGTTCTTTATCTCTTTCATTTGTTGCCTTGCCGTTAGTTCTGAGAACACCATAATCTGTGATTGTCCATACAGCACCATCTTTTGTTGTTACTGTCTTTGCCTGTTCATATTTGCTTGAATCTTTTACTTCAGCAGGAACAGTTTCGTCATTAAGCTCATATCTTGTAACAACTTTCTGAAGGTTATCACCTTCTTTGACTGCACCAAGTGTATAGTCAACTTTTTCATTTTTTTCTACAATTTTTGTTGGCTCTGTTACAACCTTAAGTGTAACACTATCTGTGAGACCTTCCTCAGTTTTTGCAGTAATTACAGCTTCACCCTCTTTGAGTGCTGTAACACGACCCCATGAGTCAACTTTAGCAACATCCGCAGGTTCTGCTGTCCATGTGAGGACTCTCTTTTCAGTTCCACCCATTGCACAATCAACTGTTCTCGAGTCACCGATACACATTTCCCAATTTTCTGGAACTATGAGACGCATAACAGCTTCTTCTGCATCCTTATCACTTTTTGCCATTGCAGTGATAGGACAGAAAGTTCCCACAAAAAGTGCAAGTGTCAAAACAATTGCAATAATTCTTTTCATAAAAATTCTCCTTTTTCCCTTTTAAATTTCTGCGACAAAACGCCTTGCTTTTCATCACAATAAGTCATATATATCATATCATTACCTATTAATTCCGTCAAGAAAAAAAGGTAAAATTGCTTTTAACACAAATTAAATTCTTATACTACATAATAAAACATTTGAAATTACCGATTATTATGATATAATTAATTCATTCATTGAAATGAGGGAATAATTATGACAAACTTTTTTTCACAGATAATTTTCAAAGTTCTTTCGGTACTGTTTGGTGTTACATTTGCTTTTTCAGACCCTTTTGGTTGTTTGACTCCGAACAAAGCCGTACAAACTCCCGATGATTTCACTCCTGTGGTTCGTTTTGTTGCATGTTCAGATATACATCTTGATGGTGACGAAACACAGCAAGCAGCAATAAGATTTGCAAACCTATTTAATGATATGTATGAGTATGCAGAAAGTTGTGAATACAAAAATCTTGACGCTGTTATTGTTGCAGGTGACTTTACTGGTGGCGGTGCAGAAAAAGAGTATCAGATGTACAATAAAATTATTAGTGAAAACAAAAAAGATGAAACTCAAGTACTCACCATACTCGGAAACCATGAATTTATTGACTATCGTGATGTGGATGCAAGTGTAGGATATGATGTTTATCGTAAATATGTAAACGAAGATGTTGACACTGATGTTATCATTAATGGATATCACTTCATCGGTGTTTCATATGATGATAATGGCAGTACTTTCAGTGGCAAGACAAAATGGCTCGACGAAAGACTTGCTGAAGCTACGGCAGAAGACCCTGACAAACCTATTTTTGTTTATCAGCACCCACACCCTGCTCTTACTGTTTACGGAAGTGTAAACTGGGGTGATTTAGATACAAGAGCTGTTTTGAGTAAATACCCTCAGGTTGTCAATTTCTCTGGTCATTCTCATTACGCGGCAAGTGACCCAAGAAGTATCTGGCAAGGTGAATTCACTGCAGTTGGATGTGGTTCATTATCTGCATTTATGGGTAACCTTAATTATATTGAAGGTGACCAGGATGCTCCTGGCAATTCAGGTGGTGCATGGCTCGTTGAAGTTGATGCCAATGGTAATGTAAGAATGAAACTCTACGACATTGAAAACAGAGTATTCTTCAGCGATATTGATTATTATCTCACCGATTTAAGTGACACTTCCAAAAGAACTCACAACTGGCGAAACCAGAAAGCTCTTGATACTGCACCTGAATTCCCAGAAGATGCAACTGTAACTTCTCATACAGACGAAAACCTAGGCACTATAATCTCCTTCCCTGAAGCTAAAGGTTATTATCATGCAGAAAACTACAAAATCACAGTATCCAAAAACTTAAAAACAGTTTATGAGCAAACGGTTATTTCGGAATATGTCCGTGCTACAGATAATGATGTTTCTGTAAATATCGGTCAGATTTCAAGTGGTGAATACAGAGTAATAATTACTGCCTTTAGCCCTTATGCAAAACAAGGCGAAACAATAAAGCAAACTATAATAGTTGAATAAAAAATATCCCCTTGGAAAACCAAGGGGATTCGTTTTTGTAACTTTGATGGGAATTGATGACCTCAACAATCCATTCTGTCCCATCTCTTTTATCATTTTTTTATTTCAATATAGACGTTTCCGCTGATGGTTTCAAAATCAAAATCCCGTGAACCATCGCCATAGGTTTGTTCGCCATTGTTGTTTATCAATGATAATTCGCTTGTCACTTTTCCGCTGACAGAATCAAAATCAATGCAGAAACCATCATTTTCCGGAAGTTGAAATTCAATATCACCACTGACTGTTGAAACATCTGCCGATTGTGGTGGTTTATTTGTGCACAAAAGCACTTTGCCTGACACACTGTCAATATTCAAAGAATTTACAATACCCATTATTTCTACATTACCGCTGACACTTTCAATATCAAAAATATCAGTATTGGTTTCGGTAATATTAACATAACCGCTTACATTTTCGATTTTTATCTCCTTTGCACCGCATTTTTCATACCATATATCACCGGAAACCGATGTAATATCAAATTCTTCAGCAGTAATTCCTGATATATTTACACACGCACTTGCATTATCAATATACACTTTGTCCATTCTTACTGCTAAATCATCAGGAATATAAACAAATAAATCCTTTGTTGGGATTTTATTAGCCAAATCCCAGGAATTCATTGATTTACAAGGCTTTATATAAAGTGTATTTTCCTTTACGAGCCAACGAAGCTCATATTTCTCTTCAATATCATTATGTGATGTTTCTTCAATTTTCACTTTATCACCGTCATAAGCGTGTAAATATATATTACCGCTAATCCAGTCAACTCTCACGCTTGTAAATTCCATCGCTGATAATTCTGTTGCACCAACAGAATATTCTTTTTCGTTATCGTATTTATAGTTTTTATATTCACCGCTGATTATCGGAGCATTGGGATTTTCTTTCAAAATCAAAGCACTAATCAGAATCCCAGTAAGCACCAATGCTACAACGGACCAGATAACTATTCTCACAATAGCTGATTTTTTCATTTATTATCACCATCTTTCAAATCAAAACAAGCTTTAATAACATCCGTAATTGCACCTGTTATTGGGAACACAAGCCAAGTGATATACCACGCACCGCTTGAAAAACTTATTACAAAATACACAATAACCGCAACAGCCCATACACAGCTTTTCAAAGCTTTAAGGACAGGATTTTCAGGTTTTATGGATTCTTCTTCATTCTCGTCCATTTTATCACTTGAGTTTAATTTTGAACGTAAAATTATCATACCCGTAGCCCCCGCAACCATAACTAACAAAAGTACAAGACCAACTTGATTTGGGATAATTATAATCGGAACAGCACAAAGAATGTAAAGCATAACCGCAACCGCCAAGAGAAGTGCGGATTTTTTCTTGTTATCTGTGTCTTCCTCTTTTACTTCGTTTTTGTTTTTACTTTGAACAGTTTCCGTACAAGACATTTCCTCGTTACGAAGAATATAATCAGTTGTAACTCCAAAATAATCACAAATCAAAATAATTTTGTCAATATCCGGTACAGATTGTTCTGCCTCCCACTTGCTGACTGCCTGACGCGATACACCAACAGCCTCAGCAAGTTGTTCCTGTGACAAACCCCTTTGTTTTCGGAGATTTTGTATTTTTACGCCTATTGTCATTCTCATCACCCTCATATTTATATATTAATTATGCGGTAAAGCATCTTCTCTTGTCAACAATAATATAACAAATTGTATGGTTACCTTCTACCAAGCGTACATTGAATTTTGTCAACTGACGGTTGCATTCAACAAAAATCCCTACCAACTGCACGGTAGGGACTGTCTTGTTTATTTAATAACAGAATAATGTCTGATGGTAACAGAAATGAGTTTGTCGTAATCTGCAATATGTATAAACGAACCATCTTCCATAGGACAAACTGTTAAGCCTTCTGCTTCGTGGTCACGACCACTCACTGTTCTTTCAAAAAGAGTTTCCACTTTACCTGTTTTCACATCAACCGTCTGAACCTTTTCTGTTGCAGAACCCTTAACATCATAAGACATATAGAGTAATCCATCATAATATTCAGCACCCTGAATTCTGTCAATCGGTTCAGAAAGCATAATTTTATGTGAGAATGTCATATCATCAAGGTTATAGGCTAAAATGCAATCTGTTTCGTGGAATTGTGAGGTGTAAAGATAGCCGTTTTCTCCGTCAACAGCACAATAAGGAATACCGTCATCAAGATAGTCTGTGCCAAGGTCATAGTATTCACCTGTAAATTCAAGTGTTTCAGCATCATAAATGAGAATAAGGTTATATGTATCTGTTTCATCCTCTGTTGCAGCATAGATTTTACCGTTATAATAGCTGATACCACCGATATGGTCACTGTTATACTTTTCCTTGATTTCCTGTGGAATAGCATTATGGGTATAAATCACCTTTTCAAAACCATCTGATGTCCATTTCGCCATACCAACAAGGTCAAGAGCTGCAATAGAGCCTGATGTATAAAAATATTCACCGTCGGTTGTGATACCTTGACTCATAAGGAGCGCTTCATCAAGGGTAAACTGTTCACTTCTCACAAGCTCAGCATTTGGAGAAGAACTGATATCCCCACCATTTATAAAGCCTGAAATCAAAAGAATTAGTGAACTGAATACTGCCCAGACTGTACGAATTGTTAAAAATAGGCTTTTTGACACAAACATTGTAATACCACCAATACTTACAAGATGCTTTCAGTATAAAACTAAAATGGAAAGATTGCAATAGTTTTGTGAAAGCGATAAAACACATTAGTCAGACAATGCTGAAAAACATTAAAAAAAATATATCTATACTTTTAATTTTAATGTGTTATAATTAACTTATAGTGAGTTGTGGCTCACTAGGTAAGACTAAAGCTGTCAAAAAATATATGTGAGGTAATTATTATGACTTTTCGCATTGAAGCAGACTCAATTGGTACAAAGCAGGTGCCGTCAAATGCTTATTACGGCGTCCAGTCACTCAGAGGTTGTGAAAATTTCAGAATCACAGGTCAAAAACTCAGACCTGAATTTATCAATTCTCTTGCACAGATAAAAAAGGCTTGTGCAATATGCAATTACAACATAGGCGAGCTTGATGAAAACATTAAGGATGCTATCTGTCAGGCTTGTGATGAAATACTTGAAGGCAAGTTTCATGACCAGTTTATCTGTGACCCTATTCAGGGTGGTGCAGGTACAACTGCAAATATGAATGCCAATGAGGTTATCGCAAACAGAGCTATTGAAATTCTCGGTGGTGAAAAGGGTGACTACTCAATTGTACATCCTAACGACCATGTAAACAGAGCACAATCCACAAATGATGTTATCCCATCAGCTGCAAAAATGACGGTTATAGTTCTTCTCAAAAGAGCCATTAGAGAAATTGTGAGGCTTGAGCAGGCTCTCGCGAAGAAGAAATTTGATTTTTATGATATTATCAAAATGGGCAGAACACAAATGCAGGATGCTGTTCCTATCCGTCTAGGTGATGAGTTCGGTGCATACCGCAAGGCTATTACCCGTGATATAGACAGACTTAGTGTTGCTCTTCAAGAAATGTATTCAATAAATATGGGTGGTACTGCTATAGGTACTGCGCTTAATGCAAACCCCGAATATGTAGATGCCCTAGCTCCCACTATTGCAGAAATCAGCGGATTACCTGTTGTAAAAGCAGCGGACCTTATCGATGGTACACAGAATCTTGACTCCTTTGCTTTTGTTTCATCCGTACTTAAAACCTGTGCTATTTCCTGTTCAAAGATAGCTAACGACCTTCGCCTTATGTCATCAGGTCCTCGTTGTGGTTTTGAGGAAATCAACCTTCCTGCAATGCAGAATGGCTCGTCAATTATGCCCGGAAAGGTTAACCCTGTTATCCCTGAAGTTATGTCCCAGGCAGCATTTTGCATAATGGGTAACGATGTCTCTATTACAATGGCAGCCGAAGCTGGTCAGCTTGAACTGAACTATGCTGAGCCTGTACTTTATCATAAACTCTTTGAGTCAATCGTGGTCCTTACAGGTGCAGTTCAGACATTTACAGATAACTGTATATCAGGTATTACTGCGAATGAAGAAAAATGCAGAGAACATGTTGAGAATTCAGTCGGTGTAATCACTGCAATCTGCCCAACCGTCGGCTATAAACTTTCAGCAGACATTGCAAAAACTGCTATCAAAACAGGTAAACATGTACGCGAAGTACTCAAAAGTATCAACTTGTTTAGCGATGAGGAAATCGAAGAAATCCTTGACCCATCAAATATGGTGTAATAAAGAAAAATCAAGATTATTACATAACAAGTCCCCTTGGATTGCTCCAAGGGGACTAATTGTTTCTTTACGGGACGCTGAGGTCGTCGTCCCCTACAATTATTCAAAAAGAATGTTCGTTTAATTTTTTCTTTTCAGCGATTGCTGCCTGTGGTGCAATTAGCAAAGTGGGGAAATATTTATTTCTCTACGAATACTTTAATTTGTCCATATTCTTCCTGTGCCTCTAAGAACACAGATATAATTTGTTCCACTTCATCACATAATTTTTGAGAAGCTTTTGTTTCAGGCTTGTATATTATTTTTATATTTGCAGGAACATACATTATTCCTGTTATCGAATCCCATAATGCATCGAGATTAGCACCGTAACATTCTGGCAATTCCAATTCTGTTTTTATATTTTCGTGGATTTCACCTAAATATTTACACTTAGAAAAATCCAAAACTCTGTCTTTTGAATATAAATAATCTATTGTGTTCATTTTTTCTCCTTAATTTATTTGTACAAAAGTTAGATAATGGTCATATGTAGCAAAAATTAATCCGTCATTAGAATAAATTATACGATGATTGTTTCTATATCCTAAATCGTAATTAATATCAGCTTCATACCATATTCTTCCATCTTTATTAGGTAAATGTCCGTTTCTATTCTTAAAAACATCTCCACCAATTATCTTATCTGGAGCAACAGCATTTAGATTACCTAAAATATTTATCCAGCCTAATTTTATTGCCTGCTTCTTTGTAATATAATTGCTTGGCAAATGTCCAGTTTCATATACACATACATCTGCACCATTATTACCTTCTTTGGTCGCAGTACCGATATAAGCTGCCATCAATTCTTTAATTTCACAACGACATCGTTCGTGAAGCGGTATTTCATATTCAGGTGTTTCTTCAATATAATATATTTTACCATGTCGTTTTCGACAGTCAATACATGTTTTAATATCCAAAATCGCAAGCCAATTCTTAAATTCTTGGCTGATATGCATTACTGGTTTGTAGTTAGGGTCAATAATTACTTCTATTTTTTCTTCTATCATTTATAACCTCCGTTAAAATATTTTATCGAACAAATGTTCTATACAATTATATTTTATATTGTTTTTCCATTTTTGTCAATAGTAATTAAAATAAAAAAAATCCCCACCGATTTTGAACTGCCCCAATTTGTGCGGACAGCACAAAAAACACCCCCTATGGTGTTGAATATTAGATTTTAAGCAACAAACTGATTTCGTTTTTCAAGCGGAGTCAGTTTTGTTTTTAGTTGTATTCTTTCATTGTTGTAAAA
>JAZNJX010000090.1:0-7014 GCA_045578245.1 Candidatus Fimenecus sp. | reverse complement strand
GTGAAGCAGGCAATACCGTTGTAATGACACGCACAGGTATGACACCTGAATATTCTGCACCAGAAACATTCAGAAACCTGTTCTTAGCCGAATCGGACTATTATTCCTTTGGTGTAACTGTCTTTGAATTGTTCTGTGGTTTTACTCCGTATGCACATATGTCACCTGATGAAATCGAAAAATATACATCTGTGCAAAGAATACCTGTACCAAAAGATATGCCAGCAGAACTTGCAGACTTTATCAATGCTCTTACATATTACGATATAACAAATCGTAAGAACAAAGATAACCCCAACAGAAGATGGACCTATGAAGAGGTTAGAAACTGGTGTGCAGGCAAAAAGCAGACAATCCCTGGCGAAGGAATTGGTAATGGCCGTGTAGATATGAAACCTTATAACTTCAAGGGTAAGGATTTCACAGATACACACAGCCTGGTTGTTGAGCTTGCTACCTATTGGAATGACGGTAAAAAAGAACTGTTCAGAGGTTATCTCGCACCGCATTTTGCCAACAGTTCAAATCAGAAGTGTGCAAGAGTATGTGATGATGCCGAGGAAGAAGCAAGAAAAGGTACAAAGAGTGATGATTTGATTTTCTGGGCAACAATATATAAACTTGCTCCTGAACTCAAAACATTCTATTGGAAAGGCAAGAGTTTTGAAAGCTTGCCGGCATTAGGTCGCTCTATGCTTGAAAAACTTTGGAAAAATGACAAATCTGATTATGATTTCTATGAAAGCATTTTGAGCGAAAAACTTTTGACTCAGTATGTGGAATTAAGAGTATCGGGTAATCAAGAACTTAAAAATGCCGCGAAAAATATTGAGGCAATGCAAGCCGTCGATGGCAAGAGCAATGCAGAAAAAACATTCTATATGATGGCATATATGCTCTCCGGTCAGAAGATTTTCAACTTTGAGGGCAAACAGTTCAGAACAGTTGGAGAACTTGCAGAGCATATGAAAGGTCTGCTTAACGAATCATATGATGCATTCCAGGAGTTCTGCCATAAGCTGATAGATTACAAAGATAATCTTAATGTTCAGTTTGAATGCTGGTTAGTCGCTTTAGGCAAAAGCGATGAACTGAAAAAATGGAAAGAGAGTTTGAGAGCGTAATGCAATAAAAATATTGGGAGGTGATAAGGTGGCACTGGTTGTATCGGGTTCTAAATATGATGAACTTTTAAAAGAAAATAAAAAAATAACAAATGATCTTAATTCAGCGTTAAAAGAAGTAAAACAACTGCAAGAAGAAAACAAAAAAATATCATCACTAAAAGATAGATATTCTCTTAATGCAGAAATACTTCAAAAAGAAAATGATGATTTAAAAGCCACTTTATCTCTTGTTAGAGAAGATATTAGTCGCATGCAAACGGAACTTTCACTCTTGAAAACACAAAATAATCAAGATGTTAAAGAAGACGATGATATAAAAGATGATGCTATTCTGGTCGAAACCGTAAGTCAGCCAGAATTGACATTAGAAACTATAAAAACCTTTCTTTTGAATTATAATACATCAACACTAAGAGATTTTTTTGACGAAATAATAGACCGGAAAACTAATGAGGAAAATGTGGAACAAAAGCGCAAACATCACATATCGCAGATGTTAACCATTTTGAATTCGGTGGTAGAATATGCTCATAAAGAAACCAAATTACTGAATTTAGTAAAATTATCTGATCCTTCTGCTCCGACAGATGATATAAAAGCAATGATAGAAAATACAAAGTTATATCAAATTAAGCAATATGATAAGTTTTATTCAAATGCATTTGATTACAATTTATTAAGAGCACCCAAAAGACAAGATGAATCCATGCACAGCTTTTTGGTTCGGAGTTTGAAATATGAAAAAGAATATATGTGTGCTTTAAGTATATATAAAGAAGGCGTAAATAAAAACGAATGGAATGATCCGTTTAACTTAAATATATTAAAAACATTTTTAAAATTTAAAAAAATATTACCTAACAATACAGATGAAGAGCAATTAAAAAAAGATTTAGAGAGGGTTTAAATTATGAGTGGTCCAAAAACTTCTGAATACACACTTACGCCAGAGCAAAGAGCAAACCTAAACGCTCAAAACAGATGTGATAGCAGTATTTTGGCTTGTATTGAAAGAATCAAATCACTGCAAAATCAGGTTGCGATATCTATTGGCAGTGTACAAATATATGATGATTGTGGAAACGATGAAAGCGTTGCACTTACAAACAGCCTAAAGGAAAAAATGCAGGAGATTGAAAGATTAAAGAAAGCTTTATCTGATAGTTTTGAAGCTTTCTCTGGATATCAGCGTGGAGCCATCATATTATCGGATGAAGAATTAAGCAGAAAGAAAGCAATTCTTGAGAAATTAAGAGCAATTAGGGATGATGTAACAAAGCTCCTGAAAGATGTTGAAAAATGCGGTAAGCAATCACAAGATTTAAAAGCACAAATATCAACTGACATACAAGAGAATTTGGGTAGTTCCTTTGATCTATCTTGGGATGCTCCGATAGCGCCTACTGCCCCTTCCATAAAAGACAGTATTGTGTCTGTGCTTGGCGACTTACTTTCAAATTCAGCTCTTTCATTAGAACTTAAAATTAAAATACAAAATGCAATTGAAAAAGCAAATAACATAAATAATGATGACTTCTTAGAAAATTTCCGTGCTGTAACAGTTAAACCGATTGTAGATGAATGTCAGGCATACATAAGAAATATGGAACTTTACGGAGCGGAATTTGAAGAACTTGAAGCAGAATATATTGTTTTGTGTTCGCAATTACATATTGCCGCAAAGAAATTCATAATTTCCGAGAGTGGCGTTGCAGAGCTTAAAGCAGAAATTGCAAAGCTTGAAAATGAATTACTTGAAGACAGTGAACAAGAATACATTGCTGATGCTATTGACGAAGTTATGGAAGAAATGGGCTATGATTTAATTGGTAGCCGTGAAGTTACCAAGAAAAGTGGTAAGCGTTTCCGTGATGAATTGTACACTTTCAGTGAAGGAACTGCTGTCAACATCCGCTATGACAATCAAGGAAAAATTGCAATGGAACTTGGCGGTATAGACAGCACAGACCGACTTCCTTCTTCATCAGAAGCATCAAAACTTGAAGATGAAATGATTGCATTTTGTGATAAGTTCACAGAGTTTGAAAAAAGACTTGCAGCAAAAGGAATTGTGTGCAAGAACAGAGTTAGTCATCTTCCTCCTAAGGCCGAGTATGCACAGATTATAAATACCTCAGATTATGATATGAAATCAGAAGTTGAAACATTTAAGGCTGAACGCAGAAGCGCAAAAGGTGAAACTAAAAAGCAACGTAGAAATGAGTGATACAAATGAACAATGATAATTGGTTGGGTTGCTTTGGCAATGCAATTGTAATATTATTAGTACTATTCTTTTTTGCAGGAAATATTGCACTTTTTTCGGGCGATATGGAAGATATGGGATTAGCGGTAGCTGTGGCTGTAATTGCTGATTCTGCAATTGCCATATGGCTATTAACTGTGATGGGAAAAGCGGTTGGCTCTTCTTATGATAAGCGGCATGAGAAAAATATAACCGAAAGAAAAGAAGTTATCGTTAAGGAGATTGGAAATAAAATCTCACATAGAAGTGAAATACAACATGCTTTCTATAAACACTTTGAAAAAATAGAAAGACAGTCTTCTTTGGTGTCATTAATTTCCTCTTGTATGGGGACTAACAATCAAGAATTAAAAAATCTTCTTGTTAGTAAAAAAGATGAGGCTTTTGAAAGCACTAAATCTGAAATTTTTAACAAGTTAACCGAAACAGAGAAAAAAAGATTCCCTCAAAATATAGCTGAAGTTGAAGATTACGAAAAAACATTGGAACAAGAAATATCAGAACTGAAAACTGAGCTGAATTCTGTGGCTACATCTGATGATGAGCAAGTATCTGCAATGATAAAGAAATATTGCCCCGAAGTACATAAAAGTATAAACCGCAAAAGAATACAGCTGATTGCAAAAATTGTTATTCCAATTATAATCATTATTACATTAGTGGCTTCTGTTAAATACATTCAGAACGCACCATACAGAGAATTGCATTTGATGATTGAGGAACAAACATTAACAGCTGAAATGCTTGATTGGAGTAATAGAGATACGGAAGGCTCGTATTATGATCTTATTCACTCCGAAAAGGGTTATAAGTTTCTTGCCTCAGAATTAACAGAACTACATAGAAAAAACGATATCAAAAAAGCAATGTGGTTATTATGTATTCAACCCGATTGTATTGATGGAATAGATGCCTGTGCATCTGATTCTTTTATAGATTGGGTTGTAGATTACGCCCGAGAGAATGGTTCTCAAAAGACGGATTCAAAAGGTAATACAACTTTTTCTGTTGATGGTTATGAAATTGCTATAAGCTCAATATTCGACCACTCTATAGGGCATTATTTTAGAATAAGTAATGGACAAGATGGAGCAAGTATAGAACGTAAAAATTCGTATCACGAAGGATATGTTCCAACTATTCAATAATACAAAAACACGAGTTGTTCAATATATTACTCAAAGCAAAAAACTAAAAAATATGTTATTTAAAGGAAGAGTACATTTATGGAAAAATATAAAGTGTGCCCAAGCTGTGGCGAACATAACGATCCAAGATTAGCAGAATGTATAAATTGTGGAACAGATTTATTTAGTGTTAAAGTTGTAGATGAAGCAACCGAAAATATTGAATACGAATCTGTTACGGAACCTGAAATGGTCAAGATATGCGAATGCGGTGCAGAAAATCCGCCTGCAGCAAGAAAATGCGGTGCTTGTGATGAAGATATTTCAGATATTCTTCCTACTCCCAAAACGGAATGCTGTTGCAAGCAATATTCCCTCTGTGAGATTTCAGGAGCATATACCTACGACATTCCAAATGATACCGAGATTATTCTTGGCAGAGAAAATGTTTTGAAAGAATATATAAGTAATAAATCTTATGTAAGCAGAAGCCATGCTAAAATAGTATCAGAAGGCGAAAACTTATACATAACCAATTTAAGTGGTATAAATTTCACCTATGTAAACAACGCGAAAATAGCAAATGATACTCCTACTTTGCTCAAAGCAGATGACGAAATAGGACTTGGTGGTTGTGTTAACAATGGCAATCGTCAGGATTTAGCTGTGTATCTTGTTGTGAGGGAAAAGTAATGTATATCGCAAGAATATTATATCCCGTTGAAGTTTTAGGACCGGGCAAACGAATTGGTATTTGGTTTAGCGGATGTTCTCATGGATGTGTAGGTTGTAGCAATCCTGAATTATGGCAACAACAAGAAAAATACAAAATCAGTATAGATGATATATTGGCTTTAATTCATCAAATATCAGACACAAATCCGGTTGATGGCTTTACAATTACCGGCGGCGATCCAATGGGGCAATCAGAAGAATTGCAACATCTTTTGAAGATGTTAAAGCCCATCAGTGATGATATTTTAGTTTATACAGGGTTTGAAATTGAAGAACTGACAGAAAAACAACTTGAAAATATATCTGTTCTGATTGATGGTAAGTATGTAGAAAAAATAAACGACAATTCTTTGCTCCGTGGTTCTTCAAACCAAAGGATACACATTTTAGAAGAATCACAGAAAAATAAATATGAGATATATCTAAATACAGAAACAAATAAGATACAAAACTTCACCACTAATGATGGAGTTGTATCAGTAGGAATACATAAATCAGATTTTATTAAGGAGGGTTGATGGTGGATAACTCAGAGTTTTTACAAAGAATAGAAAAACTTGAAAAACAAGTCGAATTATTACGAGCAGAAATTACAGCAATAAAAAACATTGAAGTATCTGAAAAAGCACGTGAACAAATTGATAAAATGGAACGTGCAAATAAACTTGCAAGTTTAATGGAAAGCCTTTCGGGAGAAAAGTTGTCAGATGCTCAAAAAAATGAAGAACTTGAAGTTCTTAAAAATATTTCTCAGCAAGCAGAAATAGAAGTGCGATCATCGATGGATTCAATTGAGGAATTTATTGATAATTCAGCAGACGAATCTGATTTTGAATGGCAACCATATCAGGACGGTGTAGAAATAACGAAGTATGTTGGATTTAGCAAAGAGACAGTTATTGTTCCAGAATTAATAAACAATCTACCTGTAAGAAAAATTAGAGATGAAGTATTCTTAAACTGCAAAGAAATGCATTATATTATTCTGCCAGAAACATTATTTGAGTTGGGCGAACGTGTCTTTAAAGGAAGTGGATTGAAAGACATAACACTACCACAGCAGATTTTGAAAATTCCTCGAGGAGCTTTTATGTTTTCAGATGTAGTTGATGTAAAGTGTCCTCAAGGTTTGGAAGAAATAGATGATGAAGCATTCCATTATTGCAAAAATTTGAAAACAATTAATTTACCTAATAAGTTAAAAAGATTGGGTATTTCTTGTTTATCGAATACAAACATTTATAATATTATAATTCCTGCTAATGATGTTGACATAGGGGCAGAGCTATTTTCTAGATATGAACATCATATTACAAATGTCGCTTTTCTAGGAATGAATGATAGATTTTTTTATGATCTTTTAAGAGGGAGTTTTAGAGCAGATTTAAATAAAAAATTTGTTTTTTACTGTTTGCCAGGAAGTTCTGCTCAACAGTATGCTCGAAAGAACAATATTCCTATAAAGCATTTAAACGAGTTTGAAAAGGATATACAGGAGGGGAAATAAATGAGTGATTTTATTCCAAAGTGGCATAAGGAATTGGAGATTTTCAGTAAAATCAAGCCTTTGATTATTGTTGAAGGGAATGTTCTTGATGTTTACAGTTATCCTGAGGACGGAAGCATCGCAAAAGGCAGTATATTAAGACTTACTGCATATATGCACTATTTTTTCAAGGATTTAGGTTATCAGAACATTGCATTCTATGATAGTATGCAAGGCTTTTATAACAATGCAGAAGAAGGTTATATTGAAAGA
>JAZNJX010000089.1:0-7055 GCA_045578245.1 Candidatus Fimenecus sp. | reverse complement strand
AGGATGTAAACTTCTCAAAGCATACAAATATTGATTTTGTTACCAATACAGTTGTAATGTATACTGCAGTTTCTCCTGATAAGGGATATGAAAACATTATGTTTGATATTGCAAAAATGAAATAATAAAATCAGAAGCAGGGTGAAAAGCCCTGCTTTCTGTACATTTTTGTGTGTTTTTGACCTATAATCACTATTTTTTAGAGTGTGTATTTGTTAAAAATGTAAAAAATGAAAAAAATTGAAAAAAACACTTGCATTTTCACTTGTGTTCTGTTAAAATATTCCTTGCGTTCACGAGATAAAGTGTTTCGTGAGTCGGTGTTGATTGCAGTGAGGGTCCACCTGTTCCCATCCCGAACACAGTAGTTAAGCTCATTTGCGCCGAAGATACTTGGCTGGAAGCGGGCCGGAAAAATAGGTAATGCCGACATAAGAAAAAACGTCTGTCCAAAAGGATGGGCGTTTTCTTTTTTAAAAAATCACGTTTTTTCAACTGCAGGTATTGTATAATATCTGCAGTTTTGTTATAATAAAATAGATTATCTATGTTTTATTATTGTATATAAATTAGGAGATGTTGAAATGTTATTCGCACAAGATATCGGTATCGACTTGGGAACAGCCAACACAATAGTATATCTTAAAGGAAAAGGAATCGTTCTTCGTGAGCCTTCAGTTGTGGCAGTTAATGAAAAAGCTGACCCACCAACAGTTGTTGCTGTAGGTAATGAAGCAAAAGAAATGATAGGAAGAACACCGGGTTCAATTACAGCAGTTAAGCCATTGAAAGATGGTGTTATTATAAATTCGGAAATCACTTCCGATATGCTTAAAGTATTTATCAAAAAGGTAATAAATAAAACACCATTTGCAAGAGCAAGAGTTCTTATCTGTGTTCCATCAGGTATTACAGAGGTTGAAAGAAAAGCAGTTCATGATGCTGCAAGAGATGCAGGGGCTAAGTACGCTTCTCTTATTCATAAGCCTTTGGCTGCTGCTATTGGTGTAGGATTACCTGTTACTGAAGCGGTGGGAAGTATGATTGTTGATATAGGCGGAGGAACAACAGAAGTTGCAGTTGTTTCTTATCGTGATATTGTTACAGCAAAATCATGCCGAGTTGCAGGTGATGACTTTGACGAGGCGATTATTGAGTACATACGTAAAAAGCACAATGTACTTATCGGTGAAAGAACTGCAGAAGAAATCAAAATTAAAATCGGCTCAGCAATGAGCTATGATGGGGAAGGTGCAATGGATGTTCGAGGCAGAGACCTTTTAAATGGTTTGCCAAGAAATGTTGAAATCACATCAGAAGATGTCAGAGAAGCATTGAGTGAACCTATCGCACAGATTCTGGCAGCAGTTCGTTCAACTCTTGAGAAAACACCACCAGAGTTACTTGCTGATATAGTTGACAATGGTATTATGCTCACCGGTGGTGGAGCGTTGCTCCGAGAAATGGATAAACTTATTTCAAAAGAAACAAAAATTCCTGTTCATGTTGCTGTTGACCCTATGGATTGTGTTGCAGCAGGTATGGGTGTATGTCTTGAAAAGGGCAATATTTAAAAAGATTTGAGAGATTTAAATGAACAATTTTTTTAAAAGCACAACATTTAAAGTGTTGATTACCATTGTAGTGGTGCTTCTATCAGCATCAATTCTCGCAACACTTACTGCAACTTCAACATCGCCGTTGACAAATGTTGTCAGTGTAATCACATCACCATTACAGGATGTGGCATCATATTTTTCTGCAAAATTTGATGCTTTATCAGGTGGCTTTATTTCGTCAAAATCATATCAGGACCGAGTAGCAGAGCTTGAGGGACAAGTTGCAGAGTATCAAAAAATGTTGGTAGATTATGAAAAGACTAAAAAACAATTAGCAACATACGAAGAGTTCCTTGATATCCGTGAAAAGAATCCCGATTACACATGGGTTCATGCAACAATAATTGGTAGAGATTCGGCTGAACTTTTTGGCTCTTTTACTGTTGACCAAGGCACTAAAGATGGTGTAAAGGTTAATGATGCAGTAATTCTGGGAGAGTACCTCATAGGTGTCGTGACAGAAGTTACCCCGACAACTGCAGTTGTTCGTTCTGTTTTTGACCCATCGGTAAATGTGGCGGCTTATGAAATCAGAACAGGTGAATTGGGCTATGTATCAGCAGATTTTAACCTTTCAGTTGGTGGAAAGTGCAAACTTGCTGGACTTGGTACTGATACAGCTATTTCACAAGGTGGTATTGTTTGCACATCGGGAACAGGTGGAATTTTTCCAAAAGACCTTATAGTTGGTACTGTAACTGAGGTTAAGAAAAGTGAAACCGACCTCTCAGCGTATGCAATAATCGAACCGACAGTTAACTCCAAAGAGATTCACGACTGCTTTGTTATTACGGCATTTGAGAAAGAGTAAACGATTATGACTGTTCAGACAAAAATAAAAACAAAGCGATATTTAATTTATGCTTTTATAATTCTAATGGCACATTTATTCCAGAATACTGTCTGCATATTCCCGCAGATTGCATCCGTAAGACCTATTTTGCTTATATCCGTTGCAGTTTGTATCTCTATGTTTGAGGGTGAAATAATCGGTGCTTGTGCAGGCTTTTTAGCAGGAGTATTGTGGGATACTGTTACTGTTGCTGCAGATGGTTATAATGCCTTTTATCTGATGGCTGCGTGTGCTGTGTGTGGAGTTTTGCTGAGAATTCTGATGAGAAACAACATTGTAACCTATATCATTATGAATTCCGGAATAACTCTTATTTATGTAATTACTTATGTTATATTTTTTATTGCAGCAAGAGGCATAGACGGTGGAGTGCTGATGTTTTTCAGATATTATCTGCCGATGACTATATATAGTCTGCTACTGACTCCGTTGTGGTATATTCTTATAAGGACAGTTTACAGAAAATTCTCCTATGATTATACGGAGTATTAATTTGATTTGTTAAAACGAAAGGACGGTGAGAGAATGAAAAAACCATATAGCTTTAAAATAAGAACAACAGCTTTTATTTCTGCTATTCTGTTCGTTTTTTCATTTTTTGCTGCCGACCTTTTCAGAATACAGGTTTTGATGAGGGATGATTATTCATCAAAAAACCTGTACCTTTCTTCTGCCAATACAAAAATTGAGGCATTGCGTGGAGAAATCCTTGACGCTAATGGAAAAGCACTTGCATACAATACAAGTTCTAATTCGATTTTTGTAGATGCTTCGTATTTCCCTAAGAGTTCTCAGAAAAAAGAACGAAACGAAATAATTCTTGAATTATTAAAGATTTTTGACCAACATCTTGTTGAGTTTAATTCTCTTACACCATTGGAAATGGTAAATGGAGAAATTGTATATAAAGAGGATAGTGAAAGTCTTAAGAATTTTATATTCAAGAAGGACTATTTGAATTTAAACAAGTATGCGTCAGCTAAAAATTGCTTTGACGCTTTATGTGAATATTACAGTTTGGAAAACATGTCAACAGAAGATGCTCTCCGTGTTTCATCTGTTTACATTGCCATGGTTAAGGCTGCATTTTCTGTCAACAATCCTTTTACAATAGCAGAGAATGTTCCGATAGAGTTGGTTTCATATATTAAGGAGCAAAGCAGATTTTTCAAGGGCATTGAAGTCAGAGTTGATACAGGACGTGCCTATTATGATGGAACAATAGCACCACATATTATCGGCTTTTATGATTCTATCAGTGCCGAAGAATATGATGCAGTTACGGAAAAATATCAAGAGGCTATCAAAGAAGAGGGATTAACCGAAGAAGAACTCAAAGTTATGAAACTCCGTGCTTATGGAATGACGGATAAAATCGGCAAATTCGGTATAGAAAGTGCTCTCGAGGAAGAACTCAGGGGTACAAACGGTATTCTCACAACTTCTACAAATTCGGATGGCACAAAAACAGACACAATAACAACACAACCTATAAACGGAAACAATGTTATTTTGACTATTGATGGTGATTTTCAGAAAAAAGTACAGAATATTTTGTCATCGAAAATTAACAGCACAAAGGATAGCGCCAATGTATCAACAGCAGGAAGCATCGTGGTTATGGATGTCAATGATTTTTCTGTTCTTGCTTGTGCATCATATCCATCATATGACTTGTCAACATATAAAGAAAATATAGTTGAGCTTAATAAAGACAAAGGTGCGCCTTTGTGGAACAGAGCACTCAGAAGCACTTATGCTCCGGGTTCTACAGTAAAACCTATAGTGGGTATAGCAGGCCTTGAAGAAGGCATTGTAACAGAAGAGTCAGGAATTTTCTGTAATCTTACTTACACATATTTTAAGGATTTGCCTCTTAATTGTATGGGCTTGGGCGACCACGGCGGAAGTTATATGACGCTTAATAAGGCGATTACTTATTCTTGTAACACATACTTCTATGAAGTAGGTAGAATGCTTGGCATTGCAAAAATCAATCAGTATTTTACTATGTTTGGTTTAGGGCAGAAAACAGGTGTTGAATTAACTGAGGCAAAAGGTCAGGCAGCAAGTAAGGAAAACAGAGAAGCACAGGGTGGAATCTGGTATCCCGGTAATACTGTTCAGGCGGCTATCGGTCAGTCGGACAACCTTTTCACACCAATTCAGCTTTGTGCCTATGTTTCAACCTTGGCGAATGGTGGAACAAAATATAAGGCACATTTTGTTAAGAGTATAAAATCCTTTGATTATTCAGAAACTTATTATGAGGCAGAACCTATTGAAATTAGCAAGGTTACTGCGTCACAGGAATCAATTATGGCAGTGCGAAGAGGTATGGTTTCCATGGCTAATACAGTCAGTGCTTTCCAAAACCTAGGGTTCAGTGTTGCGTCAAAGACAGGTACTGCTCAAGCGAAGAAAAAAGTAGGAGATGTATATGTTGAATATACCAATGGTTTTATGATTTCCTTTGCGCCGGCAAATGACCCAGAAATTGCAGTTGTTATCGCTATTGAAAATGTTACTTCAGGTGGTCTCGGCAATTATGTTGCAGAAGTTTATGATGCGTATTTCAACAAGGATTCAACAGTGACAAACTCACAACAAAGTGGTGTTATCCTGAATTAGAAAAAAACACTTGATTTTTTGAAACTCTTGTGATATACTATCAAGGCTATCTCTGTGTACTCGGGTGATTGAGTAAGCCGAAACGGCACTCACCTACTTTCATCTGGGGCATTTGAGCATAAATATTTTAAATGAGGTGAAATGACAATGACACAGGCAGAAAAACAGGCTATCATGGCTGAATATGCTGCTCACGAAGGCGATACAGGTTCTCCTGAAGTTCAGATTGCTGTTCTCACAAAGAGAATTAACGATTTAACTGAGCACCTTAAGGCTAACAAGAAAGACCACCACTCACGTCGTGGCCTTCTTAAAATGGTTGGTCGCAGAAGAAATCTTCTCGCATACCTTCAAAAGAAGGATATCGAAAGATACCGTGCAATCGTTGCAAGACTTGGTCTTCGTAAGTAATCAAAACAAATTAAGGCAGATAAGTTTCATCTTATCTGCCTTAAAATGCTTTTAAAGGTAGTTGATTACAAGGCAGAAAATCTCCAATTTAGCGGTAAATAGAGTCCTCAAGAAATTGAAGATTGTATTTATTGCTAAACAGATTTTTGCCTTGTGAAATAAAAAATAAGGAAGGTAAAAATTATGTTTTTCAAGAATTTTAAAGTTTGGGAAACCGAACTCGCAGGTAGAAAATTGACTCTTGAAACTGGCAAAATGGCTGGTCTTGCTAATGCAGCTATCCTTGCTCGTTACGGTGAAACAGAAGTGCTTTGTACAGTTACTGCTTCTGCAAAACCAAGAGAAGGTGTTGATTTCTTCCCTCTCTCAGTTGACTATGAAGAAAAAATGTACTCAGTAGGTCGTATTCCTGGTTCTTTCCAGAGAAGAGAAGGCAGAGCAAGTGAAAAGGCTATCCTTACATCACGTTGTATCGACAGACCTATTCGTCCACTTTTCCCAAAAGACCTTAGAAACGACTGTTCAGTTGTTGCAACTGTAATGTCAGTTGACCCTGATTGCTCACCTGAAATCACAGCTATGATTGGTGTTTCTGCAGCAATCGCAATTTCTGATATTCCATGGGACGGTCCTGTTTCAGGTGTTAACGTTGGTCTTGTTGAAGGCAAAATCGTTATCAACCCAAATCTCGAAGAGAGAGAAAAATCAGACCTTGTTTTAACAGTTGCTTCTACTGCTGACCTTGTTGCTATGATTGAAGCTGGTGCAAACGAAATCGACGACGATACAATGTTTGACGCTATTATGGCAGGTCATGCTGAAAACCAGAAAATTGTTAAATTCATTCAGGGTATTGTTGAAGAAGTTGGTAAGCCAAAGTTCGCTTACGAATCTTCTGACCCAGACCCAGAAATTATGGCAGAAATCGAAGCTTTCTGTATTGAAGACGTTAAGAAAGCTCTTGATACAGATGACAAGCTTGTTCGTGACGAAGCTCTTCTTCCAATTTATGAAGCAGTTCACGAAAAGTTTGACGAAAGATTTGAAGGCAACGAAGCTAAGCTTGACGAGATTATGTATCTTGTTCAGAAGCACGTTGTTCGTGCTTGGCTTAAGGATGAGCACAAGCGCGTGGACGGTCGTGGAATTGATGAAATCCGTCCTCTTAATGCTGAAATTGACCTTATCACTCGTGCTCACGGTTCAGGTATGTTCACTCGTGGTCAGACTCAGGTTCTTTCAATCGCAACTCTCGGACCTATGGGTGATTCACAGCAGCTTGACGGTCTTGATGAGCAGACAGAAAAGAGATATATCCACCACTACAACTTCCCATCATACTCAGTTGGTGAAACAAAGCCATCTCGTGGACCAGGTCGAAGAGAAATCGGTCATGGTGCGCTTGCAGAAAAAGCTCTTGTTCCGGTTATCCCATCAGTTGATGAATTCCCATATGCTATCCGTGTTGTATCAGAAGTTCTTTCTTCAAACGGTTCAACTTCCCAAGGTTCAATCTGTGGTTCAACACTTGCTCTTATGGC
>JAZNJX010000088.1:0-29011 GCA_045578245.1 Candidatus Fimenecus sp. | reverse complement strand
GAAAGTAATATTGCAGAAATTAAGAAAAGACTTAATTTTCAGACAATCAGCTATGATAAACTCAATCAGCTTCGTCACGTTAAGTATTTCAAAAATCTTGACGGAATTAAAGCACATATGGATAAACATGCAGAAATTATTGCACCAAAATTTAATCTTGTTCTTCAGATGCTTGAAAAGGAAATCGCACCTTTAGGAATTGGTGAATGGGTAAAAGCAAAAGGCGGTTATTTCATCAGCTACAACACAATTGGTAGCAGTGCAAAGAGAATTGGTGAACTTTGTAAAGATGTAGGTCTTGTGCTTACAACAGTTGGTGCAACATATCCTTATGGTATTGACCCTGAAGATAAGAATATCAGAATTGCTCCATCATTCCCACCAGTTGAAGACTTGAGAAAAGCAATGGAAGTATTCTGCCTATGTGCAAAAATTGCTGCAGTTGAAGCATT
Organism: Candidatus Fimenecus sp.; assembly: GCA_045578245.1. Classification (GTDB taxonomy): domain Bacteria; phylum Bacillota; class Clostridia; order Oscillospirales; family Acutalibacteraceae; genus Fimenecus. The sequence goes on along the minus strand of JAZNJX010000088.1, from coordinate 28,559 downwards.
GATATAATAAGGAGTGGTTATTGTGTCGAGAATTACGGAAAAAGAAAATAGATTTGTTTCTGCCGTAGTTGTTTCGGCAGGCAACTCTACAAGAATGGGTGGCGTCAACAAACAGTTTCTTGAAATTAACGGAATTCCTGTACTGGTTCATACTTTGTTGGTATTTGACAATATGGATTCTATTGACGAAATTGTTGTTGTTACCCGTGAAAGTGATATTGAAGATGTTAAATCCCTTGTTGCAAAATATGGAGTTAAAAAGGTATCCAAAATTGTAAAAGGTGGAGAAACCCGTCAGTTAAGTGTGCTCAATGGTGTTTCATCTGTATCGGAAACCGCAGATTTTGTAGCAATTCATGATGGTGCAAGACCACTTGTTACCGAAAAGGTTGTTTTAGATACTCTTAACCAAGCTTATGAGTGCGGTGCCGCTGCAACAGGTGTAAAAGTAAAAGACACCGTAAAACAAGTAAATGATAATAACGACATTATCGCAACACCGGACAGAAATTATCTTCGATTTATTCAGACACCACAGATATTTGATAAATCCCTTTATCTTGATGCAGTCAAAACAGTTGAAAACAGTAAAAACTTTACTGATGATTGTATGCTTGTTGAGGCTTATGGCAAAACAGTAAAATTTGTTGACGGTGATTATGAAAATATAAAAATCACAACACCTGAAGATGTTGAACTTGCTGAAAATTATCTTAGAAGAAGAGGAGTATGATTATGCTGAGAATTGGTCACGGATATGATGTTCATAAACTAGTTGAGGGAAGAAAACTTATTCTCGGTGGAGTTGAAATTGAAAATAATGGCATTGGACTTTTAGGACATTCGGATGCCGATGTGCTTTTACACGCAATTTCTGATTCTCTTCTCGGAGCTTGTGCATTGGGTGATATCGGAAAACACTTCCCGGATACCGACGCAACATTCAAGGATGCAGATAGCCTTGAACTTTTGAAAAAAGTAGTTGAGTTAATAAAACTTAAGGGATTCAAGGTGAATAACATTGATGCAACTGTAATTGCTCAGGCACCAAAACTTGCACCTTTCATTGACCAGATGAGAGAAAATATTGCTTTAGCTCTCGGAGTTGGTATTGATTATGTGTCAGTTAAGGCTACTACTGAAGAAAAACTCGGTTTCACTGGTGCAAAAGAAGGGATTTCAGCACATTGTGTCTGTCTTGTCGATGAAAAGAAAATCAAATTTATTTAAGCTTATGCCCGTCTTATGACGGGCATTTTTTTATCAAATTAAATATTTTTTTCATAGAATATCCTGAGGTGTTTTTATGAAAAGAGTAAGAGTAAAATTTTCTTCTGTAACTCACGCCTTAAATGCAAAAGAGATTATTGAGAAAAATGGAGGAAGAGTTACAATTAGAAAAAATGTAAATCCAGGTAAAAATGAAGGATGTGGATATTATATTGTTATTTTTGGTGATGTAAATAAGTATTTAAATATAATGAAAATCAATGGAATTAAAGTTGTTGGATATGATTATTTATGATTTATCTTGATAATAGCGCAACGTCGTTTCCAAAACCGAAAAGTGTAGTAGATGCTGTTAACTATGCCTTACTGAATTATGGTAATTATGGCAGAAGCAGTTATAAAATGGCGATTGAAACAACTGAAAAAGTGTTTGAGTGTAGAAAAAAGGTTGCAAGATTTTTTAATGCAAAATCCAGTGATAATATTATCTTCACATATAACTGCACAACAGCAATAAATATGGCAATTAAAGGGTTGGCTAAAAAAGGAAGTCATTTTATTATATCTGATTTGGAACACAACGCTGTTTTACGACCTTTGGAAACATTAAAAATGCAAGGAATTTGCGATTATAGTATTGCAAAGATTGAAACTGATGTTTATAAGACATTGCAAAACTTTGAAAAGTGTATAAATAAAAATACAGTTTCTATTATTTGCACTGGAGCTTCAAATGTTTTCGGAATGATTACACCATATAGGATGCTTGGAGCATTAGCACACCGATATAGATTGAAATTCATTCTTGATGCAGCACAGATTGCAGGAGTTAAAAGAATAGACATGAAGAAAGATAATATTGATATTTTATGTTGTGCAGGTCATAAAGGATTGTATGGTCCAAGTGGTGTTGGTTTACTTGTTATTAATGATGATGTGGAACTGATGACTATTATTGAAGGTGGTACGGGAAGTAATTCAATGAATTCTTTACAGCCTGGTTTTCTTCCTGATAAGTTTGAAAGCGGTACACCAAATATAGTAGGCATTCTAGGGTTATCTTCCGCTTTGGATTTTGTTGAGAAAAAAGGTGTTGAAAATATATACAACCATGAAATGAAGTTGATAAATTATTTGTACAATAATCTTAAATTCAATAGAAAAATCACTCTCTATACGGATTTATCTGATTGTAGAAAATCATATGTTCCGATACTTGCATTGAATATAAAAAACATGGCAAGTGACAAAGTTGTAGAATTGCTATCAGAGCAAGATATATGCGTAAGGGGAGGTTTACAGTGTGCTCCATTGGCACATAGAAAACTTAACACTGAAAAAACAGGTGTTGTAAGGCTTTCTCCGTCAATTTTTACCAAAAAAATTCAAATAGATTTTACAATTAATTCATTAATTAAAATTGCAAAATGAAAATACTTGTGGTACAATATATCGTGAATATTTATGTCTGTGGAAGTATGTCTTTTAACCAACGGATATTTACGGTATATTGTATTTTTTTGTAAAGAGAGTGAGAGAAAAATGTTTGAAAATTTTGGTGAGTTTTTTGAACAAATAAAACGTGCAATATTATCATTCAACACAGTTGGAGATTTGCTGGATATTGTGCTTGTTGCTTTTGTAATTTATAGTGCCATCAAACTTATCAGAGACACAAGAGCTATTCAGTTGGCAAAAGGTGTTGTTTTGCTTGTTGTTGCCTATTTCCTTGTTTCTCTTTTCAATATGGAAACAAGTAAGTACATACTAAGTCTCGTTTTCGGCAACTTGTTAACCATCCTTGTGATTATTTTCTCTCCTGAAATCCGACATGCCCTTGAAAGTGTGGGAAGAAGCTCGGTTTCAAACATTAATATTCTTAATTTTAAGAATCGTGATGATACAGAAGAACAGGAAAAGATAAAGAATTCTATTAATGCAGTCTGCAAAGCTTGTGGCGAGATGAGTGACAAAAAAATTGGCTCATTAATTGTTTTTGAACGAGAAACAAAGCTTGGTGAAATTTCAAAAACAGGAACTATGGTTGATGCGATTGTAACTCCTGAAATGATTGGTAATATCTTTTTCCCTAAAGCTCCTATGCATGATGGTGCGGTAGTTGTTAAAGAGGGAAGAGTTGTAGCTGCCGGATGCATACTTCCGTTAACAAGTAATAAGGAAATCAGTAGTGAACTTGGAACAAGACATCGTGCTGCAATAGGCATGAGTGAAAACAGTGATGCAGTTGTGGTGGTTGTTTCAGAAGAAACAGGTGCTATTTCCGTTGCAAAACGAGGAAGACTTAATCGTGGTATTTCCGATGGTGATTTACGTGAAATATTGTCAAAGGAATTGTTGAAAAATAATACCAGAGAAAACAGAAGAATAATAAGAAAGAGGGGAAATTCAAATGAACAATAAAACTAAAAGAAAATTGAATATTTCCTTTTCTTCTCTGCTGTATAATAAACGTTTTCTTCTCGTTTTTTCTTTTGTAATTTCATTTATTCTCTGGATGTGGGTTGCTATTGAGCAAAGTCCGGAGGTTCAAAAAGTAATAACGAATGTGCCTGTTTCCATTAAATATGAAAACAGTGTGCCTGAGAAATTAGGTTTACAGATTTTCGGGCAGTCCGATTTTTATGTTGATATAACTGTAACAGGTAAGAAGTACATAGTTTCGTCATTGACTGCCGATGATTTCACTGTTGTTGCTAATACGAACAATGCAGATAGTAGCGGTAAAAAGGTGTTAAAACTCTATGTTGAAGAGAAAGAAGAAAATTCGGATTTTTCAATCACTTCATATTCTGAAAACGAAATTGAAGTGTTCTTTGACCGCTATCAGGAAGTTGAATTGCCAATAACAGTAAATGTCAACACAACATTGGAAGATATGGTGCCTGATAAACATAAGTTGGGGGAAGCTGTACCATCAGTAGATAGACTTACAATCAGTGGTCCGTCAACAATTATTAACCAGGTAGATTCTTTAAATGCAAATGTTGATGTCAGTGAAGTTTTAACAAAAACAACAACCTCATCTGCAACGATTACTCTTTTGTCAAAAGAAGGGACAAAAATTGATTCGTCCTTGTTAAAATTCAGTGAAAGTAATATTACTGTAACACTACCAGTGCTGAAACTAGTGACATTACCAACTGCAGTAGAGTTCAAGAATGCTCCTGCATACTATACAAATAACCCAATATCATATAGTGTGTATCCTGCATCTGTGCAGGTGGCAATTCCTGTTGATTTGGCAGAAACAACGGAATACTATATTGTTGATGTAATTGACTTTTCACAGATAGGTAACAAGAAGAATGTATACAAAATAAATGCTGAGGAATCAAAGTCATTTGAATTCCTCAATAGTGATGTTAAGTCTTTCTCAGTAACAATCGATGCGTCAAATATGACAACAAAAAGTTTTATAGTTCCAAGCGCAAGTATTACAGTAAAAAACAGTAGTACTTATGAAATTAATCCTTTGGATAATAGCGGAAAAACAATTACTGTGGTAGGAACTGAAGATGTGCTTTCTGGCTTATCTGGGAATGATTTCCAGATTGTTGTAGATGTAACTGAACAGAGTGTTTCAACATCCACAAAAACATTGAAGGGCAGAGTTGTTGTTCCTAATAATAAACAATGTTGGGCTATCGGAGACTGCAACATTAATGTTTCCGTTGGTTAAGAATACAAGATAAAATGACAGAGGTGACAGATTATGAAAAAGATTATAGTTGTAATTCTTGCTGTTGCTGTATGTCTGTCACTTATGTTTGCCATTTATAATATCAACTCATTTGAGAGCTTGATGCGTCCACCAAAACTTAGTGGTGAAAACAGATTGCTTCAACATGCTTTTGAACAGTCTGTTATAAATAGTGATGGTATAGTAATGAAAAACCCTTTGAGTGGTTTTTATACATCTTCATATTTGTTCTTTGATATGAATAATGACGGACAAGAAGAAGCTTTAGTTTTTTATTCTGATTTGTCCGAGGACAATTTGGCATGTGTCAGTATTTTTAAAAAAGTAGGCAAGGAATGGAACTTTGTTTCGAAAATTAAGGGACAGACCGAAGATTTTTACGAGGTTAATTTTGCGGATATAAACGGTGATAATGTTTCTGAAATTTTGCTAAGTTGGAAAACCAATGAGAATATAGAATCTGTCCGTGCAACAGATTTTGGCGTATTAGGAAACCGTGTTTTATCTGTTTATAGCTTTGATGGTATTTCAACCACATTACTGAAAACAGAATCCTACTCAAACATTCATGTTTCCGATTTTAATAAAGACGGTTCGGACGATTTTCTCTTCGTTAATTTAAGTTTTTCAGGACAGGAGAAAAAAACAACAGGCAGAATTTTAAGTTTCAATAAGGATTACTCAGTCGCTCGTGAATTATCGGTTTCATTAACCGGATTATTAGAAGTATATAATATTGCAACAGATTCCGTTATTGAAAATCAAAATGAGTTTACGCGTATTTTTATTGATGGCGCAATTAGTGAACGTGGAGTTATAACAGAAGTTATTAAGGTTTCACATAATGATTTTGAATTGTCATTACCACTTTATGAAATGAATCAGTCACAAAATCCAGTAACATTAAGGGATACACGATTGTTTTCTATGGACTTTGATGGTGATAATATAATTGAAATCCCAACATTGGAACTTTTCCCTGGTGCTGTGAGAATCGAAAAAGGAACAAGTGAACGCAGTTCACTTAACCTTACTGTATGGAATGAATTGAATAATTCGGAGATTTCAGTAGATAAAAAATGTGTTGTAAACACTTCTTATGAATATATGTTGATTATAGATGATTCGTGGATAAATATGATATCTGCAATCTATGACTATAATAACTCAACACTTACATTCTATTATTTAAAAGATGATGGAGAATTTGATGAGGAGATTTTCTCATTACGTGCTTTTTCAAATCCCGAATGGCAAAGTGATGACGCTGGATATTATAAACTTGTAGAAAACAGTGCTTATGTATATGGATATAAGTTTAATAATGCTGATTTGAAAAGTGATTTTGAAGATTATTTGAAAGAAAATTTCCGTGTATATAGTTAGGAGTAAACCATATGAAGTATGTACTCATTGCTGAAGATGAATCATCTATCCGAGACTTTGTGGTAATTAATCTTCGACGTAATGGCTATGAAGTTATTGAAGCTGTAAATGGTGAAGATGCAATAAAAAAATATGATGAAAACAGTGACAAAATCGATATTGTTATTCTCGATATAATGATGCCGTATGTAGATGGTCTCGAGGTCTGTAAATACATTCGTGATAAGAGTAAGCGCATAGGAATTATTATGCTGACGGCAAGAACACAGGAAATGGACAAAGTTACTGGTCTTATGGTTGGTGCTGATGACTATGTTACTAAACCATTCTCTCCATCGGAACTTATGGCAAGAATAGATGCTGTTTACAGACGTGTTTCATTAACAGTAGAAAGCGACGTTGAAAAGAATAGCGATAATATTATTACTCTTGGTGAGTTTGTTCTTGATTTAAGAAGCCATACGTTAACAAAAAATGGTGAAAATATTGATTTAACACAAATGGAATTTCAGATTATTGAATATTTCTTCACTAATCCCAATGTTGCATTGGATAGAAGCGATATTTTAAAATTTGTATGGGGTGACTCATACTTTGGTGACGAAAAAGTAGTTGATGTTAATATTCATCGATTACGAAATAAAGTTGAAGAAGAACCATCACAACCCAAACATCTTACAACTGTCTGGGGTATGGGATATAAGTGGATTGTATAATTCTTTAAGGTAGGTGACATAACTCAATGAAAAATAGTATAGTTAAACGTTGGGTTGTGTCAGTTTTAGCAAGTACGGTTTCAGTTATCCTTGTTGTTGGCGTTATGGCGGGGATTTTGCTGAAGAATCAGTACTACAATAATGTAAGAATGACATTGAATTCACGTGCCACATCACTTGTTATGTCATATTTCAATTCGGCAACACCTGTCAATGATGAAACTTTCAACCGAATGGCAAAACGTTTTGTTGATAATTTTACGGACAAGAATGTTATGGAAGTCTGGGTTATTGATAAAAATGGAGATGTTGTTGTTTCTTCCACAGGCTTTTCAGTCAGTAACGAAGTATATCCTGACTTTGAATATGCAAAAAGCGCTCCCGACGGTAAGGCTGAATGGATTGGTAAAATGCAGAATGGGGAAAAGGTAATGGCTCTTTCATATATTCTGCCCGATGGTGAACAATCCATTTCAGGTGCTATAAGGTATATAATTTCACTTGATGATATTGACCGTCAGCTTGCTATTATCTGGGTAATAATTTCAATTATAATGATTTTGATTATATCTGTTGTTGTTACTTCGGGCGTGTTCTTTATAAATTCTATTATCAATCCAGTAAGAAAAATTAATGAAACAGCTTCACGAATTGCCAAGGGTGATTTTAATGTTTCCATAGAGAAACATAAATATGATGATGAAATCGGTCAGTTATGTGAAACCATAAATAATATGGCATTTGAAATAGGCGAGGCAGAGAGAATCAAGAACGAGTTTATTTCAACAGTTTCCCATGAGCTTCGTACACCACTGACAGCAATTAAAGGTTGGGGTGAAACAATAAAGGAAACACAGAATGATGAAGTTCTTTTAAACAAAGGGCTTGATGTAATTGTAAATGAGTCAGAACGTCTTACTGATATGGTTGAGGAACTATTGGATTTCTCCCGCATGGAAAGTGGAAAATTGACTCTTAAAACATCACAGATGGATGTTGTTAAAGAACTTTCGGAAGTTCTTGAGGTTTTTGGAAGTCGTTCCGAAAGAGAAAGCATAGCCTTGGAAATAAATATTCCTAAAAATGGTATCAAAATTTACGGAGATAAAAACAGACTGAAACAATCCTTCGTTAATATTATAGATAATAGCTTTAAATACAACAAAAAGGGTGGAACAGTTAAGGTTTCATTAAAAGCTGATAGCAAAAATGTAATAATTATTATCTCAGATAACGGCTGTGGAATTTCTAAAAATGACCTGCCGAGAGTCAGAGAAAAGTTTTATAAAGCAAATAATAGTGTTCGTGGTAGTGGAATCGGACTTGCAGTTACAGATGAAATTATTAAATTACATAATGGTAGCTTGCAGATAGATAGTGAACTGGATAAGGGAACAACAGTAAGAATTTCATTGCCAAGAAGGTAAGGAGTAAAGTGTTTTGAGTAATAATAAGCAACATAAAACATCAATAGGTGGACAGGCACTTATTGAGGGAATTATGATGAGAGGTCCCAAAGGGGACGCAATGTCTGTAAGACTTTCTGACGGTACAATTGATACAGTAATTGAAGAACATGTATCAATTGCAAAAAAGAATAAACTTCTTGGTCTTCCGATTATACGTGGTGTAGTTGGTTTTGCAGACTCTATGATAACTGGATATAAATATCTTATGAAGTCAGCGGATAAAGCTTTGACTGAAGAAGAAAAGGAAGAGGACATGTCCAAACTCGATAAATGGCTTTCCGAGCATTTGAGCGAAAAGATGACAGCTGTAATTACAACAATTGCATCTGTTATCGGTGTTGTTTTTGCAATGCTTATTTTTCTTTATCTCCCTATTGAGGTTGTTGATTTGTTTGATAATTATATTCTGACATCTGCTGATATCTCAAAATATCATTCTTTGTTTGAGGGAATCTTGAGAATTATTATTTTCATTCTTTATATGGTAGCGGTGTCAAGAATGTCAATGATAAGAAGAGTATTTATGTATCATGGTGCTGAACATAAAACAATTTTCTGTTATGAAAATGGTCTTGATTTGACTGTTGAAAACGTAAAGAAAATGTCACGTTTGCATCCAAGATGTGGAACGGCATTTATGTTTGTTATGCTTATATTGAGTATGATAGTTTCATTCTCTCTTGTTCTTGTTTTCCCAGCTTTGGCAACTATCAATAAATTGTTGTGGATGCTTATCAAACTTGCAATTTTGCCACTCATAATGGGATTAGGATATGAATTTATTAAATTTGCAGGAAAGCATGATAACTTTATTGTAAAGATTCTATCTTATCCTGGACTTTTAATGCAAAAGATTACAACTGTTGAACCAACTGACGATATAATTGAAGTTGCTATTGAAGCAATGAAAGCTGTTATTACAGATAATCCAGAGGATGATATGATTAAATGACATTAAAAGAGTTATTTGAGTATTGCAGTAATGAGTTATCTTTTGGTGAATGTGGTGACTTTGAAGCACAGTGTATATTTGAGGATATTCTCAAGGTTGACAAAAGCAAAATAATTAGCAGCACTTTTCTTGTGTCCGAAGATGACATTTCGCTTATTAATAATGTTGTTGAAAGACGTAAAGCAGGGGAGCCATTACAGTACATTTTAGGCACTTGGGATTTTTATGATTTGACATTTTTTGTTGGTAAAGGTGTCTTGATTCCACGACCTGAAACAGAAATTCTAGTTGATTTTGCACTTGATAATCTAAAAGATATAAAAAATCCTGTGATTTTTGATTTGTGTGCAGGTACTGGATGTATCGGGTTAACTATCGCTAAACATATACCTGATGCAACTGTATATTTACTGGAAAAGGAAAAAAATGCATTTGAATATCTTAAAAAGAATGCAGATAATCTTGCACTTGATAATGTTCAGTTGATTAATGATGATTTATTTACAATAGATTTATTAAAACTTCCTTTGGCAGATATGGTTTTATCTAATCCACCATATATTCCTACCAAAGAAATCGAGGAACTTCAAAAAGAAGTTTTGTCAGAACCCATTTCTGCTTTGGATGGTGGAAAAGATGGACTTAATTTTTATCGATGTCTTGCTGATAAGTGGACTTCAAAGGTTAAAAAAAGTGGCTTCATGGCACTTGAATGTGGCGATAATCAAAGCGCAGATGTTGTTGAAATTTTTAATGGCAAATATGCAGAGAATAATGTTATTTTTGATTTCAATAATATTGACAGAATTGTAACATTTAGAATATAATATTATTTTAAAGATAGAGTGGATAATTTTTATGATTTTGGATTTATTAAGAGGTGGAGAACCTCTTGAACTCATTATTACTTTCTTTTCAAGACTTTTTGTAATTTTTTGCACTATGCCTATTCACGAATATGCACATGCGTTGATTGCAACAAAGCTTGGAGATAATACACCGAGATATTCGGGCAGATTAACTTTAAACCCGATGGCTCATATTTCTCCTATGGGTGCGATTATGATTTTCTTGTGTGGTTTTGGATACGCAAAACCTGTTAATGTTAATCCAAGAAACTTTAAAGACCCTAAAAAGGGTATGGCTTTAACTGCAATTGCAGGTCCTGTTTCAAACTTGTTAATGGGATTTATCTGCATATTCTTAACTACTTTGATTGGTAAAGTTTTTAGTAGTAATCTTTCACTTTTGACTTATGCAGTATATTACTTCTTGTATTTTGCAGGCGTTGTCAATGTGAATCTTGCGGTGTTTAATCTTTTACCTATTCCACCATTGGATGGTTCAAGAATTCTCCAATTGTTGATTCCTGCAAAGTATTATTTCAAATTTATGCAGTATGAAAGATATATTGTGCTTGTAGTCTTCGTTTTGATTTTAAGTGGTGTACTTTCAGGACCTCTCTCATATATTTCGAATTTGTTTATAGGCTTATTTTCTAATATTTCCAGTTTGGTTTTTAGCTTTATATAAAAGGATAGTTTATGGAAAAGATTTCATATAAAATAGATGTTTTTGAAGGTCCGATGGACTTGCTCTTGCATCTTATTTCAAAACACAAATTGAATATATATGATATCCCAATTGTGACTTTGGTGGAACAATATGTTGAGTATGTCCGTCAGATGCAGAAAGAGGATATGTATGTTGCATCTGAGTTTTTGGAGATGGCTGCCAGATTGGTTTATCTCAAGTCCGTGTCTTTGCTTCCTGTATATACAGAAGCAGAGGAGTTAAAACAAGAACTTCAGGGTGAATTGATTGAATATCGTGATATGAAGTTGATGGCAGAAAAACTCGCGGAAAATACAGAAGGTTTTTCAACATTTATCAGAGGTGCCGAAAAAATTGAGGTTGACCAGACATACCGAAGATTTCACGAACCAGACGAACTTTTTAGTGCTTATGTTTCAGCTACGGGTAAAAAGATGAGGTTATTACCTCCGCCAATTGAGGCATTCCGTGAAATTGTTGTTAAGAAAGTTGTTTCTGTCAGCTCAAAGATATCAGGAATTTTTAAGAAATTATCTCAAAAGGGTAAGAAGACTCGTTGGAAATCACTTTTTGATGATGCAGAGTCACGTTCAGATATAGTAGCCACATTTTTAGCAGTGCTTGAACTTGCAAAATCTAAAAAAGTTAAAGTTACAGGTGATGGTGATGAAACTCTGATTGAATTGATTGATTCGGATTTTACAGATGTTAGTGAGGAGTGGAATTGATGAAAGCGAGTAAATTACAGGCAGCTGTTGAAGCAATACTTTTTGCATCAGGTGAGCCAATTGAACTTGAAAGACTCGCAGAAGCTCTTGAAATAGAACCTGATGTATGTGAACAGGTTATTTTGAACTTGTCTGCAAAGCTTGATGAGAGAAACAGTGGTATTTGTGTCCTTAAACTTGATAATATGTATCAGCTGTCCTCAAGAACGGAGTATGCTGAAATTATCAGAGATGTTCTTGAACTTCGTAAGAATACACCTCTTTCATCTGCTGCATTTGAGGTTTTAGCTGTTATTGCATATAATCAACCTGTTACAAAATCATTCGTTGAGCAGATTCGTGGTGTTGATTGTAGTGGTGTTATTGCTACACTCTGTCAGAAAAAATTGATAGAGGAAAAGGGTAGGCTTGATTTGCCTGGCAGACCTCTTGTTTATGGTACAACACCTGATTTTCTTCGATGTTTTTCAATTTCTTCTCTTGATGAGTTACCTGAGCTTCCTGAAAAACTTCCTGAAGAGTCAGAAGTAGTTAGTGAAGAGTCGGTCGGCTAAGATAATGAGTAATACATAGCTTTTATTATATAAGGAGGTGTTTTAATGACAGGATTATATATCTTTTTAGGAATTATTGCATTTTTTGTTTTGATTCTCAGTGTAAGAATTACTGTGAATGCAGAGTATTTTGATGAATTTAAACTTTCAGTTTCATGGCTGTTTATTAAAATTCCAATTCTTCCTGCAAAAAAGAGCGATAAACCTAAAAAGGAAAAGCCCCAAAAAGAAAAGAAACCAAAAGAAGAAAAAAGTGAACCAAAGCTTGAGTCAGAAGAAACACCTAATGAAAAGAAAGAAAATATTTTCGTAACTTTTTATAATAACCAAGGTTTTGACGGAGTTTTAAAGTTAATCAACAATGCTGCATCTTCGTTAGGTAAGATGTTTAGTTCATTTAAAAAGCATATCGTTATACGTGAGTTGTATTTGTTTATGACTATCACAGGTGGTTGTGATGCAGCCGAAACTGCATTGGAATATGGAAGAATGTGTCAGAAGGTTTTCCCTGCATTATCATATATCTGTACCCAATTACCAGTAAAAAAATATGACTGTGAAATTGAACCTGATTTTATTGGACTAAAAAACAGTGCTGAATTTGCACTTTCAATACATATCAGACCTATTTTCTTCTTGAACGCTGTTATTGTTTTAGTGTTTAGACTTCTCTTTAAAGTTGTATTAAAATTCCTTAAAGGAATTAAAAATAAATCAAATAAAAATATAAATCAAAATGAAGGTGGTGCAAATGATGAAAGATAAATCATCAGCAGCAGGAATTCTTGAATCAACAATAGAAAAAGTAAAGGACTTAGTTAATGTAAGTACAATTATTGGCGAGCCAATCAAGGTTGAGGGTGGAGTTACAATTATTCCGGTTTCAAAGGTTACTTATGGCTTTGCTTCAGGTGGTTCAGATTTCCCATCAAAGAACAACAAGGACATTTTCGGCGGTGGCGGTGGAGCTGGTGTTACAATTCTTCCAGTTGCATTCTTAGTTATCGACGCTTACGGTAATGTTGATATCAAACACATCACAGCTTTTGATAATGTTGCAGAACGTGCAGTTAGCCTTGTTCCTGAAATGTTTGACAAGGTTTCTAATGTTATCAATAAGTCAAAAATGGAAAAAGCTTTTAATGCAGCAGTAAATAGCGTTAATGACGAAGTTGTTCCTGTTTCTGCAGAAGAAAATGCATAAACAAACATATTCTATAAAATCAGCGTTGAGGGGATTTCTTCTCGACGGTGATTTTGTGTGTTATTTTATACAATAAATAGGAGAAACTATGGCAGATAATACTATCAGACTTCAGAAATATTTGTCCGAGTGCGGTGTTGCATCAAGACGAAAAGCTGAAGAATTGATTGCAGCGGGTAAGGTAAAAGTAAATGGAAAACCGGCTTCAATCGGTGACAAAGTAAATCCTAAACACGATACTGTTGTCGTGGCAGGTAAAAAGATTAGAAAGAGCAAGAAAAACACGTATATTATGCTTCACAAACCACGTGGTTTCATCACAACTCTTAGTGATGAAATGGGCAGAAAATGTGTTGCTCAGTTAGTTGAAGATGTTGGTACTCGTGTTTATCCTGTTGGAAGACTTGACCGCGATTCCGAAGGCTTATTGTTGCTTACAGACGACGGTGAATTTGCAAATGCTTTGACGCATCCAACACATCATGTTCCTAAAACATATCGTGTTACAGTAAGACCAACAATTACAGACGAGCAGATTACTGCACTTACTACAGGTATTGAAATCGATGGTAGAATGACAATGCCTTCGGAGGTTCGTGTTATCGAGAAAAAAGAAGGTCGAGTTGTACTTGAAATCATCATTTACGAAGGTCGTAACAGACAGATTCGTAAGATGTGTGATGCTTTGGGGCTTGAGGTTGCAAGACTTAAACGTACACAGATTGGTTCAGTAAAACTTGGTATGCTCAAACAAGGGGACTGGCGAAATCTCACTGACGAAGAAGTGCATAAGCTTACTGTTGCCGCATCCCTTGATAGAAAGAGTTTGAAATAATGGTATTTTATAAGCCTATAATAGAGATTGACATCATAAAAAATAAGTTTGCACATTGTGAGTTTAAACCTGATTTCGTTTATGGAGCATATGTTGGAAATGACGAAGACCGAAACGATGTAGGCACATGTCTTATGTCCATTGATGGATATAAATGTTACATTGAATCCGTTGAGTGTGACTATGCTGATAAATTGTTGGTGGAAGGCTTTTTGCGTTCTGCATTGAATTTTTGTGCAAACAGAAATGCCTATATGGCATATTGCAAAATTGATGATATATCGGATGTTTTATTACATCTTGGATTTGAAAATAACGATGGTATTTATAGTGGCGATATTCCTACTCTTTTAAAGGGTAGTTGCTGTAAATAATTCGTTTGGAGTGATATAATGATTAGAAGTATGACAGGTTACGGCAGAGCACAGGCCGTTATCGAAACAATGAGCATTACAGTTGAAATCAAAAGTGTTAATCACAGATATTTTGAGTTCAATTCACGTGTGCCAAGAAGCTATGGATTTCTTGAAGAAAAATTAAAATCATATGTTGGTTCAAGAGTTTCCCGTGGTAAGGTTGAGTGCTATGTTTCAATCGAAAACCTTGAAGATGACGAAGTTGAAATTTTAGTAAATCATTCATTGGCAGCATCTTACTTAAATGCGTTGAAAGAACTTGCTGAAAGAAATGAACTTAATCTTCGTGATGATTTGGCAATGTCATCACTTGCAAGATATAACGATATTTTCACAACTCATAAAAAAGAAGCAGATGAAGAAAAAATCTGGTCAGCGGTTAAAGAGGTTGTTTCTGCTGCAGTTGATAAATTTATTCTCATGCGTGAAACAGAGGGTGAAAAGCTTAAGAACGACGTTCTTTCACGTGCTGAGTTTATTCTTGAAAAAATATCTCTTATTGAAGAACGTTCACCTGAAACTGTAAAAGAATATAATGATAAGTTGCTGGCAAGAATCAATGAGTTTTTATCAGATGTTCAGGTTGATGAACAAAGACTTCTTACAGAGTGTGCAATTTTTGCTGATAAAGTTGCCGTTGCTGAAGAAACTGTAAGACTCAGAAGTCATATTGACCAGTTAAGACAATTCCTTAACAGTGATGATGCTGTGGGAAGAAAAACTGATTTCTTGATTCAGGAAATGAATCGTGAAGCGAATACAATCGGTTCAAAAGCTCAGGATGTCATGATAGCTCGAAATGTTATTGATATTAAAGCTGAAATCGAAAAAATAAGAGAACAGATTCAGAATATTGAATGAGGTATTTTAATGAAATTAATCAATGTGGGATTTGGTAATGCAGTTAATGCTGATAGAGTAATTGCTATTGTTTCAACTGACTCTGCACCAATCAAAAGAATTATTTCGGAAGCAAAGGAAAAAAGAATGCTGATTGATGCTACTCAGGGAAGAAAAACACAGGCAGTTCTTATTATGGATAGCGACCATGTTGTTTCTACATATCTTAAAGCTGAGACCATCCTGAATAGATTAGACAACATTGATGAAACAGAGGGGTCAGGTTATGGGGAATAAAAAAGGAGTTCTTGTTCTTTTTTCAGGTCCATCAGGTGTTGGTAAGGATACTGTCCTTGATATAGTTTTGAACAAGGATAAGAATTTGCAAAAATCTATTTCATTGACAACAAGGGGAATTCGTGAAAATGAAGTAGATGGTAAGGATTATTACTTTATATCAAATGAAAAGTTTGAGGATATGATTAGTCAGGGTCAGGTTCTTGAATATGCAAAATATGGTTCCAACTTCTACGGAACACCCAAAGCACCAATTGATGAGTGGCTTGGTGAGGGGAAAACTGTAATATTGAAAATTGAAGTTCAAGGGGCTTCGAAAATCAAGGAGTTGTATCCTGATTCAGTTTCAATTTTTGTTTTACCACCATCCATGGAGGAGCTTGAAAATCGTCTTCGTTCAAGAGGTACTGAAAGTGAAGATGACATAAAGAAAAGACTCGACATTGCAAAAGGCGAAGTTGAGAGAAGTAAGGACTACGACTTTATTGTAATTAATGACGATTTAGACATTGCTTCTGATAAGGTGATTGCTATCGTTAACAACATATAATTATTAAAAATAAAACTAGTGAGGTAATAAATAATGTTTAATCCAGATTTAAGAAAAGTACTTGCAAACAACAAAAGCAGATATTCACTTGTAACAGCTGTTGCAAAGAGAGCAAGAGAGATTTCATCAGAAGCTCAGGAAAATGGAGAGATTCTTAACGAAAAGCCAGTTAGTATTGCATTGGATGAAATTATTAACGGTCAGTTCGAGGTTGTTGAATCAGAGGAAGTTAAAGCTCTTTAGTTTATAAACCTAACAGAATAAAAGAAAGGGGGCAGAGTATGAACGGTTTAACTGTTGTAAAGGTTGCTGTTGAAAACACAGCATATTCTTTTGACATGTTGTTTGAGTATTCTGTACCCGATTTTTTATTTTCTGATGTTTTGCCAGGAAAAAGAGTCTTAGTTCCATTTGGTAATTCATCAAAGAAAAGAATTGGTATTGTTTTCAGTAAGGAAAATGTTCAGGAAACATCCAAAAAACTCAAAAAGATTGATTCTGTAATTGATAGTGAACCTTTGTTAACTCGTGAGATGTTGAAAACAGCAAATTATATACATGATATGTGCTTTTGCACCTATTTTGATGCGTGTAAGTTGTTTATACCATATGGTTTACTTATGTCTGTTAATATGCTTTACGCAGTTAATCCTGAGTTCAATGATGAAATTTTTGACGAAATAGAAAAGATCGTTTACGATTATTTAGCAAACAAGAGAAACTTTGTAAATAGCGATTTAATTGCTTCGACCTGTGGGCTGAAAAATACGTCAATTCTTGACAAAATGGTGAATAAGGGCATTCTTTTAAAGAATGTTGATGCACAACGTAAAATGAATGATGCAACAATTAAGATGGTAGAATTAATTGTTGACCCTGAAAATTCAGAAATCGATAATTTAACAAAGAAACAGAAAGAGGTTGTAAAGATTCTTTCGGATGTAGGTATTGTATCTGTAAAAGAATTATGCTATTTTACAGGTTTCTCCTCTGCGGTAATTTCTGCCCTTGAGAATAAGAGTATTATCAGAGTTTTTGAGGATGAGATTTTCCGTAAACCTTATGATTATGACGAAAAAGGTGCGATAACAGATATTGTTCTTTCAAAGGAACAAATGCAAGCTTATGAAGGTCTGTTAAGTCTGTTTAATGAGGATAAACCCAAAGGAGCATTGTTATTTGGTGTTACTGGAAGCGGTAAAACACAGGTCTATTTAAAGCTTGTAGACGATGCTTTAAAAACAGACAGAGGAATTATTGTAATGATTCCCGAAATATCTTTAACACCCCAAATGCTTTCACTGTTTTATAGCAGATATGGTGATAAGGTTGCTGTTTTTCACAGCGCTCTCTCATTGGGACAACGCCTTGATGAGTGGAAACGAGTAAAAAGTGGCGATGCACAAATTGCAATAGGTACTCGTTCTGCAGTTTTTGCTCCTTTTGATGATATTGGACTTGTAATTATCGATGAAGAGCAGGAACATACATATAAATCCGAAATGTCACCAAGATATAATGCAAAGGATGTTGCACGTTATCGTGTTGGATGCCATAACGGACTTTTAGTGTTGTCATCTGCAACACCATCAATTGATACATATACTAAAGCAAAAAACGGCTCATATTCTTTGTTTAAGCTTGAAAACAGATATGGCAATGCTGTTTTACCTGAGGTACAGACTATTGACACAACATATCAGAGCGATATGTTTAGGGAAAACATAAGCAAACATCTTGCTGAAGAGCTTAAATCAAACTATGAAAATGGTAAACAGTCGATTTTGTTACTTAACAGACGTGGCTATAATACATATGCTCATTGTACGGAGTGTGGTACTGTGGCAACTTGTCCGAATTGTAGTATTTCCTTGACCTACCACATTAAAAATGGTCGTCTTATGTGTCATTACTGTGGTTATTCCGTGCCATTTTCAACAAAATGCAGTAACTGTAATAACGACACTGTTAAATTCAGTGGTACAGGTACTCAGAAACTTGAAGAAGAGTTAAGTCAGATTGTGCCTGAAGCAAGAATCTTGAGAATGGATACGGATACAACATCTTCCCGATACTCCTTTGATAAGAACTTCAATAGTTTTGGTAATGGTGAATACGATATCCTTGTTGGAACACAAATGGTTGCTAAAGGGCTTAATTTCCCGAATGTAACTCTTGTTGGTGTTTTGAATATTGACCAGATGTTGTTTAACGATGATTATAAAAGTGGTGAAAGAGCCTTTGATTTGATAACTCAGGTTGTCGGACGAAGTGGAAGAGGGGTTTCACCTGGAAAGGCTTATATACAAACATCTTTTCAGGATAGTGAAATTGTGACGATGGCAAAAGAGCAGGATTATGAGTCCTTTTTTGAGGTTGAATTACAAATGCGTAAAGCAATGATTTATCCGCCATTTTGTGATATATGTGTTATTGGTTTTACATCAGGTGTGGAATATGCAACAAAAAGAGTATCCGCCGAATTTTTGAATAAATTAAAAGAAGTTCATTCTGAAAACTATAAAAATAATGATTTAATTGTTCTCGGTCCGGTTACACCAAGAGTTTCAAAGCTTGGTGGTAAATTCCGTGAAAGAATAATAATAAAATGTAAAAACTCACCTGATTTCAGAAAAATGATAAGTGAGTTGTTAAAACAATTTGCTCAGGATAAGAAATATGATAATGTGAGTATTTATGCAGATATAAATCCTGAAAGCATACTATAAGGAGATTTGAAATGGCTATAAGAAACATAAGAACAGATGATGACCCAATTTTAAGAAAGAAGAGCAGGGTAGTTGAGAATTTTGATGAAAAACTTTGGCTCTTACTCGACGATATGAAAGATACTATGTATCAGGCAGAGGGCGTTGGTCTTGCTGCTGTACAGGTTGGTATATTAAAAAGAGTTGTTATCGTTGATGTTGGCGATGGCTTGATTGAACTTATTAACCCTGAAATTATCGAGGTTGAGGGTGAACAGTTTGGTGTTGAGGGTTGTCTTTCATTACCTGGAAAATCAGGCTACACATTGAGACCAATGACCGTAAAAGTTAAAGCACAAAACAGAAATGGTAACTGGTGTGTTTATAAAGGTACTGAACTTAAAGCGAAAGCATTTTGCCATGAAATTGACCATCTTGATGGTACTTTATACATTGATAAACTTTGCACACAAGCAGAAATAGACGAATACAAAGAGGATTGATTTTATGCGTATAATCTTTATGGGTACACCTGAGTTTTCTGTACCATGTTTACAAGCACTCATAAATAGTGATGATGAGGTCGTTGGTGTTTTTACTCAACCTGATAAACCAAAAGGCAGGGGATATGAATTAACTCCACCACCAGTTAAAGTTTGTGCAGTTGAAAATAATATACCTGTTTTCCAGCCTGCATCAATGCGAGACGGTGTCGCATTGGATATTATCAATTCTCTTAATGTAGACTTAATTATAGTTGTCGCATTTGGTAAGATTTTGCCGAAAGAAATCCTTGAAAGTGTTAAATATGGATGTATTAACATTCATGCATCGTTGCTTCCAAAACTTCGTGGTGCTGCTCCCATACAGTGGAGTATTATCAATGGTGAAAAGGAGACTGGTGTAACATCAATGCAGATGGATGTAGGTCTTGATACGGGTGATATGCTCTTAAAAAAATCAATCAAGATAACTGACAATATGAATGCAGGAGAGCTTCATGATAAACTTTCCGTTATGGGTGCTGAAGTTTTACTTGAAACAATCAATGAACTAAAAAAAGATAATCTTCATCCAGAAAAGCAGGACGACAGTCTTTCAAATTATGCATCAATGCTTTCTAAAGAATTGTGTCCAATTGATTTTAATAAATCGGCTCAAGAAGTTCACAACCAAATTCGTGGGTTGTCTCCATGGCCTGTCGCAACAACTAAAATTTTAGGTAAAAATTTCAAAATTCATTCTTCCCAACTATTAACAGAGAAATTCAGTGGAAAAGTGGGAGAAATAGTAGATAATAATAACAGACTTGTTTGTATGTGTGGAGATGGAAATGTCGTTGAAATTCTTGAAATTCAGGCAGAAGGTAAAAGAAAAACAGATACTGCAAGTTTCTTAAGAGGTCATAAGATTGAAAAAGGAATTATTATAGGAGAGTAGTTATGAACGGATATTTCGATTACTATTACTTATCGAATTACTATTATATCATCTTAGTTTTGCCGATGATAATATTATCAATGATTGCATCTGCAAAAGTTAATTCATCATTTAAAAAATATTCAAAAGTTATGTCTCAAAGAGGCTTGACAGGCGCACAGGCAGCGTTTGAAATTTTGCGTCACTATGGAATAACTGATGTTAGAATTGAACGTGTCAGTGGTAATCTAACAGACCATTTTGACCCAAGAACCAATGTAATAAGATTGTCTGATAAAGTGTATAGTTCAACATCCGTTGCTGCTATTGGTGTCGCTTGTCATGAAGCAGGTCATGCTGCACAGTATGCTCAGAATTATGCTCCAATTAAACTCAGAAACACTGTTTTACCGGTGGCAAATCTCGGTTCAAAATTAGGAATTCCTTTAGCTATATTAGGCTTTTTCCTTGGATTTACGTCACTTGCTTATGCAGGTGTGATATTCTTTTCTTTTGCTGTTTTATTTCAACTTATTACACTTCCTGTTGAATTTAATGCAAGTAAAAGAGCTATTCAGGTTATTGGCGATGCTGATATTTTAAGTGAAGAAGAAAAATCAGGAGCTAAAAAGGTTTTAACAGCAGCTGCAATGACTTATGTTGCATCTCTTGCGGTAAGTATTGCAAGCTTACTTCGTTTAATTCTTACAGTTAACAGAAGAAGAAAGTAAATTATGGACGATAGATTTTTAGCATATAAAATTTTAAATAAAATAGAACGAGATAAGGCATATTCAAATATAACTGTCGATGCAGTTCTCAATGAAAACGAGGCAACATCGGCACCCTTTGTTTGCGCTTTGGTTTATGGTGTTCTTGAACGAAAAATAACTATTGACTACATACTTTCAAAATTCTTAACTCAACCTATCAAAAAATTAAATCCACAAGTTCTTACACTTTTAAGAATGGGTGTTTATCAGATAAAATATATGGACAAAGTTCCTGGTTCTGCTGCTGTAAACGAAAGTGTTAAATTATCAAAAAAAGTTAAGTGTGCATTTGCATCAGGTCTTATAAATTCTGTTTTAAGAAAAGTATCAACAACGGAAGTTTCCTTGCCTGAAACTGACAATAAAATATATGATTTAAGCATAAAATACTCTTGTCCTGAACAATTGGTTGAGCATTACGTTAATGATTACGGTTACATAGATGCAGAGAAAATACTTGAATCGTCAATAGGTTCAGTTTCAACATTCATCCGAGTTAATAATTTAAAAATATCAACAGATGAGCTTATTTCTCAACTTGAAAATGAAGATGTTATTTCAAAAAAGATAGAAAATAGAGAAAATTCATTAGAAATTATAAGTGGTGCCGTATTTAAAACTGAATGTTATAAAAAAGGCTATTTTCATGCTCAGGATTTGGCATCACAGACTTGTATCGATTTTCTTAACCCTCAGGAAAATGAAGTCGTATTTGACCTTTGTGCAGCACCTGGTGGCAAATCCTTTACTATCGCTGAAAAAATGAATAATAAAGGTAATGTTTTTTCGTTTGATTTGTATGAACACAAAATCAAGTTGATTAATAATGGTGCAAAACGACTTGGTATTACAATTATTGATGCTCAGATAGGGGATGCATCAGTATTTAACTCAGACTTACCGAAGGCTGATAAGGTTTTGTGTGATGTTCCTTGTGGTGGTCTTGGAGTTATTCGTAGAAAGCCTGAAATCAAATACAAGGACTTCAGCTTTATTGACAAATTATGTGATTTGCAATATAATATTTTAAATAATGCGTCATTATATTTAAAAGAAAAAGGCGTGTTAGTTTATTCCACTTGCTCCTTGAGTAAAAGTGAAAACGAAGATGTCTGTAACAGATTTTTAAACGAACATAATAATTTTAAACTTGAGTCAATGGTTACTTTAATTCCACATAAAGACTCAGATGGTTTTTTCTTTGCAAAATTTATTAAGGAATAGATTGGATGTTAAAAGATTTACGCTCGTTGAATTATGATGAAATGTCAACTGAAATAATTAACCTTGGATTTCCTAAATTCAGGGTTAATCAGATTTTTTCATGGGTGCATGAGAAATGTGTTGATTCGTTTGATGAAATGACGAATTTATCAAAGGATATGCGTAATCAGTTAAGTAATCGTTTCTATATTAGTAAGTGTAATATAAATACAAAACTTGTTTCACAAATTGACAATACAGTTAAATACTTGTTTGTTCTTCCTGACGGAGAATATGTTGAAAGTGTTGTTATGAAATATAAATATGGTTATTCTATTTGTATTTCAACACAGGTTGGCTGTAAGATGGGGTGCACATTCTGTGCATCTGCTATTGGTGGTTTTGTGCGTCAGTTAAGTGTTGGTGAAATGCTTTCTGAAATATATACTGCACAGAATGATTTGAATGTTAAGATTAACCACCTTGTTCTTATGGGAACGGGTGAGCCACTTGATAATTATGATAATGTTGTCAAAATGCTTGAACTTATAACCGATGAAAAAGGGCAGAATATGAGTATGCGTCATATTTCTCTCTCTACTTGTGGAGTAGTGCCTAAAATATACGAACTGGCTGAGAAAAAATATGGTCTTACTTTGTCAGTTTCTTTACATGCACCTAACAATCAAATCAGGTCAATGTCAATGCCTATTAACAAGTCATACGACATAGACGAATTACTTAGGGCTTGCAAATATTATTCAGAATTTACAGGAAGACGAATTTCATTTGAATATGCAATGATAAAAGGCGTTAATGATAGTGATGAGTGTGCTACTGAATTGGCAAATCGTCTAAAGGGTACTCTTTGTCATGTGAACTTGATTCCTGTCAATAATGTCAGAGAAACCAGTTATGAAAAAAGTTCTGTTGAAAGACAGAAAAGATTTATAGATATACTGTCATCAAGAGGAATTACTGCTACTGTTCGCAGAACACTTGGTAGTGATATAAATGCTTCTTGTGGACAGCTCAGAGCATCAAAGCGTAAAAAGTAGGTGATTGTAGTGAGAATTGTTGCAAAAACAGATATTGGTTTAAGAAGAACTAGCAACCAAGACTCATATGCAGCTGGTGAATTACCGGGTTCTGTAGCATGGGCTGTTGTTTGTGATGGCATGGGTGGTTCAAATGGTGGTAACTTAGCAAGCTCAACTGCTGTTAAGATTATCTCAGAGAGAATATCATCTTCATATCGTCATGGTATGTCTTTTTCATCAATAAGAAATATGTTTATGTCAGCAATAATTGCTGCTAACGTGAGTGTTTACGACATGAGTAGGAAGAATCCTGAATTGTCAGGAATGGGAACAACAGTTGTTGTTGCTATTGTCGCTGATGAACGTGTCTATGTAGCTCACGCAGGTGATTCAAGAGCCTATATTCTATCTTCTGGTAAACTTCATCAACTTACAAAAGACCATTCATTCGTACAAGAAATGGTAGATAGTGGAAAACTTACACCTGATGAAGCACGTGAAGACCCACGTAAGAATTTAATTACTCGTGCACTTGGTGTTTCTGAAGATTTGCAAATTGACTTCTGTGAGGAAGACGTTTCAGAGAATGATGTTCTTTTGATTTGTACTGATGGTTTAACTAATTATGTTTCACCTGAAGAAATTTATAAGTTAACTGAAGATGGTAAATTTTACGAGTTTGCAGAAAGACTTGTTAATTGTGCAAACCACAACGGTGGCGGAGATAATGTTACTGTTGTTACAGTTTCGTATTAATTTTGCTGAAGGGAGCTTTATTAATGGATAATTTTTGTGGAAAACGTCTCGATGGACGATATGAAATAAGAGAAATTATTGGTGTAGGCGGTATGGCAGTTGTTTATAAGGCTTACGACAATATTGATGATAGAATTGTTGCAATAAAGATTTTAAAAGATGAATATCTTACAAATGAGGAACTTAAGCGTAGGTTTAAAAATGAATCAAAGGCTATTGCTGTTCTTTCTCATCCTAATATTGTACGTGTTTATAATGTTAGTTTTGGAGACAGACTTCAGTATATTGTAATGGAGTATGTTGATGGTATCACTTTGAAAGAATACATCGAACAGCAGGGTGTTGTTAACTGGAAAGAGGCAGTACATTTTGTTGGACAGATTCTAGCAGCATTACAGCATGCTCATGATAAAGGTATTGTTCATCAGGATATTAAACCACAGAACATAATGCTTTTACAGGATGGCACAATCAAGGTTACTGATTTTGGTATTGCTCGTTTCAGTCGTTCCGATGTAAATACAATTTCTGATAAGGCAATAGGTTCAGTTCACTATATCAGCCCTGAACAGGCACGTGGCGAAATGACCGACGAAAAAGCAGATATTTATTCTGTTGGTGTTGTTATGTATGAAATGCTTACAGGACGACTTCCGTTCCAAGGAGATAGCGCAGTATCTGTTGCATTGATGCAGGTTCAGCAGGACCCTGTAAGACCGAGAGATATTTTTCCTTCACTTCCTTTAGGTCTTGAACAGATAACAATGCGTGCAATGCAGAAATCACGTCAAAGCAGATATCGCTCAGCGGCTGAAATGCTTGTTGATATAAATGAATTTAAACGAAATCCATCAATTAAGTTTAATTATACTTACTTTGTTGATAGCGAACCTACAAAGTATATCCGTTCAGCATCAGATAACACTATTAGAGAGTCAAGATATAATAATAGAGACCAACAGCCGGAAGAAACACAGTCTATGAATAAATCTTCTGCTATTATGTTAGGTGCTATTGCAGGTATTATTGTTCTTGCACTTATTATTGGTGGCTTTATTTGGGGCTTTGGCTCTAAAAATAAGGTTGAAGTTCCTAATTTTAATGGAATGAATTATTACGATGACATTCAGGACAATAAAAAGTATGAGGACTTTGAGTTTGTAACAGAGTTTGATGTGGACGGTAATCGTGAAAACGGTACTGTTATTAAACAGGACCCTAAAGAAGATACCAAGGTTAAAGTTGGTTCAAAGATTACATTGACAATCGTTAATAATCAGGATTTAAAGATAATTGATAAGTCAATTATTGGCATGTCAAAGGCTGATGCTGATGAGTATCTTATTTCTCACAAATTAAAACCTCAGTACATCACTGAGTATTCTGATACAGTAAAACCTGGTAATGTTATAAAGACATCACCTGAAGTTGGCACAGCTGTAAAACCTGGTACAACAGTTAAGGTGTATATCGCAACTGATGTCAGGGAAGAAGTTGAAGTGCCTAAAATCATTGGCTGTGGCAAGGATGAGGCTGAACAACTCTTATTGGGATATGGCCTTGTATTAGGTACTGTGACTGAGGTAAATAGCGACCAGGAAGCAGGCATCATTGTTACACAATCTGTTCAGGAAGGTGAAAAAGCACCTGCAGGTTCAGCCATAGACATTGAAATCAGTAACGGTATTCCTTCAAATTCAGTTGCTGAGCTTTCTGTAAAACTTCCAGCTATAAATAAACCAGGCATTTTGAAAGTTTATATTAACAATACACTAGCATATACATCAGAAGAATTATATCTTGGTGGTTCAACCCAAATTATTTCAGTTTCTGGCAGCGGTGCTAATAATGAATATACAGTTACTATAGATGATGCACCTGTTCAAAAGGGGAAAATTGACTTTACAAAAATTCCTGCCGAGGTAACTGAAGTTGAAGATATTGTTATACTTATAAATGTGGTAGGTCTTGATAAAGATTTAGCTACAGCTAAGCTTAATGCTGCCGGATTCAGAAATATCGAATATATTAATGCACCAAGTAGTACTTATCCTGCCGGTACAGTTATTGGTCAGGTTCCGGTAACAGATGGTTCAACAAGATTTTCAGTTAAAGAATCCATTACATTGACAGTTAGTACAGGACCGAGTGTATAGGCTATATGAATTTTAAAGGCATTATAACAAAAGGTATTGGCGGCTTCTATTATGTTGAAGTCGCCAATACGATATATGAATGTAAAGCAAGAGGTATTTTCAGAAAGAGCAGAATAACACCTCTTGTTGGTGACTGTGTTGGAATCACTGTAAATGAAAACGCAGAAAACACAATCGATAGAATTTATGATAGAAAAAATTATCTTGTGAGACCACCGGTATCAAATATTGATAATCTTTTAATTGTTGTATCAACGGTTGAACCAAGACCTAATTATTTTGTCATTGATAAGTTGATTGCTATTGCTGAACATAAGAACATTGAACCATATATTATAATTTCAAAAACAGACTTATCATCTTATGATGAGATTGTAGATAATTACAAAAATTGTGGTATAACTGTTATTACTCTTGATAACGATGAATCACTTGATAAAATCAAGGAGATTATGAAGGGTAAGATAAGTGCTTTCACAGGAAATTCAGGTGTAGGAAAAAGCACATTGCTTAATCGACTTGACAGTACTCTTAATCTTTCAACGGGAGCAATAAGTGATAAGTTGGGGCGTGGTCGTCATACCACACGACAAGCACAACTGTTTTCCACATGTGGTGGTTATGTTATAGATACACCTGGTTTTTCATCTTTGGATTTTGAAAAAACAGAGATTATAAAAAAAGATGAATTACCATATTGCTTCCGTGAATTTAGGGAATATTTAGGAACATGTAAATTTACATCATGCGCTCACGTGAATGATAAAGGATGTTCAATATGTCAGGCAGTTAAAGATGGTCTTATAAGCGAGTCAAGACATAATAATTATATACAGATGTATAATCATGCAAAGGAAATCAAAGAATGGGAAATATAAATTCAAGATGTGTTATAATCGGTGGAGGGGACTGTACACCTGAACTGATAAAATCAAATATTTCTGAAAATGATTATGTTATTTGTGCTGATAGTGGTTATGATATGGCTGTTAAGGCGAGTATTAACCCTGGCCTTCTTATTGGCGATTTTGACTCTATAACGTGTTTTTCAAAAAATGTGGAAACAATCACTCTTCCTGTTGAAAAAGACCTTACAGACTGCGAGGCAGCATATAACGAGGGAGTAAAGCGTGGCTTTAATAACTTTTTGTTGTTAGGTGGCACTGGTGGTAGATTTGAACATACATTTGCTAATATTTCTGTTATGGCAAGGGCGTCAAAAGAGGGTAATAAGTTCAGCATAATTGATGAAAAGCATAAATTTTATGCAATTACCGATTCAAAGTTAGTCATTCCTTTTTCACCAAACAAGCAAATTTCAGTTTTTGCTTTTGGAGAAAAAGCTTATGGAGTTACTGAAAAAGGTTTTCACTATTTGATAGAAGATTATACTTTAAATCCGTTTTTACCAATGGGTATCAGTAATGATATAGTGGAAGATTACGGTGAAATCTCTGTTGAAAAAGGTACACTGATTATTATCGAAACACAAATGTAACAAAAATATCCCCCTTACGTATAATGTAGTAAAATACATATGCAAGGGGGAATTTTTATGGGAAGAAAAAGCAATAAAGGAATTATATTCGTGGCATTAGGTCTTGGATTGTTGGTTTCTTTAATTCTTCCCGAAAAGGCCATTATTATATTACTAGCTATTGCACTTGTAATATGTGGATTTACCCTTTGCAAAGGTTAGGGGAGATGGGAACGATGAAAGTTGTTTTAGTAAAAAGTCCAAAACTTTTAGGTGGAATATTAAGAAAAATATTTGGTATAAAGAAAACAGAAATACAATAAAAAAACCTCCCTTTCGGGAGGTTTTTTGTTATTGAAACTACTTTTGCGAAAATCAAACTTTTGCGAAAATTAACACAAGAAGTCGGATCGTAGCCATGTCGTTCTGTGAGCCAAGGAGTTGAACAACTTGCTTGTCTTCTAAGACGCTTGGCCTCCGACTTGAAATACAATAAAAAAACCTCCCTTTCGGGAGGTTTTTTGTTATTGAAACTACTTTTGCGAAAATCAAACTTTTGCGAAAATTAACACAAG
>JAZNJX010000087.1:0-4942 GCA_045578245.1 Candidatus Fimenecus sp. | reverse complement strand
AGCTTTACGAAAGCGGATTTGTAACAACTGCAACGGAAACGGATTTTGTTAACGTTTTATGGGCAACAACGGGAAACAGATTTTTTGGAGAATGTTCTTCCACAACTCTTTCTGTTCCAAAGCTTGAAAACGGAAAAGCTGTTCTTTCTTCTATAAAAAAAATAATTAAAAGTAAATCATACGGTAAGGAAAGCGGAACAGATGCGCTTAAAACCTTTATAGGCGGAAAAAGCTCAATGCTTCTTTGCAGAAGAAACGCTGTTTATGAGATATGCGAAAGTGATATGGAATGGAAAGCCGTTCCTATGCCGAAATATAACAGTGAATCTGAGCACTACTCATATATAGATGGAGAAGCTCTTGCGGTTTCTGTTCCTTCAAATACAACGGATTCTGATTTTGTTGGAAGGATTCTTAACGCGCTTTTTGCCGCAACGGAATTAACTGTAAATGAAAGCATAAATCTAAATGAGCTATATTATTATTGGAACAGCAATGAAACCGCTCTCATGATGGAGGAGACTAAAAAATACGGCTTTCTTGATATTGGATTGACATATGCATCTGCCGTTAAAGACGTTGCGACGGTAACAACGGAAAATATCGCTTCTTCTCTTGAAGCGGGGATTGCGCCCTTTCAGTTTTACCATAGCACAAAGCGTCAGTTTGAGCTTTTCGCAAAAGAATATTTCGGATAATTTACGCTTTTAAAAAGATTTTTTATCCTTCGGGTGATAAAGATAGAAAATAAAAAAACAAATTATAAAATTATTCAGGAGGGTTTTACCTATGAACATGAACAAAAAAAGCATTGAAGATATCAATGTTGCCGGAAAAAAAGTGCTCGTAAGATGCGACTTTAACGTTCCCCTTGACGGAGAAAGAATAACCGACGAAAACAGAATCGTTGGTGCTATGCCTACTATCAAATATTTGGTAGATAACGGTGCAAAGGTTATCCTTTGCTCTCACCTTGGCAGACCTAAGGGCGAATTTAATATGAAATATACTCTCGCTCCCGTTGCAAAAAGACTTTCTGAGCTTCTTGGCAAAGAAGTAGCTCTCGCAAAAGATGTTGTTGGCGAAGATGCTGCTGCTAAGGCTGCTGCTCTCAAAGATGGCGACGTTATGCTTCTTGAAAATGTTCGTTTCCACAAAGAAGAAGAAAAGAATGATGCAGAATTTGCTAAAAAATTGGCTTCTCTTGCTGAAATCTATGTAAACGATGCTTTTGGAACAGCTCACAGAGCTCACGCTTCAACAGCTGGCGTTGCAGATTATCTTCCAGCAGTTTGCGGATACCTCATTCAGAAAGAAATCAAAATTATGGGCGGTGCTCTTGAAGCTCCAAAACGTCCTTTTGTTGCTATCCTCGGCGGTGCAAAGGTTTCTGATAAAATTGGTGTTATCAATAACTTGCTTGAAAAAGTTGACACACTCATTATCGGCGGCGGTATGGCATATACGTTTGTTAAAGCTCAGGGCGGTTCTATTGGAACATCTCTCTGCGAAGCTGACAAGCTCGACCTTGCAAACGAACTCGTTGCAAAAGCAAAAGCAAAGAACGTTAAACTTCTTCTCCCCGTTGATACAGTTTGTGCAAAAGAATTCTCTAACGATTCACCTTCAGCAATCTATCCAACAAATGCAATTCCTGATGATTATCAAGGACTTGACATCGGAACAGAAACAAGAGCGATG
This sequence comes from Candidatus Fimenecus sp., assembly GCA_045578245.1. Classification (GTDB taxonomy): domain Bacteria; phylum Bacillota; class Clostridia; order Oscillospirales; family Acutalibacteraceae; genus Fimenecus. Next base: position 3,241 of record JAZNJX010000087.1, on the reverse strand, counting down.
TTTGCTGCTGCTATTGCAGATGCAGGCACAGTAATTTGGAACGGACCTATGGGAGTTTTCGAATTCGACAACTTTGCAAAAGGAACAAAAGCTATTGCAGAAGCAGTTGCTAACTCCAACGCTATCTCTATAATCGGTGGTGGCGACAGTGCTGCTGCAGTTGAAAAATTCGGATACAAAGACAAAATAACTCACGTTTCTACAGGCGGCGGTGCATCCCTTGAATTCCTTGAAGGCCTCGAACTCCCAGGAATCGCTTGTCTCAACGATAAATAATTAACGTGTAATCGAAAGGAATAGAAAATGGATAAAGCAAAACGTAAGGCGGTTATCGCTGGTAACTGGAAAATGAACAACACAGCCGTAGAATCAACGGCTCTCATCAACGCAATCAAAGCAGAACTCGCAGGAAAAGACACTTCATACTGTGAAATTATTGCTGGCGTTCCCTTCACCTCTATCGCAGCTGCAATAGCTGCTGCTGATGGAAGCAATATCAAAATTGCTGCTCAGAACATTCACTGGGCTGAAAAAGGTGCTTTCACAGGTGAAATCTCAGGTGCAATGCTTAAAGAGGCTGGTGTTGAATACGTTATTATTGGACACAGCGAAAGAAGACAGTATTTCGGCGAAACTGACAACACAGTAAACGCAAGAGTTAAAGCTGCTCTCGCAAACGGTCTTAAAGTTATCCTTTGCGTTGGCGAAGTTCTCGAACAGAGAGAACAAGGCATAACAGAAGAAATCGTTGCTATGCAAACAAAGGTTGACCTTCTCGGTGTTTCTGCAGAAGATATGAAAAATATCATCATTGCATACGAACCCGTTTGGGCTATTGGAACAGGCAAAACTGCAACTGCTGACCAAGCAGAAGAAGTTTGTGCAATCATCAGAGGCGTTCTTGCTAAACTTTACAGTGTTGATGTTGCTGAAGCTACAACAATTCAATATGGCGGTTCTATGAACGCTAAAAATGCTGCTGAGCTTCTCTCAAAGAAAAATGTTGATGGTGGTCTTATTGGCGGTGCTTCTCTTAAAGCTCCTGATTTCGTTGCTATCATCGACGCTGCTGCTCAATAATTTAATATTTATCAGAATATTTAAAGAAGGACAGGTCGTGCTGTCCTTCTTTTCTCTTTCTGTGAAAGAGAAAAGAAGCAAAAGAGAAAGCAATGCTTATATTATTGAGGGGATATATTACTTCGGGATATAAATATGTTAAAGTATCATATTTTAACAATAAAGAAAAGAAGCAAAAGAGAAAGCGATGCTTATATTGTTATGAAATGAACAGCACTTCGAGATATAAATACGTTAAAGAATCATATTTTGACAGCAAAGATAAAAAGCAAACCGTGTTTGATTTGGTTTTTATGTTATTAATGAGATTAAATTGTAAATAAAAAATGTATGTTATATACAAAAATCCTATTGACAAATTGTTGTATATGTGTTAAAATGACCTTGCAAAATCCTAAAAAAAACTAAGAAAGGGTATTCTCTCATGAAAAAAAGCACTTTTAAAAAGTTTGTTGCTTTTGCTCTTGTTGTTATGATGCTTGCTTCAACATGCGCTATCAACTTTGCATCTGCCGCAAATTTAACAATCACGTTTGCTCCAGCTGCTACAGAAGGATCAGAAGTTCGTGGAGACAGCGCTGACGCATCTGTTCTTACTGATGGCTACAAGGGCGATGGTTCTGGAAATGACTATCTTACCAAACAATCAGTAAACACTCAAGTAACTGGCAAATGGACAGATTACACATTGTCTTTCGGCGAAGAAGCTACAATTGATACAATCGTAGTTTATGCTGGAAATCCAGGACCAAGCTGGAACGTAACAGACGAAGCAGCATTTTATGCTCTCTCTGCAAATGGTGCAGCTGTTGCAATTACTTCTATCACTGTTGATAGAGCAGTAGAAAAGAATCCTGTTGTTACAATCAAATTTGATGCAATAACAGCATCCTCTCTTGTTCTTTCTATCAAAAACTTGACATGGTGCTGTGCAGTTTATGAAATCGAAGCAGTTAACAGTGCAGACATTCCTGCTATTCCTGACGAACCTTCCTCTGAAGAAGAATCTTCCGCAGAAGAAGTTGTAAAAGCAACCGTATATTTTGATAACGAATCCTACAACTGGGAAAACGTTTATGCATACATTTATACTGATGGCGGCGATAAAAATGGCGAATGGCCTGGCGTTGCTATGACAAAAGACGATGCAACAGGATTCTACAAAATGGACCTCGAAGGCGTACTTGCACAGTGGGGAAAAATCATGTTCACAGAAGCAAATGATGCTACCACAAACAGATATCCCGCAGCCGGAGCTCCTGGTCTTGAAATCGGCGGAAAAGATATGATTTTCGGTGAAAATGCAAACTGGGCAGAATATATTCCAGAAGTTGTTGAACCTGAAGCAGACCTCTTTGACGGAAAATATTTTATAATTCGCTCAATGGACGGAAAAGTTTGGATAAACGTTGAAGATGACGTTAGACTTGCTTCTCCAGATGATTACGAAAAACCTGTTAGCGAATTAGTTTGGAAATTTGAACTCAAAGAAAATGGCAAATATAAAGTTGTAAACAAAGGCACAGGCAGAACTCTTGATGTTGACTGTGGTGTTGATGCTGATGGAACAAACATCAGAACTTGGGAAAGCAACGACTTAAACACTCAGAGATACTCTGTTGCAGTTCGTGCTGACGCTTCCGAAGAGATTGGCACTCTCGCTTATATCGTTTCAATTTTCCCAGCTTGCTCTGAAACAAGAGCTATTGATGCTAACTTTGACCAAGCAAATGTTCAAATGTGGACATATTATGCAGATAGCAATAACCAGAAATTTGTTATGATTCCTGTAACTGATGAAATCATCGAAGATCCTACAGAAATCAACTACGCAGCAGGCAAAAAATATACAACTGTTGGCGTTAATACTGAAGATGGAAAACCAGTTTATTATTCCAAAGGAGTAGATGATGGTACTCTTCTCACAGACGGTATTCTCTTGGATGACGCTTATTTGGGACAAGTTGGCTTCTTAAATGCTGGTTCTGTCAACGAAATTACAATTGACCTTGGCGCAAAACGTACAGATATCGACAAATTAGTATTTGCTGGCTGTCGTATTTCGGGCAACCGTCAATTTGCTGGTATTTCTATTAAAGTTTCCAGCAATGGAAAATCCTATACAGAAATTAAACCTGAAGATTACGTTCAGATGTTCAAC
>JAZNJX010000086.1:0-23428 GCA_045578245.1 Candidatus Fimenecus sp. | reverse complement strand
CAGAACGACATGGCTACGATCCGACTTCTATAACTTTTGAATAGACATCTTCTTCCTGGAACTGTGCTTTATTCTTGATATCAGCACCAAAACCAAGTCCGCTGTTGCCTGCACGCTTTTCGACAATTTTTTCAATTCCGTCAAATGCACCGCCACAGATAAAAAGGATATTTGACGTATCAATCTGTATAAATTCCTGCTGAGGATGTTTTCGTCCACCCTGTGGTGGAACATTAGAAACTGTTCCTTCAAGAATTTTAAGAAGAGCCTGTTGAACACCTTCACCACTTACATCACGGGTAATTGAAGGATTTTCACTCTTTCGCGCTATCTTGTCGATTTCATCAACATAAATAATACCGCATTCAGCCTTTTCAATATCAAAATCAGCAGCTTGAATAAGACGTAAAAGAATGTTCTCAACGTCTTCACCAACGTAACCCGCCTCAGTAAGAGTAGTTGCATCAGCAATAGCAAACGGAACATCAATAATCTTCGCAAGAGTCTGTGCAAGTACTGTTTTACCTACACCGGTAGGTCCTAAAAGCACAACATTACTCTTCTGGATTTCTACGCCATCATCAGAGCCATGATATATTCTCTTGTAATGGTTATAAACTGCAACACTCAATGCTTTTTTTGCGGCATCCTGACCAACAACATATTCATCAAGTTTTGCTTTGATTTCCTGTGGCTTAGGTAAAACTTTTTCTTCAAGTTTAACCTTTTTACCCTGTTTTCTGTGTGATTGCTCTGCATTTTCATCAATAATTCCCATACAGAGTTCAATACACTCATCACAGATATAAACACCGGGACCTGCAATAAGTTTATCAACCTGCTCCTGTGTTTTACCACAGAAAGAGCATCTTACATTTCTATCTTTTTCGTTATCTCTTGCCATAACAAATCTCCTTGTCTGGTAAGGTTATCTCTTATAGAAAACTTTATCTACAATGCCATAATCCATTGCTTCCTGAGCAGAAAGCCAGTTGTCTCTTTCTGTATCAACAGCAATCTGTTCAACAGGTTTGCCTGTATTTTCAGCAAGGATTTTATTGAGCTTATCCCTTGTTCTGAGAATATGCTCAGCAGCAATTTTAATATCAGTTGCCTGACCTTTTGCACCACCCAAAGGCTGATGAATCATGATTTCACTGTTTGGAAGAGCGAATCTCTTTCCCTTTGCACCGGATGAAAGCAAGAATGCGCCCATACTTGCAGCCATACCCATACAAATAGTTGAAACATCACATTTGATGTACTGCATGGTGTCGTAAATCGCAAGTCCTGCAGAAACTGAGCCACCAGGACTGTTAATATAAAGGCTAATATCTTTTTCGCTATCCTGTCCCTCAAGATAAAGTAACTGTGCTACCACCAAAGATGCAGTTGCATCATTAACTTCATCTGACAAAACGATAATTCTGTCGTTCAAAAGTCTTGAAAAAATATCGTACTGTCTTTCCCCTCTGTTTGTCTGTTCAACAACGTATGGTACAAGTGCCATAATAATATTACCTCCATTCAATAACTTTGAAAAGCATTAAAGAATTGTCCTTTTGATTATTGGACAATTCTTCAACACTTAAACATATAAATTCTTATTCAGCGTCTGCAGCTTTCTTTGTTGTTTTCTTTGCTGCAGGTTTCTTTGCAGGCTTTTCTGCATCGTCAGCAGCTTTCTTTGTTGTTTTCTTAGCCGCTACTTTTTCTTCTGTTACTTTAGCATTGTCTTTTACGAAGTCAATTGCTTTCTTTGACTTGATGTCACCAGCAAGTGATTCAGCAGGAATTGCCTTCTTAACTGCTTCAACATCCATACCGTATGTCTTAGCAAGGTTTTCATATTCAGCATTAACTTCGTCATCTGTTGCTTCGATACCTTCAGCCTTAACGATTGCTTCGATAGCAAGGCTAAGTTTAACCTGAGCTTCAGCATTTTCTTTATAGCCTTCTCTGAAAGCAGCCATTTCCATACCTGTATATGAAAGGTATGTATTGAGGTCAAGACCCTGTGACTGAAGTCTGTAGTTGAAGTTATTAACGATATTGTCGATTTCTTCCTCAATCATAACTTCAGGAATTTCAACTTCGATTCCCTTTACAACTTCTTCAAGAAGGTCGTTAACTACTTTATTGTCAGCGTCAGCTTTCTTTGCATCTTCAAGCTGAGCCTTTACACTCTTCTTAAGTTCGTCAAGAGTATCAAATTCACTAACGTCTTTTGCGAATTCATCATCAAGAGCAGGGAGTTCCTTAACCTTGATTTCATGAAGCTTAATCTTGAAAACTGCATCCTTTGATGCAAGGTTTTCCTGATATTCTGCAGGGAAAGTAACGTTAACATCAAATTCTTCGCCGATTTTGTGACCGATAATCTGGTCTTCAAAGCCTGGAATAAATGAACCGCTACCGATAACGAGGTCATAGTTTTCAGCCTTACCGACATCAAAAGCAATGCCATCAACGAAACCTTCGAAGTCGATAACTGCTGTATCGTTCTTCTTAACTGCTCTGTCATCAACGCTAATCATTCTTGAATTCTGTTCCTGCATCTTAGCTAGTTCAGCCTTTACTTCGTCTGCTGATACTTTGCAAGCAGGTTTTGTTGCCTTAAGTCCTTTATAAGCGCCAAGCTTAACTTCAGGCTTAACAGCAACCTTAAGCTTTAATACAACACCATCTTTACCAATTTCAGGTACTTCAAGGTCATAAGGAGTGCCAACAACTTCGAGCTTTGACTCGAGAATTGCTTCGCTAACAACTTCTGGATAAAGAAGTTCAAGAGCATCTTCATAGAAAACGCCTTCACCATACATCTTTTCGATGAAGTTTCTTGGTGCCTTACCCTTTCTGAAGCCCTTGATAGTGATATTCTTTCTCTCTTTGAGATATGCCTTCTGAACAGCAACCTCAAATTTTTCACCATCTACAGTGATTTCAAGTTCGTAGACATTTGTTTCTACATTGTTTGTTGATTTTAACATCAAATATTCCTCCTGAATATTATTGTTTACAGCATTTTATGTTACCGCAAAATTCATAATATTATATCACATTAAATTTACAAATACAATATTTTCCTTAAGATTTTCTGACAAAATAAGGATTTTTGCCATTGATTTAAATAAAATCTACTCTAAATTCACAAGATAAGGACAGAATTCTAAAAAATCTGCTGAAACAAGACGAAATTTTATACCATCTTTTTCCTCATTAATAGCACCTTTTATAGCGCCACCGTGCAAATGTCCATAGTAGCATCTTTCTATATTATTTTCCTTTAAAACATTGAAAATTGGTTCACATTTTCTTGAGATACTGATAGGTGGATAATGAAGAAACACAACAACTTCCCCACCAAGCTTTCTCGCTTCATCAATAGAGCGTTGCAGCCTTGCACACTCACGAGCCATTACTTTATCAATATTTTCACTTTCTGCATCAAAGAACCAGCCACGAGTTCCCGCAACAGAAACATCCCCTATTCTATATGCATTATTATGGAGAAACTTGATTGTATCAAAACCCTTTTCTTTGCAGAATTTTTCCATTTTTGTAATTGTGTTCCACCAATAATCGTGATTACCTTTTGAAATAATCTTTGTACCGTTAAGACTATTCAAAAACTCGAAATCTTTTTCGGCTTCTTCCAGGCTCATTGCCCACGAAACATCGCCATTGATTATAACTGTATCTTCTTTAGAAACAAGTCTTTGCCAGTTGTTTTCAAGTCTGAGGGCATAGTCATCCCAGCCCTTGAAAATATCCATGGGCTTATCAACTGAAAGTGATAAATGTGTATCACCGATAACATAAACTGACATAAAGAAATTTCTCCTATGAATAATTATAATGAACTTTCAAAAAATAAACATGAAAGGGGGCAAAAAAAATGGATAAGAATAAAAACATTACTTGCGATGCATGTCATTGTACATTCAACGATGGACACATGAACTGCACTGCTGACGGAATTAAGGTTGGTACACACAGTGCTTGCACTTGTGATGATACAAGATGTGCGACCTTTAAGTTGAAAATTTCTGATGTAGAATAAAACTAAATTCAAATGCGGAAACCGACTTAATACGGCTTCCGCATTACTATTTGTACTTAGATACCTAACAAGTCAAAAACAACCCGTTTCATATCTTCTTTCTTGCTTACTCTTGTAAATCGTGGTTCTTTGCCTTTAAGAGTTGCAAGCTGCTGTGGTACAGGCTCGTTTGACTTTTCGAAAAGTTCATCAACCATATCAAATTCATTATCTGCTTTGATTTCATCAGTAATAGCTGCGAGAACACTTGCAGAGAATTTATATGGGTTTGCTGTTGAAGCAATAACAGTAGGTGTTTTATCCCCTGTTGATTCAACGTAATCGTCATACACTTTAACTGCAACTGCAGTATGAGTATCACAGAGATAGTTCTTGTCTTCAAAAACTTTTCCGATTGTTACTTTTGTCTCTGCATCATTACAGCAACCTGCTGCAAACAATGCTTTTACCTTATCAGCAACTTCTGCAGAAACTGTATATTTACCATCATTATTAAGAGATGCCATCCACTCAGCAACCTGAACATCGTTTTCACCACAGAGGTGGAACAAAAGTCTTTCAAGGTTACTTGAAATGAGAATATCCATTGATGGAGATGTTGTGCAATAGAAAGCTCTGTTCTTATCATAAGTACCACTTGTCAAGAAATCTGTAAGAACGTTATTTGCATTTGAAGCACAGATAAGAGTTTTAACAGGCACACCCATTCTCTTTGCATAGTAAGCAGCAAGAATGTTACCAAAGTTACCTGTTGGAACAACAACGTTCATTTCTTCACCGTTTTTAAGTTCACCATTCTGAATCATATCACAATATGCTGATACATAGTAAACAATCTGTGGTACAAGACGACCCCAGTTGATTGAGTTAGCAGATGAGAATGCAAGTCCGTTTTCCTTGAATTTCTTTTCAATATCTTTATCTGTGAAAATCTTCTTAACACCACTCTGTGCATCGTCGAAATTACCTTCGATAGCACAAACGCTGACATTATTGCCTTCCTGTGTTGTCATCTGAAGTTTCTGCATTGGGCTAACGCCATCAACAGGATAGAAAACAAGAATTTTTGTGTTAGGAACATCTGCAAAGCCTTCAAGGGCTGCTTTACCAGTATCACCAGATGTTGCAACAAGAATTACAATTTCAGTATCCTTAACTGTCTTTCCTGCTGAAACTGTAAGAAGATATGGGAGAAGCTGAAGTGCCATATCCTTAAATGCGCAGGTTGGACCTCTCCATAATTCAAGAACATTTGCTGTATCTGATAATTTATATAAAGGAGCAACCTTTTCAGAGCTGAACTTACCTGCTTTATATGCACCTTCAACACACATTGAAAGTTCTTCTTCTGTAAAATCTGTAAGGTAAAGTCTGAGAACTTCTTTTGCTCTTTCTATATATGTCATTGGAACAAGCTTTTCAATGAATTCAGCTGAAACAGCAGGAATTTCAGTAGGAACAAAAAGTCCACCCTCTGATGAAATGCCTTTTGCGATAGCTTCGGCAGCTGTTACTTTAACTGACTTATCTCTTGTACTTGTATAAAACATTTAAAACACATCCTTTTCGTGTGGTATTTTATCATATAAAATATTGTTTTTCAACTATTATTTATTGTCCGTTAGAATCAAAAGCACCCTCAATATGATTGAGTTTTTTGGGCTCATCATTCTCGAAATAAATCTCAATGATATCAAATCTTGGTTGAAGTTTAATGGCGTTTTCTTTCATAAACAAACCTGCAGTCGCAATGATTCTTTTCCTTTTTGCTGAGTCAACTGCGTCAGCAGGAGCATATTTCATATTCTCACTTCGTGTTTTAACTTCAACGAAGCAAACATATTTCTTATCCTTGGCAATTAAATCAATTTCACCCATTCTACTACTATAATGGGCTGAAAGTATAAGATACCCATGTTCTCTTAAGTATCTTGATGCAATAATTTCACCATACACTCCAAGCAACTGCTTATCCATTATTTTTCACCATAGAATTTCTTTAAGAATGTATGTCTATGTATTGGTGATGGTCCATATTCTCTTATTGCTTCATAGTGAACTTTTGTACCATAGCCTTTATGTTTTTCAAATTGATATTGTGGATATTCTTCTGCTTTTTGAAGCATAAATCTGTCACGGCTTACTTTTGCTAAGATTGATGCAGCTGCAATAGACATACTTTTTGCATCGCCTTTTACAACGGTTTCTTCCATAACAAAAGGAACTTTAGGATACTGATTACCATCAATCAAAGCATAGTCAGGTTTGACTTTTAATCCCTCAACTGCTCTGTGCATTGCAAGGAAAGTTGCGTTGAGAATATTGATTTCATCAATCTCCTGCTCTGTTGCAACACCAATTGAATAATCAATAGCTTTTTCACAAATCACATCAAAAAGCTGTTCTCTTTTCTTTTCAGTCAGTTTTTTCGAGTCATTAAGACCCTCAATTTCAAGTCCAATAGGCAATACAACTGCAGCTGCATGCACAGGTCCTGCCAATGGACCTCGACCAGCTTCATCGATTCCACAGATAACTTTATATCCTGCGTCAACTGCTTTTTGTTCGTATAAATAATCCATATCTTACTCCGGTTTTTCAAGAGAAATCAGTCCGAGCTTTCCACCACGATACTCGTCAAGTAACATTACTGATGCTCTTTCGTAATCAATTTCTCCACCTTTTATCATCATTCCACGTTTTTTGCCAATCATTTCAAGAACTTCCCAAGCTTCCTTATCGGCAAAGTTATCTATCTTATATCTTTCAGTAAGTCTGTCAGAATAGTCTTTCTTCATAACCTCAAGAAGTCTTATTGCCAATGTTTCAGCATCAAGAATTTCATCCTTAACTGAACCGATAAAAGCAAGTCTGTCCCCTACTTTGGGGTCATCAAATTTAGGCCACAAAACACCGGGAGTATCGAGCAATTCGATTCCGTTTCCAATAGGAAACCATTGGTTATGTCTTGTGACACCTGCTTTATCGGCAACCTTGGCTTTTGCAGAACCTGCCATACGATTAATGAAGGATGATTTACCTGTATTAGGAATACCAACAACCATAATTCTCAAGGCTTTTCCTGGCATTCCCCTATCTTCATTTTTCTTAATTACACCTTTAAGCACTTCTCTGACTGCAACAATGTAATTATTAAGACCTTTACCCGTACGACAGTCAACAGGTATTGCACAAACGCCTTTATTTTTATAATACTGAACCCATTGTTCTGTGGTTTTCTTATCTGCTAAATCACATTTATTCAAAAGTACAATACGTGGTTTACCATTAATTAATTCTTCAAGTTCAGGGTTTGAACTACTATTCGGTATTCTCGCATCAATAATTTCCGTTACACCATCAACAAGGGATAAACTCTCTTTAATTAGACGGCGTGTTTTGGCCATATGTCCCGGGAACCACTGAACTATTTGTCTTTGACTATCACCCATTTTAAAACTCCTTAAATTCAGGAATTAAACAACCTTTTATCACCAAATCTGTATATTACTTTTCCTAAAATATAATCTTCATCAATCATACCTACACCAATATCACGACTATCAGCAGAATGATTTCGATTATCACCCATTACAAAGAATTTTCCTTCAGGAACAACATATTTATCTTTCATAAATGGTGAAATATCCATTTTTTCTTTAATGTAAGGCTCATTTAATACTTTACCATCAACTGAAACTGTACCTTTTTTGCTGTCAAATTCAATAGTTTGTCCACCTACAGCAATTACTCTTTTAATAAGAACTTTGCTATACGCATTGGGTTGTGAAATGATTACAACATCACCATACTCTATATCTTTTGAAACGGCACTTATAATAAGCCTATCACCATTATACAATGTTTTTTCCATTGACTGTCCGTTAACTGTTGAAAGTTTAAAAAAGAATGTAAAAATCACACAGATAACCAGTACAGAAGAAACAACGGTTGAAGCAAAGTCATACACATTTCTAAGTAACTTATCATTGTTCATTATTTGTTATCTCCAAGCTATCAAAAGGATAGAATCTGAATTCCGCCACACCGAGAACATAACGTTCGTCTATTAATCCGACAGAATTAAAACGGCTATCAAGCGAATCGTTGCGATTATCACCCATTACAAAGACATAACCTTCCGGAATGGTAATAGGACCACTGAAGTCACCGCGTCGGTGTGTTAATTCTTTAATATAAGGCTCGTCAATTATCTCGCCATTAACCTTTACATCTCCCCTATTGAAATCGATATCAATAGTATCTCCACCAACAGCAATTACACGTTTTACCAAAGGTTCATTAATGTCATTTGGTTGAGTTACAATCACAATATCGCCTCTGTTTATTGTTGTGTTAATGGCTTTAGTTGCCAACCATTCCCCACTTTGAAGAGTTGGATTCATTGAATCGCCAACAACACCGACAATTCTGAATGCAAATACAAATACAACAAGTATTAAAACAATAGCAAATACTAACGAATCAAGCCAATTATATACAAAATTCCATATACCCTTTTTAGCAGTTACAGGAACTTCTTTTTTTTGAGTATCAAAGGTAATATCAAAATATTCCTCTTTTCTCACATAAACACCTACTTTTTGAGTTCTTTTGCAATTTCACATATTCTTTGTAATCGATGGTTAACCCCAGAACGAGAAATAGGATTAGTCAAACTGTTTCCTAACTCACGCAACGACAAACCGGGATTATCCAATCTTAATTCGGCAAGTTCTTTTAAATCGTCAGAAAGGAACGAAAGTCCCACCGTATTTTTTATATGTATAATTGCGTCAATATGTTTGGATGATGCTCCCAATGTTTTATCCAGATTTGCATTTTCAAAGTTTACTTTTCGATTAACATTATTCCTTAAATCCTTGTACATCTTAACACCCATTATCTCCAAGGATGAGTTTGATGCACCCATTACAGTAAGCAAATCCTCAATTGACTCACTGTCTTTGAAATATATCACGTAGTTTGAGTTACGTACTATACTTTTTGGAACAACATTCAAATCAGGATAATCATTTATAAACAAATTCAAGTCACGACTTAAATTAAGATATGGCACAACAAATTCAAGGTGGTAATTCTTATTTGGGTCATTGACTGTACCACAAGTCAAAAAAGCACCTTTAAGGAAAGAAATTTTACAGCACTCGTCAGTAAAATTACCCCAATTGATTCTTGACGCACCATTCTTTTTATCATATCCAAAGGTTTTAAGTACCTTTAACCTGTCTTCCCTACTGGAAATCTCAACTTTGTATTTACCTGCATCTGACTTTATCAAATTAGGTTTAACTCCACAAACTGTTTTCATAAGTTCTGCGTACTTTTCTGCCACACCACTATGTTCAGTCATCAGATACATATCGTAATACGAAAACCCTCTTGAAAATAGAAATACACCATATGCAAAAGCGTGTAAACAACACTTGCTTTCAATTTCCACCGACAGAATTTCATTTTTTACATCAGATGAAAACGACATAATAAAAATCCTTTATCTATTTATATCTCTGTGATATACAGATACGTTAAATCCATCTTCTTTTATTTTTTTATATACTTTTTCGGCAAATACAACCGAACGGTGTTTACCACCTGTACAACCTACAGAAACAGTAAGCTGACTCTTACCCTCACTTCTGTATAAAGGAACAAGATATGAAATCAAGTCAAGGAGTTTTGGCTCAAGTCCCTTTGCTTCATCAAAACTCATTACATAGTCATAAACGGGCTGATCAAGTCCGGTCTGATTCTTAAGTTCCGGTACATAAAATGGATTTGGTAAACAACGAACATCAAACACCAAGTCAGAATCCTTTGGTGCACCATATTTAAAGCCAAAAGAAAGAACAGTGATTTTCATTGTTCTCGCTACATCTTCAAAAAAAAGAGTTGCGACTCTTTCTTTAAGCTGAGCCATGGACAGATATGACGAATCAATAACGTAATCAGCAATATTCCTTGCATCTTTAAGCATTTCACGTTCTTGCATAAGAATTTCTACTAAGGGTTTAGAGGTATCAAACTTTAAAAGTGGATGCTTTCTTCTTGTTTCCTGATATCTTCGCAAAATAACCTCGTTATCCGCATCAACAAATAATACTTTGTATTCACATTCCATCGTCTTCAACTCTTCAAGCGCTGAAAAAAGATGTGAAAAAGAACCTCCAAGACGCACGTCAGCGACAATTGCGACTTTTTCTCTTACTTCCGCTGAGTCATTAAGAAGTCGAACAAAGGTTGGAATAAGTTTTGGTGTCATATTATCTACACAAAAAAAACCAATATCCTCCAAAGAGTCAATTACTCTTGATTTTCCTGCGCCGGACATTCCGGTAACAATTACAAGCTGCATATGTGTATCTCCCCTAATCGCCTATAATTTTAACTTCAGTTTCAAGCATTACTCCGAATTTATCGTAAACAATACATTGTACATTTTTAATCAATGTAATAATATCTGTTGCAGTTGCATTATCCTTATTGATAACAAAACCTGCGTGTTTTTCACTAACCTGAGCACCACCTACAGTATAGCCCTTAAGACCACTTTCCTGAATAAGTGCACCTGCAAAATATCCTTCAGGTCGTTTAAATGTACTCCCTGCACTTGGATATTCCAAGGGTTGTTTATCTTTTCGCCTTTGTAGTTTATCGTCCATAGCAGCCTTTATATCAGCCTTTTCTGCTTTTTTTAATTTCATAACAGCAGAAACAACTGTAAAACCATTATCGGTGTATGCACTGCCACGATATCGAAGATTAAGTTCATCTTGTGACAGTTCGCCAATTCTTCCATCGGAATCAATATGCTTACAAGAGAAAAGAACATCCTTCATTTCTCCGCCATAAGCACCCGCATTCATATAGACCGCACCACCGAGTGTACCAGGAATGCCATAAGCAAACTCAAGACCTGAAAGAGAATTCTCAAGTGCAAACATACAAAGACTTTTTAATGAAGCACCTGCTTCGCAATAAATTGTTGTTTCATCAATCAACTCAGTTTTTGACATTTTTGAGCCGATTTTAATAACAACATTATCAATACCATTATCAGTAACCAAAAGATTTGAACCATTTCCGATAATCAATGGTTTAATGTCTTTTTGTTTGCAATAAGACATTATCTTTTGCAGAGAATCTAAAGAATCCGGTATAATCAAAAGACTTGCATTACCGCCACATTTAAAACTTGTATATTTTTTCATTGGTGCATCGAATTCTACTGTTGCACCAAGATTTTCAGCAAATAATGCAATTTTCTTATACACAGATTTTCCTTCTTTCTTTAATAATTCTGCCAGATGTCAATTTCGTGAGATTTTGGCTCATAACCCTCATCCATACCAAGATGATGGAGAAGTTCACGAGCAGCGTTGTAGCCCATTTTCTTCTGTCTGTTATTCATTGCAGCACATTCAATAATTACCGCAAGGTTTCTACCGGGTTTAACAGGAACAACTGTCAATGGAATCTTAACATCCATAATTGTTATGTATTCATTATCCAGACCCATACGGTCATATACCTTTGAGCTATCCCATGGCTCAAGCTGAATAACCATATTGATTTTTTCAGTAAGTTTAACAGCACCCATACCAAAAAGACGACGTGCATTGATAATACCTATTCCTCGAAGTTCGATGAAATGACGGATATTATCAGGTGCTGAGCCTACAAGTGTTTTAGCAGATGCTTTTCTGATTTCAACAGCATCATCAGCAATAAGTCGATGGCCACGTTTTATAAGCTCGATAGCAGTTTCGCTTTTACCTACACCACTATCACCGACAATAAGAACACCCTCACCATAAACTTCAACAAGAACACCATGTCGTGTAATACGCGGAGCAAGAGCTGTACCAAGGAAATAGATAAGTGTTGACATACTTGCAGATGTTGCTTCGGCAGTTCTTATAATAGGCACTCTGTATTTTTTAGCAAAATCAACCATTCCATCAAGTGGGTCAAGACTTCTTGTAATAATAACAACAGATGGTTGTTTGCTGAAAAGACGTTCAATACTTTCAAGTTGTTGTTCTTTCCCCAAAGATTTTACATACTCGAATTCTGCAAATCCCAGATACTGAACACGTGCAGGGTCAAAGTATTTATCGCTGCCAGCAAGTAAAAGGCCGGGACGACTTACCTCCTGAGATGTAATTGAAAGTTCAGATGCGTCACATGGTAAATATATTGTTTCAAACCCGAATTCATTAATTATTTTTTCCAAAGAAACAGAATATTTTGATGCCAAAACGCCTACCTCCCCTTTATAAAAATATATTTAAAACATTATATAACATTCTCTCAGATTTTCCAATAGTTTTTTTGCATTTTATTAACTTTTTTATTACCAAACTGTAAAGATTGTTGCAAAAGTAAGTATTTTCATTTATAATTATAATTAGAGGTGATTGAGATGAAAAAAGGAACAAAAATATTTCTCTGCGTTCTCCTTGTTACAATTATAATATCTTTTATTGTTTTTATTTGGGACCTTTTTGGATTTAAATACAGTACAAATCCAAAACACTATAAAGAAGTTGCACAGGAACATATTCTCCCAAACATCGAAGATTTACCGCACCATAAATCAGTAAAGTATAAATACTATCAAAAAAACTTCCTTATTTTCTTCTCTCGTGCATATTCTATGATAGTCAAATATGATGAAGACACATATAACAATCAAAAGGCAATTCTATATGATCCGTATGAAAATATTAATGAGATGGGAACATCTAACGAAACCGATAATCCAATCCAAAGAAACAATGAACCAATTATCGTTGACGGGTTTTCCTTTGAAATGTATTCAGAATGGTATCCTCATTGTATCTATTTCATTGGAACAAATGACAAAACAAATCAGATTGCATATATTTATTTTGAAGATATGGATTTAGATACTATTGACCTTCCCTACTCATGGTTTATTGAACTATATTGTGGATGGTAAAACCGAACCCGACGAGTATTCCCGTCGGGCTCTTTAATTTTTAGGAAAAATGTTATTTCATATTTTCTTCGTATGACTTAATCATCTTTTTAACCATCTGACCGCCGACACTACCTGCCTGCTTTGAAGTGAGGTCACCGTTGTAACCATCCTTAAGGTTTACACCAACTTCAGAAGCTGCTTCCATCTTGAAACGGTTGAGAGCTTCACGAGCTTCAGGTACTACGCTTCTATTGTTTCTTGCCATCTTAATACACCCCTTATCAATTAAAGTTATATATCAATTGCGTTTGCAGTAATAGTTTGAACGGTTGAATTACAATTATTATTGATAATTTTTGTTAATTCGACACATATTGTCTTAATGAACAAAACTCATATCCCTGTTTTCTTGCCTCATCAATTATCTTACTTAAAGCATTAGCATTATCAGGTGAAACCGAGTGCAAGAGAATTACTGCCCCCGGATGAAACCTTGATGTGACTTTATCAAAGGCATATTGTTCACCCTTTTGATTGTTCAAATCCCAGTCCGCATATGCCAATGACCAGAAAACACTTGTATATCCTAATTTTTCTACTACTCTCAAAGCATTATCCGTGTATTCACCTTTTGGGAATCTGAAATAAGGTTCACTATAATTGAAATTATTTTTTAGATATTCTTCCATTCCTTTGACTTCTTCTGACATCTGTGTTTCTGATATTTCTGCAAATGATGGATGCGTTACAGAGTGATTTCCGACAATATGACCATCGTCTATCATTCTTTTGATTAAATCGGGATTTTCTTTAACTTGTGGCAATGTGCAGAAAAAGGCCGCATTCACTCCCTTTTCTTTCAACACATCAAGAATTTTTGCTGTGTATCCATTCTCATAGCCACAGTCGAAAGTCAGGTACATAACTTTTTTATCATTTTTCGTATCAAGACAAAATGCCTTAAATTTATTGGTATCAAAGTAATTCTGAGCATTTATTGAAATTTCATTTGCCTTACCATCTTTTGCAACGCCATAACTATGGGATTTCTTTGTATCCGTACTTCTCGCTATCGGTTCGATGTTAACAGTAGTTTCAGGTGTTAATTTTGTGGTACTTTCTTCCCTTGTACTCGTTTCATCTGTTACCTGTTCATATTTAGGCATTGAAAGTCTTGCACAGGAAGAAAGAAGAGATAAACTTACTAAAACAGCACTGATTTGAAAAATCCTTTTCATTTTTATGCCTCTTAGTTCATCATCTTATTAACACTGTCAACCACGTTAGTTACAGTATCCACTGCTTTTTTAGCAGTTTTCTTCATTTTCTTTTTTGTGTTTTTGTCCGTCATAGAACTTGTAACTGCCATAGCTGCTGTACCTGCAAGCATACCTGCACCTACCATTTTACCAACCTGTTTCTTATCCATTTTTCTTCCTCCTTCTTTACAATTTGCTCATAAAAAATTTTTAATGAGCAATAATATTTTGAGAAAAAGAAATAAAAAAATTATGATTTTATATTTAAAATTATTTCTAAAAATGTTATACTTTTATTAACAAAATAAAAATCAAAATCAAGGTGATTAAAATGGTATTGAATATAGTAATGGTTGAGCCTGAAATTCCACAGAATACTGGAAATGTTGCAAGGACTTGTGCTGCAACAGGTGCAAGACTCCATCTTGTTGGCAAAATGGGATTTACTCCTGACGACAAGAAATTAAAACGAGCAGGACTTGACTATTGGTATCTTCTTGACATTACATATTACGACACAATGGAAGAGTTTTTCGAGAAGAACAAAGGTGGAAATTTCTTCTATTTTTCAACAAAAGCACAGAAAAGACATTCTGATGTAAAATATCCTGACAATACATACCTCGTATTCGGCAAAGAAACTGCAGGACTTCCCGAAAAATTGCTTTTTGAAAATGCAGACAAGTGTGTAAGAATTCCTATGATTGACGAAGCAAGAAGTCTTAACCTTTCAAATGCAGTTGCAATCGGCGTTTATGAAACATTAAGACAGTGGGATTACCCACAGCTCCTCGAAAGTGGCGAATTAAGAAATTACAATTGGGCAGACCAGCAATAGAAAAATATTAAAGCTCCATTTAGTGGAGCTTTTTTCGTTTTCGTCTTTACATTTAGTAGTTATATGGTATAATTCATTTGATAAAAATATCCCACAAGGGAGATGTTAACTATGTCAAAACCAATTACTGCGATTATTGTTGGTGCAGGTCACAGAGCATTAGTTTATGCTGAACTTGCTATTACTAATCCTGAGCTTATGAAAATCGTTGGTGTTGCTGACCCTAATCCTGTCAGACGAGAAATGTGTATGAAAAAATTCGGTTTCTCGGAAGATATGTGCTTTGAAACAGCACAGGATTTAGCAAAACACGGCAAACTTGCTGATACCATCATAAATGGCACTATGGACCATCAGCACCTTGAAACCTCTATTCCTCTTTTAGATGCAGGATATGATATGCTTTTGGAAAAGCCTTTTGCACCTAACGAAGACGAAATGAGAGAAATTGTAGCGTGTGCAAAGAAAAACAACTCAAAGGTTATGATTTGTCACGTGCTTCGTTATACACCTTTCTACTATGGAATCAAAGAAAGAGTTGTAAGTGGTGAAATCGGTGATATTATCAATATTCAGACACTTGAACATGTAAGTTATCATCACCTTTCAACATCATACATCCGTGGTAAATGGGCAAATAGTGACGAATGTCATACATCAATGTTGCTCGCTAAATGCTGTCACGATATTGATATTATGATGTGGATGATGAGCGACACAAAGCCTGTTGCAATTTCAAGCTTTGGCGGTAAATATCAGTTCAAGCCCGAAAATGCACCTGAAAATGCAGGTGAAAGATGTCTTGTTGACTGTCCGTTGGTTGAAGATTGCAGATACTCAGCAAAACGACTTTACATAGACCAGCCTGAAAGATGGGCTTTCTATATCTGGGATAAATTAGAGCATATTGAAAATCCAACTATTGAGGATAAAATTAATCTTCTTAAAGGTGACTCACTTTACGGAAAGTGTATTTATAAATGCAATAACAACGTAGTTGACCATCAGTCAGTACTTGTTAACTTTGAAAGTGGTGCAACAGGTACTCACAATATGGTTGGTGGCTCTTCAACTCCACTTAGAAGAATACATATTGTTGGTACAAAGGGTGAAATTTACGGTAACTTTGAAGAATCAAAGTTCTATGTTTCTAAGATTCATCCAACAACTACTGATGAAAGAATTCTTGAAGAAGTTGACCTTTTTGTTACAGGTGATATGGTAGGTGCTTACGGTGGTCACGGTGGCGGTGACGAAAGACTTTCCGCTGACTTCGTATCATTTGTTCGTGGTGAAAAACCAAGCCTTGCTTGTACCTCAATTTTTGATTCAGTTGCAGGTCATTTATGTGTTTACCTTGCGGATAAGTCAAGAGAAAATAACGGTGCGGTGCAGAAAGTTGAGTTTTAAAGAATAATAAATATAAAGAAAGCAGAGCTGAAAAATCAGTTCTGCTTTTTGTTTATTATGAAAGTATTGAAATTACTGCGTCGAGGTGTTCTGCCGGCACGCCAAAATCAGCAAGGCAATTATAGGCTTTTTCGCTTAATGTGTCACCTTTTGCAGATGTGATTGCCTGATAATAAGCGGTTGATTTTAATGTTTCAACTTTTCTCTTATTGTCAACATCAGCGAAATTCGAGAACATATAGTCCCTGATTAAATCCTCTTCTGAAACACCAAGCAACGCATTAACCATAAACACGAGCATACCCGTTCTGTCGCAACCTACACTACAATGAATAATCATTGGGTAGTTTTCTTTATCAGCGAGTGTTTCAAAGAAGTTCATAATCTGCTCTTTATTATCATTTAGAATATCATTTGCGTGGTCCATAGGGAAATTAAGATATTTAACTGTATCACCCAAAGGACTTGCAGTTAATCCGCCTGTTTCACCTTTTTCGGCACGGCGCACATCAATTTCGGTTTTAACGCCTAATTCATTAAGCATTACACTTTTACCGGCATCTGTGATAACAACTCCGCTACCGTTGTCTTTGCTTTCGTTAAGTCTTGCACATCTGTAAAGAAGTCCTTGATTTGTTCTGTTACCGTTTTCTGTTACCCAACCACCTATATCGCGAACATTTGTAATACCGTCAACATATAGATTTCTCGGCGCTGTACCGTCGGTTGTGAATTCATAAACCTTGCTTGTTTCATCGTCTATAGTAACTGTCCAATAATATGTAGTGGCAATTTTAAGATTATATACTGCCACAGTTTCGGTTGATGAGGTATATGTTATGGGATTTAACATATCTGCATTTTCGCTGATGTTCAAAATGTACTCTGTATTTTCTGTTTTATCGCCATTATATACCCACTGAAATTCAATGGCTTTGGGATAACTCAATTCTTTTTTACCTTTAACACCAAGTGGTAATTTATCAAAGGAATTTTCAAGATATTTTGTCTGTTTCTCGGTGTGGATAGACACTTCGCAATTGGCAGGATAAATGTTTGTGATTATATCGTCAGTTTTAACGAGGTTCTTATTCTTTGCCCCACAACTTGTAAATATGAAAATAATAAAAAGTAATGAAAGTAAAATTGAGAGTGATTTTTTCATATTAATTCTCCATTTCTCAAGATAAACAAAATATAGCATTTAAAAATAAAGTTGTCAATAAAAATCGGGACGCTGTGGTCAGCGTCCCTTACAAATCTCTCCCACTGTCTTTTTCTGCGAATAAGACAGTTCCCTCATCAGAGGGAGCCAATATAGGTTGTTTTTATTTTGTGCCGAAGATTCTGTCGCCTGCGTCACCAAGACCGGGAACAATGTATTTATGCTCGTTGAGTTTTTCATCAAGGGCTGCACAGTAAACCTCAACATCAGGATGTGCTTCTGTAAGAGCCTCAAGCCCCTCTGGAGCTGCGATAATACCCATAAACTTGATTGATTTTGGGTTGTATGTTTTTATCTGATTGATAGCATCAATTGCTGAACCGCCTGTTGCAAGCATTGGGTCAAGAACAATAACTTCACGTTCTTCAATATCTGATGGTAATTTGCAGTAATATGGTACTGGAAGAGCTGTTTCTTCGTCTCTATACATACCGATATGACCAACCTTTGCAGATGGAACAAGTGAAAGTACACCATCAAGCATACCTGTACCTGCTCGGAGTATCGGAACAAAAGCAAGTGTTTTACCTGAAATCATCCTCGCCTTTGTTTTTTGAATTGGTGTTTCAACTTCTACTTCTTCAAGTGGAAGATTACGAGTTGCCTCGTAACACATAAGGGCTGCAATTTCAGAAACAAGTGTTCTGAAATCCTTTGAACCTGTATTTTTATCTCTCAAAATAGCAAGTTTATGCTGAATAAGTGGATGGTTAGTAATTGTAACTGACATTTTTTATTCCCCCAAGTTTCCTTTTTATTTTATGAATTTTCTATCTCCATAATCTGGTCTATTCTTCTCTGGTGACGTCCACCCTCAAATTCTGTGTTAAGAAAAACGTCAACAAGTTCGAGGGCAAGTCCAACACCAACAACACGACCACCCATGCAAAGAGCATTTGCGTCGTTATGCATTCTTGTAAGCTTTGCACTGAAATAGTCTGAACAACAAGCTGCACGGATTCCCTTTACTTTATTAGCTGCCATTGAAATACCGATACCTGTACCACAGCAAAGAATTGCCTTCTCACATTCACCACTTGTTACCTTTTCACAAGTTGATTTTGCAATTGGAGCATAGTCAATTGACTCTGCAGAATATGTTCCACAATCTACATACTCAACACCCTGTTCGTCAAGGTGTTTTTTTATTGCCTCTTTTAATTCAAATCCACCATGGTCAGCGCCTAATGCTATCATTTTTATTTCCCCTTTTAACTTTATTTTTTCAATTTAAGCTCTCTTTCTGCCTGTGGTAATCTCAGGTAAAAAGGAACAAGATTTGCTGAATTTATTGGTTCTTCACCGTTTTTTATTTTACCTTCTGCAACGAATCCAACACATGCACCATGAACATAACGGATTTTTTCCTCTGCTACTTCACAATTCTGGATAATTTTGCAAAGTTTTTCATAACATAAAACTGAACCATCACCGATAAACACAATCTTTTTATCGTATTGTTTAAGTTCTTCACCAAGTTCATCAATCAGAACTGCTTTATCTTCACAAAGACGATTTCCATTGTTGAAAATCGCAGTATAAACCTGGTTGCACCTTGCATCCATTACAGCACAAGCGATTACGTCCTCGCTTTTCAATGGCTCAGCTATTGCTTCAAGAGTAGAAACAGCAACACACTTTTTTCCAAGTGCATCTGCCATACCTTTAACTGATGCTATTCCAATTCTGACCCCTGTAAACGAACCTGGTCCATGGGTAATTGCAAACAAGTCAATATCTTTAATTGAAATTCCACTTTTCTGAATTGTCTTTTCAACCATCGGCATCAAGGTCTGACTATGTGTCAAACCATTATTTATGAAATTTTCTGCCAACACTTTACCCTTCTCGGTAATTGCCACGGAAGCAGTAACAGATGAAGAATCAACAGATAAAATTCTCATATTTCTACTCCCCCGTCAATAGTAATAATTCGTTGGTTATCGTTTTCACCACGCTGAATGGTGACCCTCACTGTATTTTCAGGGAGTGCATTTTCGATATTTTCACTCCACTCCACAGCCAGAATTCCTCCTGCTTCGTAGAAATCAAAAAATCCACTTGCAAAAAGGTCATCCCAATTTTCAACTCTGTACATATCGAAATGATATAAAGGTGGAGTTCCACCGTAATCATTTACGATAGCAAAGGTGGGACTACTTACCTCTTCGTCAACACCCAATGCTTTTGCCATACCTCTTGTGAAAGCAGTTTTACCCATACCAAGTCCACCATAAAAGGCAACAACCGTTCCACCATTAAGTCTTTCTGCAAGGCTTTTACCTAATTCAATTGTGTCTTCTGTTGAGTTAGAAATAAATCTTTGCATAACCACACCATAATAGTTTTTTATCAAATATATTTTAGCAAAATGAGTGTTATTTGTCAATTTGTATATAATAACTATAACTGCAATTTAAAAATGCTTTATTTGAGAGAATTATACAAGATTTCCTGCATTTTCTCTTATATTTTGCAGGAATTTATGTCAAAATTGCAACTTACTCACTGTCATGTTGTCATTTTTAACAAATTAAAGCGTTAAAACTTAACTATATTTTTCACTATTGATAATTGAAAATAATACTATATTTATGTTATTATTTTTAGCATACAGACTAGGGGGTCTTTTTATGAACAGTTATATTGAAAAAATTCTTCAAAGAGTTGAAGAACGTGATGGCGACAAAAAAGAATTTATGCAGTGCGTAAGAGAAGTTTATGGTTCTCTTGAAAAGGTTATTGAAGCACATCCGGAATACGAAAAATATGATATTCTCGGCAGAATGGCTGAACCAGACAGAACAGTTCGCTTCCGAATTGCATGGACAGACGACAATGGTAATACACAGGTAAACCGTGGTTGGCGTGTACAGTTTAACTCTGCTATTGGACCTTATAAAGGAGGTCTTCGTTTCCATAGAAGTGTAAATGCAAGTATCATATACTTCCTTGGATTTGAACAGACATTTAAAAACTCACTCACCGGTCTTCCTATGGGTGGTGCAAAGGGTGGTTCAGACTTTGACCCGGTTGGTAAAAGTGACGGAGAAATCATGAGATTCTGTCAGGCATTTATGACAGAGCTTCAGCGTCATATCGGTGACAGCATTGACGTTCCTGCCGGTGACATCGGTGTTAGTGGTAAGGAAATCGGTTTCCTTTTCGGACAGTATAAGAGAATTGTTGGCGCATTTGAAAACGGTGTTCTTACAGGTAAAGGAGTCAGCTATGGTGGTTCACTTGTTCGTCCTGAAGCAACAGGCTATGGTGCTATCTACTATACAAACGAAGTTCTCGCACATGATGGCGAAAATATCAAAGGCAAGACATTTGCAGTTTCAGGCTTCGGTAATGTTGCTTGGGGTGCAATCAAAAAGATTGCAGAGCTTGGTGGTATTCCTCTTACACTCAGTGGTCCTGATGGATATGTTTATGATAAAGACGGTATCGTAACAGAGGAAAAGATTAACTATCTTCTTGAAATGCGTGCATCAGGTAGAAATAGAGCTAAAGACTATGCTGATAAATTCGGTGCAGAGTTCTTCCCCGGCCAGAAACCATGGGGGGTTAAGGTTGATGTTGCTCTTCCTTGCGCTACGCAGAACGAAGTTACACTTGAAGAAGCAAAGAAAATCGTTGCAAATGGTACAAAGTACTACATCGAAGTTGCTAATATGCCAACAACAGCAGAAGCTGTTGAATATTTCCTTGAAAATGGTGTTACTGTTGCTCCATCAAAAGCAGTTAATGCTGGTGGTGTTTGCGTTTCAGGTCTTGAAATGAGCCAGAACAGTCAAAGACTTGCTTGGACAGCAGAAAAAGTTGATGAAATGCTTAAGTCTTCAATGAAGAACATTTATGATATTTCAGTTAGCGCTGCTGAACGTTACGGATTAGGTTATGACCTTATCGCAGGTGCTAACATTGCAGGTTTTGAAAAAGTTGCAGATGCAATGGTAGCTCAGGGTGTATATTAATAATAAAACAAATATAAAAAACAACAAAACCCTCGTACAATAAAGTACGAGGGTTAAATTATTTTTAGATAGACAAATTTAAATTTGTTATTCTCTGTTTATTTCTTTACTAACCTTTTCTTTAGAATCAGCAATACAAATACAAGAACCACGGGAAATACCGTTGCTACAATCAACCCGGTTTTAAGATTGCCACCTGCCATTTCGGAAATGCTTCCCACCATAGCAGGACTTACCATAGCACCTAAATCGCCGGCTAATGCCAAAAATGCAAACATAGCAGTACCGCCTCTCGGACATTTCTGTGAAGAAATACTGATAGACCCCGGCCACATAATACCGACTGCCAAACCACAAAGTGCACAGCCAGCAAGTCCAAAGATTGGCAATGAAGACAAAGATGCTAACAGATAACATCCCGCACACATTGTACCACAGACAAGCATAACCTTAGTCAAATCAAGTTTTTCGCTAAATTTACCATACACTACACGGGATATACCCATAAACATAGCAAACAAACACGGTCCTGCTAAATCACCAACCGTTTTGGAAACACCTATTGCAGATTCTGTAAATGCAGATGCCCATTGAGCCATAGTTGCCTCAGATGCACCTGAACATACCATAAGTATTATCATTAACCAAAACAGCGGTAATCGAAGCAACTGACCAGCGCTCATACTTTTACCGTCTTCAACTAACCGTTCAATCGGACATTTGATAAAGTTAAATGTATTATATAGGGGCACTAATGCCCAGATAATCGTAAGTATCTTCCAATTATCTACACCGAATACAGCGAAAAAGAGTGTAGAACCCAAAATGACACCCATTGCACCCCAACAGTAGAAAGAATGCAAGAGGCTCATCATACCATCCTTATTTTCAAAGGGGCAGGCTTCAACAATCGGGCTTACTAAAACTTCAATAAGACCACTACCAATGGCATAAAGTACTACAGAAATCAGAATGCCAACAAAAGGAACGGGAAGCAACTCCGGCAGGAACACCATTGATACAAGTCCTACCGATGACAACACTTGGGATGCCACCACACAAGCACGATACCCAATTTTATCGGCAAATTTAGTAGCAGCAAAATCGATGAGCAATTGTGTTAAATAAAACACTAACGGAATCATTGCAATTTTGTCAAGAGTAATCCCATAAGTATCCTTGAATGTTAAAAATAATAGAGGGGTAAAGTTTGCTGATATAGCCTGCGTTACAAATCCAAGATAACAAGCTATAAGTGTTTTTTTGTAGTTCTTTTGCTTTAACATAATATCTCCAACACAAATTCTTATTTGTTAAAATAATTATATCAAGATATAATAAAAAGTCAAAAAAAAAGCACCTTCGATTGAAAGTGCTTAGGTTTTTATGTACCCTGAAAACTGAACAAAGGGAAGGTGATTGATATTGTCATCATTTTGAGAAATTGTACTTTATTGAACCAAGCATAATGGTCAAGCCCTCGACCTATTAGTACTGGCAAGCTAAACACGTCACCGTGCGTACACCTCCAGCCTATCAACCACGTAGTCCACATGGGGTCTTACTAGCTTATGCTATGGGAAATCTTATCTTGGAGATGGCTTCACGCTTAGATGCTTTCAGCGTTTATCCAATCCGCACTTAGCTGCTCGGCCGTGCTCCTGGCGGAACAACCGATGCACCAG
>JAZNJX010000085.1:0-5187 GCA_045578245.1 Candidatus Fimenecus sp. | reverse complement strand
TTCTATCTTTTTTCCGTCAATAGTTAATGTAATACTCAATTATTTCACCTCCACAGCATTGAATTTACATACTGTTTTACAGTTACCACACTTGATACATTTTTCCATATCAATAATGTGAGGATTTTTAACTGTACCACTAATTGCACCAACAGGGCATTTCTTTGAGCAAAGAGTACAACCACGACACAAATCTGCATTGATTTCGTATTTAAGGAGATTTGTACATTCGTGAGCAGCACATTTCTTATCAACAATATGCTCAACATATTCATTCTTAAAATATTTAAGAGTTGTGAGTACCGGGTTTGGCGCTGTCTGGCCAAGTCCACAAAGTGCACCATCTTTGATTGCAAGACAAAGTTCTTCTAAAAGCTCAATATCTTCTTCCTTACCATTACCCTCTGTAATACGAGTAAGGATTTCGAGCATTCTCTTTGTTCCAAGACGACAATGAACACATTTACCACAAGATTCTTTTGCAGTAAAGTCAAGGAAGAAACGAGCCATTTCTACCATACAAGTGCTGTCATCCATAACAACCATACCACCTGAACCCATAATTGCGCCAGTTGCTGAAAGTGCTTTATAGTCAATTACTGTATCAAGCAGTTCTGCAGGGATACAACCACCTGATGGTCCACCCATCTGTACAGCCTTGAAATTCTTATTATTCTTAATTCCTCCACCAATATCAAAAATAACATCACGGAGAGTTTTACCCATTGGAATTTCAACAAGTCCACCACGTTTGATTTTACCTGTAAGAGCAAATACCTTTGTACCTTTGCTATTTTCTGTACCCATTGATGAGAAAGCATTACCACCATTGAGTATAATCCAAGATACATTTGCAAAGGTTTCAACATTATTGATATTCGATGGTTTATGCCAATATCCTGACTGTGCAGGAAATGGAGGCTTGAGTCGAGGCATACCACGAGAGCCTTCCAAGGACTCAATAAGTGCAGTTTCTTCACCACAAACAAATGCACCTGCACCTGCTTTAATTCTGAAATCACAAGAAAAGTCTGTGTCCATAATATTCTGACCAATAAAGCCTTTTGCTTTAGCTTGGTCAATAGCATTTTGAAGTCTTTTGATTGCAAGTGGGTATTCAGCACGGACATAAACGATTGCTTCACTTGCACCGATAGCATAGGCACCAATTAGCATACCTTCAATAAGATTGTGTGGGTCACCTTCAATAACGGCTCTGTCCATAAATGCGCCTGGGTCACCTTCGTCAGCATTACAAATAAGGTATTTTTTTTTACCAACGGACTGACGAGCAGCATTCCACTTAAACCATGTTGGGAAACCTGCACCACCACGACCTGCAAGACCTGAAGTCTTGATTTCTTCAATTACATCTTCAGGTGACATAGTTGTAAGAACTTTATTAAGTGCTTTATATCCGTCATCATTCGTATAATCTTCGATTATTTCAGGATTGATAATACCACAATGACGAAGTGCAATTCTTGTCTGTTTCTCGAGAAATTGTTTGTCACCTTCTGAAATTTCATATTCCTCTACCTGTGACAAATCATTTTCATTAACTGCAACTGATATTTTCTCTGCAATTTCATCTGTTACCTTTACAAATCTGTGAAGCCCGTCAGCACAATAAACATCAACAATAGGCTCAAGATAACACATACCGATACAACCCGTAACAGTAAGTTGATTATTATTCAAATCAAGGGATGAATTCAATACATCATACGCTTTCATAGCACCTGCAGCAATACCACAACTGCCCTGACCAACTGCAATTTTCATTATTCTTCCTCCCCTGCTTTTTCTTGTAATTCTTTAAAGATTGACACAGCTTTTTCAGGAGTTAATGAGCCATATGTGTCGTCATTTATCATCATTACAGGCGAAAGGCTGCAACACCCAAGACAAGCAACATTTTTAAGGGTAAAAAGGCCATCTTCTGTTGTTTCACCATCTTTAATACCCAAGTATTCATTTACTACTTTTTCAATCTGTAATGAGCCATTAACATGACAAGCTGTACCTTGACAAAGCATAATAAGGTATTTGCCCACAGGCTGTAATCTGAACTGTGAATAGAAAGTTGCCACACCCATAATTTTAGTTACCTTTATACCTGTTCTTTGAGAAATATGTAGAATAACGTCAACTGGTAAATAGCCATAAATATCCTGTGCATTCTGTAAAATGGTTATAAGACTTCCAGGAACCGTTGCATATTTCTGCAAACAAGGTTCAAGAAGTGCAAAATCATTAGCATTATTACAATTACAACTCATAATGAAACCTCCATTAAAAACCTAATGTATATAATAATACAAAACATATATTTTTTCAAATATAAAATACTGTAAAATTGCAAAAAATTATCGACTTTATGGGTAAAAGAGTATATAATGTTAACAATAATAAGTGAATTGAGGAATTGTTTTGAAAAAATACTTATACGAAATGCATTTTCACACAAAAAACACAAGCAACTGTGCAAATGTAAGCGCAGAAAAAGCTGTTGAGGAATATATTAAATCGGGTTATGACGGAATTGTGGTTACTGACCATTTAAGTCCGTCAACCTATATGAAATATGGTCGTGAATTATTACCATGGAGAAAAAAAGTGGATTTTTTCTTACGTGGTTATAAAGAAGCCGTTAAAACTGCTGACGGAAGAATACCTATTCTTTTAGGTATGGAGATTCGTTTTCGAACAAGTGAAGGCAACAACGATTATCTCGTTTATGGTCTTACGGAAGAATTCCTTTATAACACACCCGAATTACTAAATCTTAATATCAAAAAATTCTATGAATTATGTCAACAGAATGAATTCCTTGTTTATCAGGCACATCCATTCAGATTTGGTATGAAAGTAACTGATACACAGTTCCTTGACGGAGTTGAAATTTATAATGGTAACCCAAGACACGATTCACATAATGATATTGCAGAAATATGGGCAAAGAAATTCGACCTTTTGGTCACATCAGGTTCAGATTACCACGAAATTGAAGATTTAGGCACCGGTGGAATCTGGTTTAACAAAGAAATCACGGATAACAAAACATTGGTTGAGGAATTGTTGAAAAAAGATTACGAATTGAAAATTAAATAAACAAAACTCCCACATTTAATCTTGAACAAGTCCGTTTTTAACGGACTTGTTCAATCTTGTGGGAGTTTTTATATGTTTTATAATTAATTATTTTTTGAGTTCTACTGCTGCTTTACATTTTGCAACGATATTTGCCGCATCAAGTCCGAACTCATGAAGAAGCTGAACTGCAGGACCTGATTTACCAAATGTATCTTCAACACCTACACGAAGTACCGGAACAGGGACTGTTTCGCAAACAACCTCAGCAACTGCTGAGCCAAGACCACCGATAACATTGTGTTCTTCTGCAGTAACGATAACGCCTGTTTTCTTTGCGCTTTCAATCACAAGCTCACGGTCAATAGGCTTGATTGTAGCCATATTAACAACTCTTGCATTGATACCTTCTGCTTTGAGTTCTTCGTAAGCTATAAGAGCTTCGTTAACCATAAGACCTGTTGCGATGATTGTAACGTCGTCACCTTCTTTAAGAACTGAGCCTTTACCGATTTCAAACTTATAGTTCTCATCAAATACTCTTGGCACTGCAAGACGACCAAATCGCATATAAACAGGACCTTCATGCTTTGCTGCCGCCATAACACAAAGTCTTGCTTCAACATCATCAGCAGGATTGAGAATAACCATATTTGGAATTGTTCTCATAAGACCGATATCTTCACAACACTGATGGCTTGCACCATCTTCACCAACAGAGATACCTGCATGAGTTGCACCGATTTTAACATTGAGATTTGTATAGCTAATTGAGTTTCTAACCTGCTCAAAAGCACGACCTGCTGCGAACATTGCAAATGATGAAGCAAATACCGTGTATCCTGCACTTGCAAGACCAGCAGCAACACCCATCATATTGCCTTCTGCGATACCACAGTCAATGAATTTTTCAGGGTGTTCTTTTTTGAACATACCAGTTTTTGTTGCAGCAGCTAAGTCTGCATCAAGAACAAGAATTTTAGCGTCTGTATTACCTAATTCAACGAGTGCTTTACCGTAAGCATCACGAGTTGCTGTTTTAATTACTTCGCTCATTTTATACACCCTCCAATTCGTTAAGTTTTGCAGTAAGTTCAGCTACTGCTTGATTATAAAGCTCTTCATTTGGAGCTGCACCGTGCCAGTTAACCTGATTTTCCATATAGGAAACGCCTTTGCCTTTAACTGTTTTTGCTACGATTGCAGTAGGTTTGCTCTTACAAGCCTTTGCAACCTCAAACGCACTTTCGATTTCATCAAAGTTATTGCCGTCGATTTCGATTGTATTAAAACCAAAGGCTGTGAATTTTTCTGGAATTGGATATGGTGAGTTAACTTCTTCAATTGTACCGTCAATCTGAAGATTATTGTTATCAACAACTACAACAAGATTATTAAGTTTCTTTGCATTAGCAAACATTGCTGCTTCCCAAACCTGACCTTCTTCGATTTCACCGTCACCAAGGATTGTATAAACTCTGAAATCTTTGTTATCAAGTTTTGCTGCAAGAGCCATACCAACAGCTGCAGAAATACCCTGACCGAGAGAACCTGTGCTCATATCAACACCAGGAACACATTTCATACTTGGATGTCCCTGAAGATAAGAATCAGATTTGCGAAGGGTTTTCATATCTTCTGTTGGAAAAAAGCCTTTAAGTGCAAGTGTTGCATAAAGAGCGGGTGCTGCATGTCCTTTTGAAAGAACAAATCTATCACGCTCTTCCCATTTTGGATTAGATGTGTCAACTTTCATCTCCACATTATAGAGATATGCCATAAGTTCAGCAATTGAAAGTGAGCCACCTGGATGGCCAGCCTTAGCATTGAAAATACCTTCTAACAAGAGAAGTCTTTCTTTTGTTGCAAAAATTTCAAGTTCTTTTTTCAAAGAAGCATTCATTTTTACTCCCCCTATTTTTTAATTATTCTTTGTAATCATTCATTATGTATTCAAGCAAGTCTGCGACTGCGCCATTATTGCAATGACACGCGTGAAATTTTGCTATTTCGTGCATTGCTTTTGGTGCTTGCCCGCAACATGCGGGAAGTCCGACTGTTTTAAGCATATCGTAATCGTTGAAATAATCACCG
>JAZNJX010000084.1:0-14652 GCA_045578245.1 Candidatus Fimenecus sp. | reverse complement strand
ATGCTTAAAAATATACCAAAAATCATATCACCTGAATTACTCAAGGTTCTTTGTGAAATGGGACACAGCGACAGAATTGTTATTGCTGATGCTAATTTCCCTGCTGAAAGCATGGGTAAGGATGCAATTGTAATCCGTGCTGACGGTCATAGTGCAACTGACCTTCTTGATGCTATTCTCACAGTTTTTCCTCTTGATACTTATGTGGACTCACCTATTATGTTAATGCAGGTTATGGCAGGTGACAATGTGGAAACACCTATTTGGGATGAATACAAAGAAATCGTTGCAAAGCACGATGACAGAGGCGCCGATGTTTTCGGCGAATATGAACGATTTGAGTTCTATGAACAGGCTAAAAAGTGTTATGCAATCATTGCTACAGGTGAATCTGCACTTTATGCAAACCTTATTTTACAAAAAGGTGTAATATAATTATGAAATATTGTTTAGCTATCGATATGGGGGCTTCAAGTGGTCGTCATATTCTCGGATATGTTGAAAACGGCAAACTGAAACTTGAAGAGATATACCGATTTGAAAACGGAATAGTTGATATTGACGGTACTCTTTGTTGGGATATTGATAAACTCTTTACAGAAATCAAAAACGGTCTTAAAGAGTGCCACAAAAAAGGAATTCATCCCGAAACAGTTGCCATTGACACATGGGGTGTTGACTATGTTCTTCTTGATAAGGACAAGAAGGAGATTTTACCTGCTGTTTCATATCGTGACAATAGAACTTTGGGAATTCCTGAAGAAATCGATAAGATTATTCCAACAAAAGAGCTTTATGAACGTACAGGTATTCAAGCTACAAGTTATAACTCAATTTATCAGTTATACTGTGACAAAAAGAGTGGAAAGCTCCAGAATGCAGAATACTTTTTAATGATGCCTGAATATTTCTCATTTAAGCTTACAGGTGAAATCAGAAATGAATACACTCTTGCAACAACAGGTGGACTCGTTAATACAAAAACCTTTGAACGAGATGATGAAATCCTTTCAAAGCTCGGTATTGACAAAAAAATCTTCACTCCCCTATCACTTCCCGGAACGGTTGTTGGCAATTTAAGTGAAGATGTAAAAGCAGAAATCGGTTTTGACACAACTGTTATTCTCTGTGCATCACACGATACTGCATCTGCTGTTGCAGCATGTTCTGTGGGGAACAACGGAATTTATATTTCATCAGGCACATGGAGTCTTATTGGTACAGAAAACCTTGAACCTGTCACCTGCGAAAAAGCTATGAATTCAGGCTTTACAAATGAAGGCGGAATACAGCATCGTTATCGTTTCCTCGAAAACATTATGGGAATGTGGCTTTTGCAGAATATCCGTAAAAACCTTGATAAGAAATATACTTACGACGAAATGATGCAAATGGCAATGGAAAGTGATTTTACTGAAACTATCAATCCTAATGCTGAAGATTTCTTAGCACCTAATAGTATGATTGAAGCAATCCGAAATTATCTTAAAAAAACTGATTTGCCAGTTGGTGATGTCATAAACTGTGTTTATCATTCTCTTGCGAAGGCTTATGATGACGCTGTCAAGGTTATTGAAGAAATCAGTAATAAAAAGATTGATATCATTAATATTGTCGGTGGTGGATGTAAGGATGCATACCTCAATTCTCTTACCGAAAAATACACAGGTAAAAAAGTAATTGCAGGGCCTGTTGAGGCTACTGCAGCAGGAAATATTATGGTACAGTTAATGTATCTTGATAAAAACCTTGATTTACAGAAAGCAAGAGAGCTTATTAAAAACTCATTCAGCAAAAATTAAATGAATTGTTTTTAGGGATACTGATGACAGTGTCCCTTTTTTATACACATAAACTATAATTATATCACGAATAACAAACATTCTTTCGTCATTTGTAACAGACAAATCATACTTATTATAATCACTTTGACGAAAAAGTTGTTTTTTTGCTACTTCTCTTTATTTTTCTTTTATAATATTGTATAATTAATTGATTAGCTTTAGAAAGGGATGGTCAAATGACAAAAGCGGAAATCATAAGCACCGTCAAGGGGTTGCCATCTTATGTAAAAGAACATTGGAATAAGCCAAACGAAGGAGAATTTGTTTCATTAAAAGAGTTCTGCGCATATACTGCAACCCAGGCAGGTTCATACATCTTTTTAACTGCATCGGGAATGATGTCTTTCTCTGCTTCATATTTTTGCGGTTCTATTATGGAGCTTAGCAATATGCAGTTCCAGCTTGTAAATCTTATAAGCACGATTATTGGATATGTGCTTATGTTTATGAACCCTATTGGTGTTCTCATTTATGAAAACCATGGTGAACTTTCACCAAAAATGAGAAAATTTGCACATATCTGCTATTCAGGTGAGATTATTATAGGTTTTCTGTGTTATTTCATACCTATGGACGCCATCGACTTTATGTTAGGCACCCCACAGATTGTTGCCAACATTCTGTTTATAAGTGGCATTACCAATTACATAATATGGGGTATCCGTAAAAAATTCTGTGCAAAGTACGGAAGACTTAAACCTTTTATTCTTCTTTGTGGTTTTCCCGCAGCAATAGTTATGTCAATAATACCGTTTTTACCTATTCAGGGACTTCCAAGTGTATATAAACTTGTAATTCTCCACGGTGCTTTCACTTTGATGAACTACTTTTACAACTCCTATGTTGGTGTTAATGGTCTTGTTACTTTTATGACACCAAATTCACAGGAAAGACAGCGACTCCACTCAATTGTTCCTATTATCACAGGTTTTTTCCCATCAATCATCAATATGTTCTTCCCTGCACTTATTCAGTTAACGGGTGGTTATCTTAGCATCACTACATACAAAATCTTTGTTCCTATTTTTGGATTTATTGGTGTTTTTGTTTCGTTAGCCGGCATTTATTGTAAAGAACGTGTTATAGAAGCGTCCGGTGATAAGCGTAAGAAGGTTACATTCTTTAACGGTGCTAAAAATGTTCTTAAAAACAAATATTTCTGGATTACAAATATCTCCACAATTTTGGGACAATGGTCAGCATTGGTTGGTGGTCTTCTTCAATTCTGGTTTATTTATTCTCTCAGAATGGAAGCACTTTACGGTGTTGCTGCAAATGTGGTTGTTGTTGGTATGACCTTCGGTAATATTCTTTGTCCTATCCTTACAAAGAAATTTCAGAAAAGAAACATTCTTATTGCATTCAGAGGTATTGCACTTCTCACAATCATTCTTATGCTGTTTGCAGTAAGAATTGAGAATGTTTATGTGTTTATTGGTGCTATGTTCTTAAGAAACACATTCCAGCCTGTTGTTGACGGTATCAATGTTGGTCTTGGAGCCGATATTCAGGACTATCATCAATGGAAATACGGTGAACGCGCTGACTCCATGGCAGGTGTGTTCGGTTGGTTCTTGAACCCAATCAATGTTGTTCTTGGTTTCATTATTCCATATCTTTTGGAAAGAATTGGATTTACATCTGACTGGGATGTACTTTTCGACCAGGCAATTCTCAATCAGGTATTCAACCTTTACACATGGGCTACAATTATCAGTACTGTTCTTATGGTTATTCCTTTCTTCTTCTATGACCTTACAAGAGAAAAGCACGATATGTGTGTTGCAGAGTTACAGGAAAGACTCCGTGCTATTGAAAATGAAGAAACTGAAAGCGAGGTTGTTTAATATGAAGAACAAAATTTTAAAAATTTCAGCACTTCTTATTTGCATCTGCTTATTGTTTTCAGGCTGTGGGGCTGTATCCACCTTCTTAGGCATTGAAGGTGACGAAATTGAATACACCGTCGAAAATGGTGAGGCAACTGTTACAGGCGTACCTAACAAAATGACTATTACAAAAATAGTTATTCCCGACGAATACGAGGGTATCCCTGTTACAAAGATTGCTGATTTTTCCGTTGTTAACCTTGAATATGTGACCGAAATTCACATTGGTAAAAATGTTAAGGAAATCAGTCCTTGGGCATTAGAGAATAATCAGAACGTTACAAAAATTACTGTTGATGAAAACAACGAATCTTTCTGTGATGTTGATGGTGTTCTTTTCACAAAGGATATGAAAACTCTCCTTTTCTATCCTCTTGCAAAGGATTTGGTTGACACAAAGGATGAAAACGGTAACGACATTCAGATTTCCGAATATTCAATTCCTGACGGTGTTGAAACAATCCGTACAAAAGCCTTCTACAAATGTGGAAAAATCACAAAAGTTGTTATTCCCGACAGCGTAAAGAATATTGAAGAAAAAGCTTTCTTCCGTTGCTGGTCACTTAAAGACCTTACACTTTCACAGAAAGTTGAAGTAATTGGAAAAGACGCTTTCGGTTTCTGTTCAGCAATTTCTGAAATCAATATTCCGTCAACAATCAAACAGATTGACACTTATGCTTTCTACAACTGCACAAGCCTTCTCACAATCAATGTTGATGCAAAAGAAAGCGATGTAACTCTTGGTGACAAGTGGTATCCAACACAGAATGGACTTGCAATTAAAGACTTGAAAATCAACTGGAAATAAGAAAAAATGAGCCGTCATAAGACGGCTCATTTTTTTATGCTCTGACTGATTGGTATTCTGCTATAAGCCTGTTCCATTTTTCAATGTTTTCTGCCTTGAGTTTTTCCACTTCGTCACAGACAATTTTTGCACCAAGATATTTTTCTTTTTCTGCTTTTGTATTGTAGTTTGCAAACTCTTTTAAAGCATTTTCTGCTTCATATACAAGAGCTACATTTTCAAGGGATGTTTCATCAAAATCCCCATGTTCAAAGTCTGCAAACAAGGCTCTGATTTTAAGGGCAGATATCATATTCTTTCTCTTTTCTTCACTCAAATCATAGAAAAGGAATGGGATAATTGAAAGAATTGTACCAACGATTGCATAGATAATTACAATTCGTACAAGGGGTGTTCTAAAAGCAGCATTATATAAATCATCATAGTTGTTTGTAAGTCCATAAGTTCTGAAAAGAACTGGGATAAAATAGCCTGTGGCAAGAGCTACAATGCTACCCATTAAAATTCCACCCTGCTCAATAAAGCCCTCAAGTCTGTCACCTGTTTTGTATTGTTGATAGTCCATCATATCTGCTTTCATGGCAGGGAGATAGATGATTGAAACTGCACCGACCATCTCTTTTATAAAAATACATACAAACAAAAGGATATAGTTTTTGTAAAGGAACAGCATAAGGCAAAGACAGACAACCTGAATTGAAAGGGAAATCAGACAAACTTTCTTTTTACCGAATTTGTTGGTAAGCGGTGCTGCTGCAACCATACCGGGGGTATATGCCTCACCTTTAATCACAGTCATAATTGAATATATTGCAGGGTTGTTCATTCCGTAATAGAAAATCCACTGGAAAATATAACCATAACCTTGATTCAGGAATGCTACCCATTGAGAAATATTGATAATCCAGAAGTATTTGTTGTGGGAAACCTTTTTGAGTCCCTCGAAGAAGTTCATTTTCTGAACATATTGTTTTGGCACAATCACCCTTTCCCTTGTGCCGAAAACACAGAGCATACTGATAATTACACCGATTGTGCAGAATATCGGAAATCCGATACGGTAGGTTTTAATATTATCAAGCGGTCCGATAAGTGGCATAACAGGATTTATAACCGTTGGTGCAAAGGAATATATAATTGAACTGATTTCGATTATCCATGAACGTTCTTTTGAGTTTGGAGACAAAACCTGAACAAGTCCGGAATATGCTGAGCTGTAAAACGGAGAGAAGAATTGAAGTAATGTGTAACACACAAAAACTGCAATCAACTTCTGATTATATTCCATTGTTTCGTATGGAAGATACACAAAAATCGTGCCTATAATTGCAGTTGGGAGTCCAAGAGCCAATATGTAGGGTCTGAATTTTCCCATTTTGCTCTTTGTGTTATCAAAAAGCATTGCTCTTGTAGGTGCCATAAGAAGCATAATGAGTGTTGTTATAACATTCATTGTCTGCAGGTCCATAGCCTTGATTCCGATTGACGCACCAACTATCATGCTACCTGCACTAAGCCCAATCATACCCACTATTGCAGTGATAAAATAAACACCTGTACCACCAACGGAATAAGCAGCAATCTCTTTATATGGCACATAACTACCCTCGGGTGCTGTTTTCCAGTTTGATTTAATTGTGTTTAATGCCTTTTTAATCTTTCCCATATATTCACCCCATTAAATATATCTGATATTTTCATTATAAATCTTTTTCGCAGTAAAATCAATTATCTGTTAGAAGAACTCTTGAAAATGGGTAAAAAGTAGTGTAAAATATTGGCATAAAATTTAATAAAGGAGATTGGATATGGATTTTTCTATTTTTGACTCATTCGATATGAGTGTATTCGCATTCTTCGGCGAACAGATTCAGAGTGCAACTATGAATATTGTTGCTGAGTTTATCACTTTTTTCGGTGGCGGTTCTTTCGTTACCCCTATGGCAATTGTGGGTGCTCTTTTAATTCCATTTAAAAAGACTCGCAAATTCGGTATGGCTGTGCTTTTCGCAGTTTTAGTGGGAACACTTCTCACAAACCTTGTAATGAAACCATTGTTTGCACGTCCACGTCCTTATATTTACTATGCAGACAACCCAATATTTATGAGTTGGCATGAATTTGCAGGTAGTCATATTGAAAGTGAAAAATCTTTCCCATCAGGTCACACAACTGCTGCATTTGAATTAGGCGTTGCTTTGTTCCTTGTTCTTAACAAAAAATACAGTTGGATATTCCCTGTTTTCTCTGTATTCGTTGGTCTTTCAAGAATATATCTTATGGTACACTATGTAACTGACGTTATCGGTGGCGTTTGTGTTGGTGTATTCGCAGGTATTATGGGTTATCTCATAATGAAAGCAATTATGAAAAAAACAGAAAACACAAAATTTGCTGAATTCGATTTAGCACAGAAATTCAAAAAGAAAGCATAAATACTTATAAAAATAATCACCTGTGTCAAAACTCTACACAGGTGATTATTTATGTTCAAAAGGACTTATCTTGCATTTTTTGGTCTTTGTGTTGTCTTTGGTCTGTTGATAGTCAACATTGGTGTTATTATTACTGACTTGGATTCTTCCACCGTTGCAAAGTCACAGAGTACAAAATCCTACACTCTTTCCTCCTCACGAGGTATGATTTACGACAGAAATATGGAGAAAATTGTCAACTCAGAAAGTGAGGATTTTATAGCTTGTCTGCCAAGTACAAAGGCTTTGAATTTCATTAACACTTATGCAAATGAGGATGACAAAAAGGATTTATATGATTCCATGCAAAAAGGCAAAATCGGTATCTTCAAAAATTCTGTAACAGTCAATGAAAATGATATAAAATCTTTCTCGCTTACAAACCGATATTCAGATACTCAGCCTTGCACTCATTTAATCGGACATCTTGACGAAAATGGTGTTGGTGTCATGGGACTTGAAAAAGTATATGAAAATCTTTTGAGTCGTCAGGGTGGAAAGCTTAATGCACTATGGAGTGTTGACGCTATCGGGAATGTGCTTTTTGGTGAGGGCATAGCCATTGAAAGTGAAAACTACCTCTCCCCTGCAGGAATTCAGTTGACCATTGACCTGAATGTCCAAAGAATTGCCGAAAAGGCCCTTGAAAACAACATTGACAAGGGTGCTGTTGTGATTTTAGACAGTTACACAAACGAGATTTTAGCAATGGCTTCAATTCCAACATTCAGCCCTCAAAACCTTGCAAAGGATATTAACAATAAAGATTTGCCTTTTATCAATCGTGCAATAACGACCTATAGCGTTGGCTCTGTTTTCAAGCCTTTTGTTTTGTGTACAGCCATTGAAAATAATACCGATTTAAAATACAACTGCACGGGGTCGATGCAAGTTGGAAACAAGACTTTCAGTTGCAGTAACCATACAGCCCACGGTGAAGTGGATATGAAAACTGCTACGGAGAAATCCTGCAACACATATTTTATTGCTCTCGGTCAACAAATCGGCGCAGAAAAAATCCTCTCCATTTCTTCGGATTTCGGACTCGGAAAAAAGTTGGAACTCGCAGACAATTTTTATCTAAACAGTGGAAATCTCCCCACTACGGACAGAATCAGTTCCCCACAAGACCTTGCAAATCTGACTTTCGGTCAGGGTGAATTGTTGGCAAGTCCCCTGCAGATGGCTGTTGCCTATTCCTGCTTCGCAAATGGTGGATACTATCGTGCACCGACACTTATGAAAGGTATTATTGATGAGAATGGGGATACTGTCCAAAAGGTAAAACTACCACAGCAATACAGAATCTTTAACAGTAAAACAGCAGAAAAAATTGACTCATTCCTTGAAAGCGTTGTTACAAATGGAAATGGTTCAAAAGCATTTTCTCCACTTTCAGCCAATCGTGGTAAAACAGCAACAGCTCAAAGCGGTTGGTATGAAAATGGCAGAGAAATCAACCACACCTGGTTTTGCGGATACTTTACTGCAAAGGAAAAAACCTATGTTGTCACCATATTCAAAGAAGACGGAATATCCGGCGCTGAGGACTGCGCACCTGTGTTCAAGGAGATTTCGGAGAATATTATTGAGTTGGAATAAATAAAATGATATAAATACCTTTTTACACTTGACAACGCTTACAAAAAAATATATAATAATTCAGCAACTTGCTAAGGACCACTAGCTCAGTTGGTTAGAGCATCCGGCTCATAACCGGACGGTCATAGGTTCGAGTCCTATGTGGTCCACCAAAAAGCACCTGACAGTAGTCGGGTGTTTTTTTATTACTCAACTCCTCTTTTTTTGACTCGAACCTGTGAAGGTTTTGGCGTAAAGAAAACAATTCAGGGAATTGTTTTTAGCCAAAAGTGGTGAAGGCGTAAGCCGAGCCATCAGTATGCAAGGCGTAGCCGCAGCAGACGGTCGAGTCCTATGTGGTCCACCAAAAAATCCAAGTCCGAAAAGACTTGGATTTTTCTTATATATTGCATTTATGCAAAAAGAATGATATAATGTTTTCACTTTCTATTAAGGAGCAAATATTATATGAATAAAAAACTTATTGCAATTATTGTGACAGTTGTTGTGGCTATTGTAGCAGTTGTTGGTGTTGTAATCGCAGTTTCAAACAAAGATGACAGTAACACACCTGACCAGAATCAGGTTGAAACCAACAATTCAAATGTTGACAACAATGACGCACAGAAACCAAGTGGAGACAACACTCCAAGCACTCCGGAAAATCCTGATACACCGGAAAATCCTGATACTACTGACAAGAATGACAATAGTAATAGTAATGGCGGTCACATCAGCATCGGACCTTCTGACGAGCTTCAGGACAACGGTGAAAATGAAAAACCTGTTGAGAGATGCAAATACTGTAACCATATTCTTGTAAGCAAGTATGACCCAAGATATGAAGACCTTGACAATTACTGTGACGGTGACTGTATCGGTTGGTTAGGTTAAAAAGACAAAGAGTGGATTTACGTCCACTCTTTTTTTATTTTATCTATCGAGTAAAAGTCGCCTTTGTATCGCCCGTGAAGGTCTTTTTCTGCCTTTTGATTAACGGCATAAACGAAGCCTGATTTATAAAGGACTGCGACTTTTATATTCTTATCCACGTTTTCGATAAAGTGCTTTTTTACTTGTTTATAAAGTGGATTTATCACTTTGAATACTTCAGGAATCTGCACTGACGAGCTACACGACAGCAAGTCACAAAGGATTTTTTCCTTTAAAATCTCACTATCACATTTAGTTTTAAAGAAATTATAGAGGTTTTCTGCATAGTCGGAAAGCCTCATTTTATTTCCGTCAACTGCATTTCCGAAATCGTTGAAAAGGTCAAATGGTGTGATACCGATTTCGTCAATTAAGTAATCAAGTGTGAATAAGAATCTGCCACTGTTATAAAGTCGGTCAAGAGCATCTTCGCAGTTTTTAAGCATTCTTATTTCATCACTTGTAAGCCACGGAGTTGATGTAACCTCATAAGGTGGCTCGTCATTAAATGTGCAAGGATATTTCTCACTATTTTCTCGCATATCTGCACCATAGAGGAGCTTTAAAAATCCCATTTGAAGCATCTGTGCTTTAAGTGAATAACCAATATTAAAACTATTCTTGAAGCTTTCCAAATCCTCACCTGTAAGCCCTGCAATAAGGTCAATATGAATGTGCATATTCTTAAAGTTTACAATCTTTTGGATATTCTCAATGAGTTTTTTCGTGTTAGTTTTTCGATTTATTGTCTTTAATGTTTCCTCGTTAAAGGACTGCATACCGATTTCAAGTTGAACAGCACCCAAAGGCATAGTACTAAGTATATCAAGAGTATCTTCTCTTAAAATATCCCCTGCAATTTCAAAGTGGAAACAGACATTTTGGGGAA
Source organism: Candidatus Fimenecus sp. (assembly GCA_045578245.1). Classification (GTDB taxonomy): domain Bacteria; phylum Bacillota; class Clostridia; order Oscillospirales; family Acutalibacteraceae; genus Fimenecus. The sequence continues at coordinate 4,231 of JAZNJX010000084.1, read as the reverse complement.
TTTCTTTTCCGTATTTTTCCTTGATAAAGGTTAAAATTTCATTTGCTCGTTTTGAGTTTGCATTGAATGTACGGTCAACGAATTTTAATGTTTGTGTACCACTATTAGCAAGTTTTATTATATCCTTTTTCACTTGTTCCAAATCGAAATATCTGAGTGGTGAGCATCTGCCCGAAAGACAGAAAGCACAGCGATAAGGACAACCCCTGCTGGTTTCGATATATGAAATTCTACCATTTAAGTTTTTAAAAAATTCGTCCGTATATGGTGACGGTGGAGTGTCAGTATAAATCTTTTCGGAGATTGTGATAATTCCACCATTTTCCCTATATGAAAGACCATTTACAAGGGACAATTCCCCATTAAGATTATTGAGAAAATCAGGGAAAGTCCGTTCTCCCTCACCTGCTAAAACATAATCAATATAATCATATTTTTTCAGGACATCTTCCTGACGAAATGCTACCTCAGGACCACCGAGAACGATTTTACATTCGTGTTTTTCCTTTATATATTGACAGATTTCAAGGGTTTTCGTAATATTCCAGATGTAGGATGAAAAGGAAACAATATCAGGTTTTTCGCTGATAATCTTATCAGCAAAGTCGTAGATATTGCCATTTATTGTGCTTTCCATAACGGATGCATGGACTTTTTCTTTGCAGAAATTCTTTACACCAGCCAACAAGCACCAAGGAGAAAGGGATGCATGGACATATTTGGAATTCAAACAACAAATTATGACTTTCATATTTTCTCCTTTCTGATAAATCAACGGCGGGGTCAAGACCCCGCCCTACCATATCAAGTTGGTTTTAATGATAACCAATTACAAGTCCGAAGAGCAACAGAAGTGAGGTTGCGACAAGGAGTGTGAACTGGATTTTAAAGGTCCATTTAAACCATTTTACATAGCTGATTCCTGCCATACCAAGGCTGATTAAAAGTACAGGGTTTGTTGGGTACATAACATTTGAGAAACCGTCACCAAAGGCAAAAGCCATAACTGAAAGCTGGGAAGAAATCTCAAAAATCTGTGCCATTGGGACAATCAAAGGCATAAGTAAAAATGCTTTTGCTGAACCTGAGCTGATAAAGAAATTAAGTACAAGAACGATTAAATAGATAAATAAAATTACTGCACCCTTTGGTAAGCTTTCGGCAATTCCAACTGCTGAATGAAGAAGTGTATCAAGAATTTTGCCCTCAATAAGAGTGTATTTAATTGAACTTGCCATTAAAATCATAAAGACTGCAGGAAGAATTGTTACGATTCCGTAGCCGAAATTCTTCATTAAGTCCTTACCACTCATACCTGAAATAATTACCGATGCAAGTCCTGCCACGAGGAACATAACTGCAACAATAATCATTGTGTAATCCTGCAAGAATGTTAAGAAAACTGAACTGAGCACTACTAAAATTCCTATTCCCAATATTCCGGCAAAGGTCCAGAGTGCTTTATCCATTCTCTTATCATCAACAAAATCGTCGTGAACTTCTATCTGTTCAATAGGTTTTGCGATTTTAAGTGCGTGGTGTTTCACAAAGAAATGAACAATGCCATAAATGATTAAGAATGCTACAAAACGAAGCCACATTCCTGAAAACATTGGGAGTCCTGCAAGCTCCTGAGCAACACCAACGGTAAATGGATTGCAAACACCTGATGCAAAGCCACAGCCTGCAGAAAGGATACTCATTCCGAGTCCTGTAAGCTCGTCCCAGCCAAGAGCAACTGCTAGTCCCACAACAATGGGAACAAGCGGTACACATTCTTCCAATGAGCCGATAAAAGCACCCATTGACATAAAGAACAGCATCACAAGGGACAAAAGAATATATCTGTTCTGTCCGAACTTATGAACAATTTTCTTGAGCATATACTCCATAAGTCCACATTTATCAAGGGCTGTGAAAATTCCACCGATTACAAGAAGAAAGATGATAACGGCAATAATTGCTCCACCACCGTCAGCACCAAGTACTAAAAATGGGGATAAAATCCACTTTAAGAATGGAACTCCACCCTCAACATATTTAAAACTGTCTGTAACAATAGTTTCCATTCCGTTTGCATCGGTTACTCTCTGATATTCACCACCGGGAATGAGAAATGTTGCAACATAGGTCAGACACATCAATGCAAAAATAATCACTATCGCACCGATAAAGAATTTCGCACTGATATCAAGACCTTTTCTTTCGGTTTTCGCCATTAAATTATACCTCTTTGATTACATATTTATAGAAATCAACAGCAGGTGCAAGTGTATCAATGCTAACATTTTCGTCAATACCGTGAACACTACCATACTGTTGATTATCAATCTTGAAAGGTACAAAACGGAGACAATTATCACAGACTCTTGTGAAGTATCTGCTGTCAGTTGCACCATTCATAATGTATGGAACAGGCTTGTACTGTGGAAAAACTGCCTGGACTGCTTTTTCAATGAACTTGAACTGTTCACCGTTGAAATCAGTAATACCTGACTCAATACCATCCTCTATAATTTCTGTTTCAATGTCATATTTCTTTGCAAGATTAACGATATTTTCAACACTTGATTTCTTACCCTGATGATGTGAATAACGCATATTACCAATAACCCATGCTTCTTGTGGAATAACATTTGAGCCATCAGAACCCTTACTCATTGTGAAAGCTAGAGTTGTACGGAGTAATGCAGCACCGGATGGCGAAATCATTGGCATAACCTTTTCAAGTACTGGCTTGAAAGCCTTTGTATTGCTACAAGCAGTTTTCATAATGCCACTCATTGTTGGTGCAAATCTTGAAAGCATTTCCTTAATAGTTGGTGACATCTCAACATCAAAGCACTGTGCTTTTTCTGCTTCACACATAAATTTTGCAAGACGTACAAGTGGAGTGTTCTTACCAGGTGCAGAAGCATGACCACCATTTGACTTTGCAACAAATTTAAGGTCCATATAGCCCTTTTCACCAACACCAATCATAGCAAAAGTACCGTCAGCACCACCAATTGGGTCGTAAAGTATCATACCACCCTCGTCGAGTACCATATAAAAATCCATATTTCTCTTTTCAAGCTCAAGTGAGATAGCGTTGCCACATTCACCGCCTGTTTCCTCAGTACAGGTTGTTACGAAATATGTATCTCTTCTTGGAGTAAAGCCTTCTTTGATAAGCTCCTCAGCAGCCTGGAACATCATACTAAGTCCACCTTTTGTATCAAGTGTACCTCTGCCCCATACTCTGCCCTCTGCGATTTCGCCTGAAAAAGGAGGATATTTCCATTCACCGCTTGCTTCAACAACGTCATGGTGATTCATAAGCATAACAGGCTTTAATGATGAGTCACTGCCCTTCCATTTAAGTAAAAGACTTGCACCGAATTTTTCACACTCCATTGTGCCGAAAACATTGGGATAAACCTCCTCGAGCACCTTGTGAAATTCTAAAAATTTAGTTATGTCCTTATCATCTCTTGATGAAATTGTTTCAACTTTAATAAGCTTTGAGAGAATCTGGGCATATTCCATTGCACGATTTTCACTCATTTTCTACATCTCCTAAAAAATAATGATATATTATATCACAGTTTAATAATAAAATAAAGTAGTTTGTGCAAACTACGTCGACAAGGTATTACAAATTATAATTTGTCGGGGTAACTAATTTGGTATGTCATTCTGAGCGTAGCGAAGAATCTCTCCAAGGCTTACATATCAAACGACAGAGATTCTTCGTCGTTGCACTCCTCAGAATGACATTTTTATTTTAATTTCATATCAATAAACAACGGCGGGGTGCGGGTGTCCGCTGGACACCTCTGCGAAGCAGAAGCACCGACCGAACCGGCAGGTGAGACAAAAGCCCCCGCCCTACGCTTACCAAATAAAACATCCCGACAAATTATAATTTGAATTACAAAAACAAAACAGCGGAGTCGTTAAAACTCCGCTATATCTTATATTATCTTTTTACAATGTTCGTTCAGGCAACAAATTTCACAATTTGCCTTTCGTGCAATACAAACTGCTCTGCCGTGAAGCACACATCTATGACAGAAATCGTTACTTTCCTCAGGTGGGAGGATTTTCTTAAGCTCCGTTTCAACCTTTTTAGGGTCCTTTGTATTTACAAGTCCCATTCTGTTTGTAAGTCGGATTAAATGGGTATCTGCCACAACTGCAGGTTTTTTATACACATCACCTACAATTAAATTTGCAGTTTTTCTGCCAA
>JAZNJX010000083.1:0-35907 GCA_045578245.1 Candidatus Fimenecus sp. | reverse complement strand
TCATGAATTCAACGATGTTCCTACTTTCGTTTATTCATACGATACAATTACACAGCCTGAATATATGCAGGCAAACTACCGTGACCTTAATGCAACAGTTAAAGCTGATAAAGATGTTTCAGATTTGTATGTTGAAGCTTGTGAAGAACTCGGCATTAAATGTGGTAAGGGTGTAGTTCCTCCGCTTGGTGGTGCAACTGACTCAGCAGCTTTCGCACAGGCAGGTATGCGTTCAACAGGTATTACAGCTCTTAATCATGCTCTTCCTGATTTCTATCATACAAGACTTGATACACCTGATGCACTTAATAAAGGTTGTCTTGCAGATTGCTTTGCAGCAAGTGTTAAAGTTCTTGAAATGTTCGACAACGGCGCAAAACAGTAATTTTTGATGATTTTACTCCCTTGTTTTTACAAGGGAGTTTTTATGTTCATTTTTTGTTAAAATATCATTGAAATAACCTTTGTGATGTGGTATAATGACACCATTATATTATGAAAGAGGGATTTTATGAAAATCAATGACCTTTTGCATAAGGTTTATGGCACAAATCCTAATGACTCATCAAGTCTTCAACCAAAAGAAGCACTTGCTTATGGTATTGCAGGTTTTGGCCAGAACTTTGTTTGCACAATCATCGGTTCATACCTTACAATCTTCTTGACTGATGCACTTCTTTTTGGTGCTGAAGGTGTTACAATCGGTGCTCTTACAGGTTCAATGGCAGTTGCTTATTTGATGCTTGGCACTCGCATTTTTGACGCTTTCAATGACCCTATTATGGGTTCTATCGTTGATAAGACAAGAACAAAGTGGGGTAAATGTCGTCCATATCTTAAGTGGATGGCTATTCCAATTGCATTAATGACTATTGCTTGTTTCTTACCTGTATTCCAGGCAAAAGCAACATCAACATTTGTTATTATCGCAATTATTTATGTTATTTGGTCAGTTGTTTACACAGTTGCTGACGTTCCATATTGGGGACTTTCAACTTGTATGACTAATGACACAGTTGTTCGTGGTAATCTTCTTACAGTTACTCGTCTTCTCTGCACATTGGGTGCTGGTATTGTTACTGTGTTTATTCCAATTATTACAAACGGAATTACAGCAAAATACAAATATTCAGCTGATATGCTTGACCAGATTAAGGTTGATAAGGCTGCTGAAATTGCTAATCTTGTTGAAAAACAGGGTCTCACAGTTGAAGAAGCAGCAAATACTTTTGTTAATACAGTTATCAAAGGTCAGGAAATTGCAAATGCTGATACTCTTAAATGGGTGTATTTCATTGCAGCAGTTGTTCTTGTTGTTGCAGCAGTTCCAATGTTCTTCTATGGATTTAAGCATACAAAAGAACGCTTCACAGCTGATGATAATCCACCAAGCTTTGGTCACAATATGAAGCTCCTTTTTAAGAATAAAGAACTTCTTCTTATCGTTCTTTCAGGTATTCTTGGCGGTGCAAGAATGGTTTATACATACACAGGTGGTCTTTACTTTGCAAAATATGTTCTTCAGAACGAAGGTATGTATAGCCTGATTACTCTTCTTGTTGTTCCTGGTGGTCTCGTAGCATCTCTTCTTGTTCCATGGATGTCAAAGAAATTCACAAAGAAATGGGCATATATTATCGTTCATCTCTTTGGTGGCCTTGTAATGGGTGTTATGTACTTTGTAGGCTATGATGAACCATGGAAGCTTGTTGTTGCAGCTATCGGTCTTATTCTTCTTGGTATTCCACAGGGTGTTAACAACATCATCACATATGCTATGATTGGTGACACAGTTGACTACCTTGAATGGAAAACAGGTGAACGTGGTGAAGGTATCTGCTTCGCTATGCAGACACTTATTAATAAGATTGGTATGGCTGTCGGTGCTTTCATCGGTGTTATCTCATTTGCAGCAGCAGGTATCAATGCTGAAACAGGTTATATCTCAGCAGAAGGCGCGCAGACACTCTGGAATATGCTTGTTCTTTCAGGTGTTATCAGTATGTTTGCTTGTGCAGTTCCTATGTTCTTCTACACAATTACTGAAAAACGTCAGGCTGAAATGGTTGCTGAAATCGAAGCAAGAAAAGCTACAAAATAATTTGAATTATAAACTCAGGACGGTGGTAGGAAACTATCACCGTTTTTCTTTTGGTGATTTATGAAGTATAGTAATATTGTTAAAGGTATTTTTATTGACCGTCCTAATCGATTTATCGCTAATGTAATAATAGATAATAATATTGAAGTGTGTCACGTTAAAAACACAGGAAGATGCAGAGAACTGCTCTTAAATGGCGTTACAGTTTATCTTGAGAAATGTTCTAATCCAAACAGGAAAACGCAATATGACCTCATTTCTGTCCAAAAGAATGACAGATTAATCAATATGGATAGTCAAGTGGTTAATAAGGTAGTACATGAGTTCATTCTTACACTCTTTGAGAATATTAAGCACATAAAACCAGAATACAAATATGGTAATTCACGAATTGATTTTTATGTGGAAACTGAAAGTGAAAAAATACTTATTGAAGTAAAAGGTGTAACTTTGGAAAATGACGGGGTAGTAAGCTTTCCTGACGCTCCTACAGAACGAGGAATAAAACATCTCAAAGAACTACAAAAAGCTGTTACAGAGGGGTACAAGGCATATGTTTTATTTGTTGTTCAGATGTGTGATGTTAAATACTTTGAACCGAACATAAAAACTCATCCTGAATTTGCGAAAGAGTTAAAAAAAGCCAAAGATAATGGTGTAATTCCATTAGCTTTTGACTGTGTTGTAACGCCTGTTTCAATTGAAATCAGAAAACCTGTTTTAATTAAATTATAAAAAAATAATGCCGTGGTCGTTTGATTGACTACGGCATTTATATATGTGTTTGTGTTTAGGATTAACCAAATTGTGAAAGCAAGAAACCTGCTGCAACAGCTGAACCAATAACACCTGCAACGTTAGGACCCATTGCATGCATTAAAAGGAAATTTGAAGGGTTGTATTTTCTGCCTTCAGTCTGTGCAACTCGAGCAGCCATTGGAACTGCAGAAACACCTGCTGAACCGATAAGCGGATTAACTTTACCACCGGTAGCAATATTCATAAGCTTAGCAAAAAGAACACCACCTGCGGTTGAGAAAGCAAATGCAAGTAATCCAATTCCGATAACAAGTAAAGTTTTCTTATTAAGGAATGCTGAACCTTCTGCAGTAGCGCCAACAGTTGTACCAAGCAAGATTGTAACAATGTTGCAAAGTGAGTTCTGTGCTGTATCTGAAAGTCTGTCTGTAAGTCCACTTTCCTTGAAAAGGTTACCAAGCATAAGGAAACCGAGAAGTGGGGCAACAGAAGGAAGAATAAGAACACAGATAACTGTAACAACAATTGGGAAAATAATCTTTTCAGCTTTACTAACTGTACGAAGCTGATTCATCTTGATTTCCCGTTCTTTTTTAGTTGTAAGCAACTTCATAATTGGTGGTTGAATAAGTGGAATCAATGCCATATATGAATATGCAGCAACTGCAATAGAACCTAAAAGGTGAGGTGCAAGTTTTCCTGTAAGGAAAATAGCTGTAGGACCGTCTGCACCACCAATAATTGCAATTGATGCAGCTTCTTCAGGTGTAAATTCACCTGAAAGCATAGCTATTGTAAATGCAACATAAATACCTAACTGTGCAGCTGCACCAAGTAAAAGGCTTGATGGGTTAGCAAGGAGAGGACCGAAGTCAGTCATTGCACCAACACCCATGAAGATGAGACAAGAGAAAATACTTGATTTAACACCTGCATATATTAGTCTAAGTACACCGGTATCATACCAATGTGCATCAGGGTCTAAGAAAGGATTATTATCACCGACAAATGACATGTTCGTAGGGTCAGCCATTATTTCAGGATAGATGTTAACTAAAAGCATACCAAAAGCAATTGGAATTAAAAGTAATGGTTCAAATTTCTTAACTATTGCAAGATAGAGAAGAATGAATGAAATACCAATCATAACCCAGTTCTGCCAAGGTAAATTAATAAAGTTAGACTGATTAAAAAGCTCAATGAGGGCGTTAACTATCTGCATGTTTACACCTTCAATTAACCGAGAACTGCAAGAACTTCGTCAGTCGCAACAGATGCACCCTTAGAAGCAATAACCTGCTTAACAGTACCTGCACAAGGAGCAACGATTTCGTTTTCCATCTTCATAGCTTCAAGGATGAAGAGAACGTCACCTTCGTTTACTGACTGGCCATTAGAAACGTTAACTGAAAGAACTGTACCAGGCATTGGAGCAGTAACTTTTGTACCATCACTAACTGCAACAGGAGCAGGTGTAGCTGCAGATGCAGGTGCAGCTTCAACAACAGGAGCTGCAGGTACTGGAGCAGCCACAGGTGCTGCAACTGGTGCTACAGGAGCAGCAAGTACAACAGGTGCTGCTGATGGAACAACAGCAGTAACAACTGCTTCGTTAAGTTCATTTACTTCAACTTCGTAATCATTTCCGTTTAATGTAACAACATATTTCATTTTAATTATCTCCTTTATTTCTCAATAAGTTTAATTGATTTAAATACAAGTCTGTCAAGTGGAATTCCGGATTCTTTGCTTGTAATTGCCATTACTTTAGCAGCTGTTTCATCATCTGTTTTGTAAAGCTCAGGTGTGTCGCAAAGTTTGATTGACTTGAAAACAAGTCTTTCAAGTGGAATTTCTGTCTGGTGGCTTATGATAGCCATAATTGATGCCGCTGTCTTAAAGTCTGTTTTATAAAGTTCAAGAGAGTCATCAAGTTTAATTGAGCTAAATGATAATCTTTCAAGTGGAATACCACTTTCATGACTTACAATAGCCATAATTGATGCTGCAGTTTTGTAGTCTGTTTTATAAAGTGTAAGACCATTTGAATATTGAACTGGTGTAGAAGCAACTGTTTCAACAGGAATGGAAACGGGAGCAGGGGATGCGACTTCTTTTGGAGCAGAAGTATCTGCTATTTCAGTTTCCTCTGTCTTTTTTACACCGCCTTCAAGAGCACGAATTACTTTTGAAAGCATTACAATAATGACTGCAAGAAGAATAAGAACAATTAAAACGACAATAAAACCAGTAGCAGAAACACTTAAAATTTCTGATAATGTCATTTTTTGTCCTCCTTAGTCAACTCTCTTGATTGAATATTTGAATGTGTTCTTTTCCTTTTCAGCTCTCTGCTCAAAGAATTTTTCAGCTTGCTGAGGGAATGCGATATAAGAAAGAACATCTTCATCACATCTTGCCATATCACCAAGTTCTTCCTTTGTTTTATCAAACATTGGTTCAAGAGTATCAGCAAAACGGCATGTAACAGGTGCATCGTCACCAAGAACTTTCTTCTGAAGGTCAGCATCGATAGGACCCGGTGCCTTACCGTATTCGCCCTTGATATATGCCTTGATTTCCTTTGAAATATTCTTGTATCTTTCACCAACGAGAACGTTAGTAACAGCCTGATTACCAACCATCTGGCTGAGAGGAGTAACAAGTGGAGGATATCCCATATCTTTACGAACCTGAGGAATCTCTAAAAGAGCTTCTTCCATTCTGTCAAGTGCGTTCATATCTTCAAGGTTTGCCATCATATTTGAAAGCATGCCGCCCGGAACCTTATATGTCAAAGCATCTGTATCTGTAACAAGTGCCTTTGGCTTTAAGAGTCCTGATGAAAGATATCGGTCACGAAGTGGTTTGAAGTGGTCGTTTACTTCCTTTAATATGCTTCTGTCAAGACCTGTTTCATAGCCAAGTTCTGTAAGAGCATCATGTATTGTTTCTGTTGCAGGCTGTGAAGTACCGCCTGAAAAACATGAAGTTGCTGTGTCAATAATGTCGCATCCAGCTTGAACAGCCTGAAGGATTGTCATATAAGCCATACCTGTTGTAGAGTGAGTATGAAGAATAACTGGCATTTCAGGCATTGCATCCTTAATTGCTCCCACAAGGTCTTTAGCCTCAACAGGAGTCATAACACCTGCCATATCCTTGATACAGATTGTAGAACAACCCATTTCCTTCATTTCTTTACAAAGAGCAACATAGTTCTTGAGTGTATGAACAGGGCTTGTTGTATAAGAAATAGCACCGGATGCAATAGCACCATTTTTGATTGTTTCATCAACTGCTACCTGAATATTACGAACATCGTTAAGTGCATCGAAAATTCTGATAACATCAATACCATTTTCAATACTCTTTTTAACAAACATTCTTACTACATCATCTGGATAGTGCTTATAACCGAGAAGATTCTGGCCTCGAAGAAGCATCTGAAGTTTTGTATCAGGACACTTTTCTTTAATTCTTCTAAGTCTTACCCATGGATCTTCATTGAGGTAACGAAGACATGAGTCAAAAGTAGCACCGCCCCAGCACTCAAGAGAATAATAACCCGCACAGTTAAGCTTTTCAAGAATTGGTTCGAAATCTGAGAACGGCATTCTTGTAGCAATAAGTGACTGGTTGGCATCTCTCAATACTGTTTCTGTAAACTGTACTTTCATATTTTTTTGCCTCCAAACACAAATAGTTAATACATAGAAATACAAATTATCCCAATTTAATGTATTGTAGTTATTATACATTATAAATATAGTATTATCAATAGCTAAGAAATAAATTTGTCGTAATAACGAAAAAAGACACATAATTGTGTCATCTTTTGGTATGAAATTATTATTAGGTTTCACTCGTTTTTAGCTTAAATAAGTTAAATAGTCCTGTGATAATCAAGAAGCAAGCAAAAATCTTCGATAAAAAATCAGAATATATGTTTTTGAGTAGTAATCCTGCAATCAAAACACCAATAATTCCACCTGAAATTACTGGTAAAATAGGTTTAAAATCAATTTGTTTCTTTAAAAAATATATTATTGTTGCAACTGTCGCACATGGTATGAAAAATACAAGATTAATTCCTTGTGCTGTAATTTGTTGAGTGTTTGTAAAAATTACAAGATATATTATTAGAATTCCGCCACCACCGAAACCCATTGATCCGATTAAACCTGACAGAAATCCTGCAATAATTGGTATAATATAATTCATTTAAAAAACAACCTCATTCCTGCCCAAATCATAAATAACGAAAAGAAAATAGTTAAATACTTGTTTGATGTTTTTCTAATTATAAACGTTCCTAAAATGCTGCCCAAAAGACCAGGAATAAGATAAATATATGTGTCAGTAATGTTTATATTTCCATTTAAAAAGTATATTATTGCACTTATTATTGTTATGGGAAGTATAGTTGCTACAGCATTGATTTGTGCCTTCTTCTGCTCCATACCCATCTTTTTATACAGTGGAACTGTGAGCATTCCACCACCAGCACCTAAAACTATATTGACAACTCCTATACATATCCCTGAAAAGAATTTTGTAATACTACTCATGATTACACCTCATTAAATTATTTGAGAATTCTATATTGATTATCCTATAATGTACTGATAAAATTATGCTAAACAATTTTTTTAATAAATAAACTAGTAGTTGAAAACCACTCAATAATCAAGTTATTGTTTAATATAAGCATTAGAGTTATTATTTACTTGTAACGTTACACTAAATATTTTAGAGGTGATTTTAATGACACTTTATTTTGGCGAAAATCTTAAAAAATTAAGAAAAGAAAAGGAACTTACACAAGAGTCACTTGCTGATTTTTTAGGCGTAACTTTTCAGGCAGTCAGTAAATGGGAAAGGGGAGAAACCTATCCTGATATAACAATGTTGCCTGCCATTGCATCATTTTTCAATATAACTATTGATGATTTATTGGGTATAGATAAAGTAAAAAAAGAAGAAATGATTGATGAATATCTTAAACAATATGATGATATGAAGTTAAAAGATGTAACTTTAACTTATAACATCTTTAAGACAGCAGTAAAAGAATTCCCAGGTGATTTTCGCATTTTAATTCGATATATGGAGCTTTTGTATGAAGTTAAAGGTTTTATGCAAGGTGAATACAAAGATATTTCAAAAGAGATTGCGTCTATTTATGAAAAGATACTGAATCATTGTACAGATGATAATATAAGAATACGCTCAAAAGTAATTATGATTTCTCATTTATTGACATTATACCATTGTGTTCCAAACGAAGATGGTAAATACCATGTATATAAAGAGTATCTTAATCACGCAGAAGAAATAGTAAGTACTTTGCCTTCAATTAATGATACAAAAGAATTAATGCTGATGAGTCTGGCATTTGATGCAGAAAACTATAATACAACTCATAGAAATGCTCTTGAAGAATTGTTGTTTATATTGCAAGATACATTATTTGGGTATAGTTATAATTATAAACCCGAAAAGAGACTTGAGATTTTTAAGCATATACAAGGATTAATTAATTTAATATTTGATGATGGAAACTATGGTAAAAATAGCGTTAACAGGCTTTATAATTATGGACATATAGGTCATTTGTATCACCAGACAGGTGACGATGAAAATGCTTTGAAATATCTTAAAATAGCAGCTGAATATGCAAAAGAGCTTGATAACTCACCTGATATTTCAGAAAAAGTAATGAGACATTATAATTTTGGACCTGTATATAGAGAAACAAATTTATCTCAGTTTATGAAAATTGTAATGACCGAGCATTATCCATTATCAGACGAATTTAAATTAAAACTTGAATTCAAAGAAATTATTAAAATGTTAGAATAAAGTAGGGGATAATTTCTACTTTGCCATAAAAACAAAAACGAGAATGCTTTCTTGCAATCTCGTTTTTCTGTATAATTCACTTTTTCACAGTCTTCAAATGCAATTCTTTCAATCCGTCAACTTCATCACAGATTTCTTTAAGATTACAAGTCGAACAGTCGAACATTACATTGTCAAAAATATGATTTAATGCTGATGTTGTTTGACTTATCTTTTTTGCAACTGAATCCAACTTCTCAAACTCATCAAAATTTGTTACAAAATAAATATCTGCACTTTTAACATAATCAAATTTAAGATATTCATTTAAAAGTGTTTGTCCGTAATCAGCAAAAGCAACACCTGATTTTATTGCTTTTTTGCTTACTCTTATTTGCTCACGCATATTAAGTGCAGATGCTCTTGTCATAAATCCGTCAACAGATAAATGATATCTTAATGCTTCCAGCTCTTTGATTTTATTAAAAGTTTCTTGTTCATTTTCAAAATTCTCAATCTGTATAAATACAAATTTACTAAAAGGGGAGTCAGTCTTAATTTGATTAAGGTCATCGCCCAATAAATGTACAGAATTAGAAAAAACTATATCATTTGAAACAGCAAGACTACTGACACAAGGTTTCTGACTGCCACCAAGTTCAAATGCAGAGTCAGACAAAAATATCACAGAGTTTTTATTGTTCACATCAAGAGAATTACCCTTTGGAAGCGTTTTAGATGAACTTAAATTCTCTTTAATTTCATTGATAAGGTTATTATATAATTTCATTATAATTTCTTATCTCTTTTCATTTTGTCGTAGTGTTTCTGCAACCAGTCATAAACAACTCTTACAAGTTTCATGTCAAGGTTGAACCAGTAAATTGTAAAAGTTATAAGGAAAAGTGCAAGAATAACACCTAAAATTATAAGTAATATTTCCATATTAGTTCTCCTTTGCAAGTCCCTTTTGACGAGCATATTCGGCAGCACCTAAAGCACCCATAAGCTGTGGGTCAGTCTTTAACTCAACAACGTTGATTTTAAGCACTTTTTCAATAGCTTTTTTAAGACCATCATTTTTAGCACAACCACCGGTAAGTGTAATGCTGTCAACAGCGCCTGCTTTTTTAGCCATAACAAAGCAACGCTTTGCAACTGCCAACTGAATACCAGCTGCGATTTCATCCATTGGTTTGCCTTCACCAACAAGTGAAATTACTTCGCTTTCAGCGAAAACTGTACACTGTGCAGTGATTGGAATTGTATTCTTTGCATTAAGAGAAAGCTTTGAGAATTCAGGTAATGTCATTTCAAAAGCATTTGCCATAGCCTCATAGAATCGGCCTGTACCTGCAGCACATTTATCATTCATTGCAAAGTTTTTAACAGTACCATCTGTATCGATAGAAATACCTTTAACGTCCTGACCACCGATATCAATAATTGCTTTAGCTTCAGGATTCGTAACATGTACACCCATAGCATGACAACTGATTTCAGAAATGTTTTCGTCAGCAAAAGGAACTTTGTTTCGTCCATAGCCTGTACCAATAAGATATGTAAGTTCTTTAGCAGAATTAAGTTCGTTAACTTGTGCAACTGCATCGTCAAGAGCAATTTCCGCACTCTGAACAGGGTTTATTTTACTTCTATTTGTAACGTTAGCAACCATATTTCCGTTTTCATCAAGAATAACGCATTTTGTATATGTTGAGCCAACGTCGCATCCACCAAAATATTTCATAATCTTTTCTCCTTTACCATGCCATATCGTCTTCAAAATCAAGAAGAGAAGCATCAAGTGGCTCTTCTTGTAAAACTGTCTGCATATATTTGTTAACCTGGTCTCGCATTTCACGACGTGAAATTGTGCGTGGGTCCATAAGGTCTTGTTTAACCCAGATAAAATTAACATTTCTTTCCCTTGCTTGGTCATCAAAAATACCTGTAAGACCGTCCATACCTTTACATGAAATCTGGTCATACATAATAACTGTATCAGCATTATATTCATCAACGATTCTCCAAAGCTCGTCAACAACGTTTTGATAACCACCCTTGGTGTGTTTTCTCATAATTGAACGCTGATATGTTTTTGCAAGGTCTTTAAGTGACTGTTCTTTATCTTCTGTGTCGATATGTAGATATGAAATCATTGTTTCCATATCCATAACAACGTTGATACCCCAGCAATTCTCCATCCAGTTAGCAAAGCTTGTGTAGTAGTTAGCAGGGCAGGACCACACAACTGCACGATGACGCATTTCCTTTGAAACAGGAGTTTTCTTTTCGTAAGCCTTCATCATTATTTTGTTAACTTTTTTGTCAACCTTGAGGAATCGCTCATTAGTACCACCAGAAAGGTTGAAGTAGAAGATTCTGTAAAGCCAGAAGCAAGCACCTGTCATCTGTGGATACTCAGTTCTGTTAACATCCCATTTCTGAAGTTCATATTCAAGCTGTTCATTGTACTGTTTCATTCTCTTGAAATATGCATCCCAGTCAAATTTTTCACCTGTCTGCTTTTCAATGAACTCGATAAGTGCTTTGATTTCGTCAACACCATATTCCTGAACATCCTCACCATTATAACGAAGTGGAATACCGAAACAATGAGTTGGCAACTGTAATCTTCTGTCAAGGAATGATGAATTCATAATTGAACCGTCACATGGCATATTAGTACCAATCATACAACAACCCATTTTAGGATAATCGTCTTCATGTGCAACACCTGCTTCAGCACTCGGAAGAGGGCAAACGTCAGCAGGAACACCGAAGCTTTCAACAACTTCAAGATAAGGAGGTGTAATCTGCTGGTCAACAATTGATGCCAAGAAAATAGGCAATGTCTGTAATGGTACAGGAATAAGATTTGGGAAACCTGTAAAAATTTCATTTGGAACGATTTCATCCATCAAAACAATTCTCTTTGAAAGTTTGTTGTTTGGATTGATTTTTTCGTCAGCTCTTAATGATAAGTTAATCAAATCAGTTGTATGCTTAACAATCATATTGTAGTGGAGATGAGCCATACGGAGTTGTGGTCCACGAAGACCGGCAACGTGACGGTCAATGAATGAAGGAGCTGTAAGATAAGATGCCATCCAACGATATCTCCAGATACCTTTTACTGTTGAAACAGGAGCTTTAAGAACCATTTTAATCATATCTTTCCAATTGACAAGCCAACGGTAGTAATCGTACATGGTATCTTTAAAGCCACGCCATTCTCTGTGCTTTAATAAGGCAGTATGTTCTGTATAGAGTTTACCATAATTATCCATTATCTTTCATCTCCTTTGCTTTTTGAATTTTCTTGATTTCAAGGCTTTCGACAAAAGCCTGAACTCGTGTGCGAAGCTGACCTGATGCAGATGCAGTGTACTGACGGTCAACTGCAGCAGTTGGCACACCATAGTCACCACTCATAACATAAGATGCAAGGGCTCTTTCATAACCCCAATATTCGCAGAATTTAATCTGTTCATACATAACACCATCGGCATGGTATGTATCAACTAAATATTTAACATAGTCACGTCTTTCTTGAACCTTTTCGTGACTCATATATCTTGGACACTGACTTGTCTTCATATAATGAAGAGCAATTTGTGTAAGAACATCGTCTTCGTCATTAAGTATAATTTCTTCTCGACCAGGCATTGAACCAAAGCAGAAACGGTCAGCAACAACTAATGCACCACTGTCTTCAATAAGTTTTGTGAAGTCTGGGTCGTCCATTTCTGAACCAACAACAACGATTTTTGCTCTGTAATTCTTCTTTGCATCGGGTTCTCTTGTTTTTAATTCTTCTGCAGTTTCACGAAGTTTATCAATGATTAAATACTTAGGACAACAATATGTAGCAACGCAAAGAACGTGGAACTCATAGCCTGTGATTCTTGGATTCTCTTCTTTTCTGTATTCGCCGATTTCGGTAATAAGTCGGCAGATTTCATTGTGTTCTTCAACAGCCTTACGAAGTGCCTCATCACTTGTATCTATTCCATAAACTTCTTTTAATTTGTCAAGGACTTTAACTCTCAACTGATTTGCATAGTGCTTAACAGTATGCTTTTCAATTTTGAAAGGTGAGTCAACAAAGGTTACAAAGAATTTGTCGTTAGGAACAAGATTAAGAAGTTCAAAATGCTCATAAGTACGGTTCATTTCGGAACAGGTTTCAGAACCGATAAGAGCTGAAAGAAAGTTGTAACCACCCTCAATGCCTCTTTCAAGTATAGCTTTTGAGTAGCCACAAAGGAATGAACTCATATAATATGTAGCAATATCCATAGAACCTGTTCTTGGTGCTCTGAGTCTTACAGAAAAACAGTTGTCAAGATTTAACAACACCTCAGGAATGTGGTAGCAGGTATAAGCGATAGCAAGTTTGCCATCATCAGTTGCCTGTTTCACAAGGTCATTGTTTGCCTCTTGCAACAAGTTTTCAAAATAAATTAAATGTTTTAAATCTTTCATTTATATAACCCCAATCTCATTAAGAGCTTTTTTTACACCATTTACAACATTTGATTCAGCAGGAAGATTAAAAATGTTTTCTCCCTTGATGTCAAATACTGATAAGTTTTTGTCATCTTCTATATAACTCAACACTGGTATTCCGTTTGTATTGATATAATCCTTAAGGCTTTCGTCAGCCATACGATTAACGATTACGCCAATTTTTTCATACATAACAAGTTCGTCAGCAACAGACTTAATTGTGTTTATAACCTGACAACCTTTTTTACTAGGGTCAGTAATAAGAAGAAGGTGAGTAACCTTTTCCATAACTCGACGATTAATCTGTTCAATACCTGCTTCACCATCAATAACAACATAATCGAATTCATTTGAAAGAATTGAAATAACTTCTTTTAAATATGAATTGATTTTGCAATAGCATCCTGCAGTTTCAGGACGACCTACTGCAATGAATGAATAACCATCGGTTTCAACAAGAGCATCAAAGATTCTGTATTTAGCTTCACCTAAAAGTTCAATAGCAGTTCTTGTGTCTTTTTCGTCAACGGATGCAATAATCTCTTTTCTGATGTCGTCAATTGTAAGTTTAACATCAATACCTAATGCAGTTGAAAGACCCACGGCAGGGTCGGCATCAATAGCGAGAATTTTCTTGTCAGGGTATTTTTCAACAAGACATCTAACTATGGTTGCAGAAAGAGATGTTTTACCAACTCCGCCTTTGCCAGCAACTGCAATAATAGTTGCTTTTTTTTCCATTATATTTCACCTTACTTGATTGCTATTGGCATATTCCATTTGAATGTCATAGCAAGAATTCTTAGAATAAATGTAATCGATACACCTATAACGATTGCTAAATTTTCACCGATGTGAATTGATTCACCATATATGTACAAGATGTAATAAACTAACGCACCGGCGAGTGCTGCTAAGGCGTAAATTCTTTTTACTAAAACAAATGGTGTATAGTTTGTGAGAACGTCTCTGAGCATACCACCACAAATGCCTGTCAAAAGTCCACAAGTAATGCAGATGAGAGCATCCCCAGAATATCCTTGTTCTATGGCGACTTTTACACCGATAACTGCAAAAACCCCGAGACCTAATGCATCAAAAATATCATTAATTTTTTCAATTCTTGATTCATTTTCAAGATATGTATGACTGAATTTTTTTGCAAATAAAAAAACAACAATAGCAACTATAACACAAATTACTACATAGGATTTTATTCCAAAAATAGCAGGAGGGGAGAAACTGAAAACGACATCTCTTGTCAGTCCACCACCATGTGCTGTAATAATTGAAAGAAGAATTACGCCGAAAAGGTCAGTTTTTCTTCTAATTGCAACCATAGCGCCTGCGATTGCAAACGCAATAACACCAATTATTTCAATAATAGTTGAAAATATTTCCATAACAAAACCTCGATTTATATCACAATACAAAGTTTTACAAATATTGTCATAATTTTAACACAGATCATTTAAATAGTAAAGAGTTTAATAAATAATAAAAGCCACAACTTTAATTGTGACTTTTAGTTATATTTTAATTTATATCATGAACACATCACATAATAACATCATGATTACTCCAGAAACTCCACCAAATGATGATACACCGAGTGTAAAAATATTTACAGGGATATGTACAGAAATATATTGTCCTAAAAGATTAACAGCAAATAATGAACAAAGTCCTTGTAGTGTTGTGAGAAAAATAGAAAGTAAAAACTTTTTTGATTTTACGTGTGCAACAAATATTATAAAAAAATATAAAGAAAACAGAATACCGAGAAAAACTTTTACAGGACTCATTTTTTCACTCCTAAAAAAATATTGGACATATTATTTTTATTAAAAATAAGCTTAAATTATTCCTTGATGAATATAATAATAAATAGGGAGTGATTTAATGACGGTTACAAAATTTACTTATGAACAATATTGTACTCATATCAAGAAAAATATTGTAATAGAGGAGTGCTATTTTTCCGACGGAACTAAGAAGATTGTTTGTACAAATACTAAGTGTGTTAATAATGGTGATAACTGTAAAAATAAACTAAGACAAAATAATTAAATTCATTATTGACCGTTTGCATAAAAAATAGTATAATCATTTTATTCAAAAATAAAATTTATACTTTAATATATTCAGCGGTGATTTTATGCAGAAAATTGTTGATTCGGTTTACGATATCATCGCATTCTCAAATGGTATCATTTACACAAAAAAAACGGTACTTGAAAATGGTTCTGTTAAGGTTAGTTTCTTTGGATACGATATAAAAAGAATGCAGAATACTCCGGTTACAAAAAGTGTTTATTTACTTAATAAATACGGTCCTGAGTATAAAAAAATTGCAGAACAGCTTGGTGACTATGTTTCATGTGACGCTGATATTCTGCCTAATAAATACGTAATTGTAGTATATAACAGCGGTGAAACCGGAATCTTTTCACCAACAGGTGAAATGGTATGGTCAAGTGACCTGAATTATCAGGGTAGTGAAATTTCAGGGGCCGTTGCTGATGGGAATCAGATATGGAGTGTAATTCCTAAAAAGAATTGCGTTGTAAGCTACTCAATTTCCCATAAAAAGTTCAGCATGAGAATAGGTTCTGCAGACTCAATGTCTTTCCAAAACCCTGTTTCTATCTCTAAATATGATAGTGAACTTTTTATTTGCAATGCCGGTTCCAATAAAGTGAGAACAATCAGTCTTAAAGACTATTCTGTCAATGATTTTAGAATTTTTGATGAACCTGTTTATAAATATTTGCGTTCATGTGGTAAAGAAATTGTTGTCCTTGAATCAGGTGTTTATGTATTGTAATTTAAAAATAAAGGAGCATATAAAATGAGCGAAGAATTTAATCCTGACCTTGTGTCAGTTATTGATGAAAATGGTGTTGAACATGTCTTTGAGGAACTTGACAGAATTGAAACAGATACTGCTAAGTATGTTGCGCTTCTTCCGGTTTATGATGAAGCAGAAGAAATCCTTGATGATGACGGTGAACTTATAATTCTTAAGGTTTGTGAAGAAGACGGAGAAACATATTTAGAACCTATTGAGGATGAGAATGAATTCAACGAAATTGGCAAAATTTTTGAGGAAAGATTATCTGAATTTTTTTCTTTTGATGAAGAATAATTTTGTTTTTCAATAATAGAATATTATTACCCTGCGAAGCCCGATAACTGCAGACGATATTAACCCAACACACTATTAAAGGGAGCTTTTACTCGATTTCATTGGGAGCAGACCTCCCATCTTTATGACGGACGAAGGGAGCACAGAGATGAACGGAGAGCACCCACCTGCTTAACATGCAGGTTAGTATTCACTGCAACCGACTTTGCGGGGGACCACTAATAAAAGACTTAATCTCATTGTGTTTATTTACAATGGGATTTTTTTGTGTTATATTTATCGTAGTATAATCTTTAGGTGGTATTAAATATGAAAGAAACAATCATCCAATTTGGTACTGGCAACTTTCTTCGTGGCTTCTTCTGCGATTTTATCAATACAATGAATGAAAAAGGACTATATGATGGTAAGATTGTTATTGTTCAGCCGACAAGAGGCGGAAAAACAGAGATTATAAATAGTCAAAATGGTGAATATAATTTATATCTCCGCGGAATTCAAAATGGTGAAGAAGTTTGTGAGCACAAGGTTATTAAATCAGTTTCCCGTGGTGTTGACCCATACAATAATTATGATGAATATTTGGCATTAGCAGAAAATCCTGAAATAAGATTTATTGTATCAAATACAACAGAATCCGGAATTGAGTTTAACGATGAATGTAAGTTTGAGGATGAACCTGCAATCTCATTTCCAGGTAAATTAACACAGCTTTTATATCATAGATACAGTAAAGGTCATTCTGGTTTTGTCCTTTTGCCCTGTGAACTAATTGATAATAATGGTGATGCACTGAAAGAGTATGTTCTGAAATATGCTCAACTATGGAGTTTGGGCAATGATTTTATTGAATGGATAAATCGTGAAAACACATTTTGCAATACTCTTGTTGACCGAATTGTTACAGGATATCCTAAAGTTGAAGCAGAAAAACTTAATACTGAAATTGGATATGAAGATAAATTGTTAAATACTGCTGAATTATTTCATTTATGGGTAATTGAAGGTGATTTTGAAAATGAATTGCCACTCAAAAAGGCTGGATTAAATGTTGTTTGGACTGATAATGTAAAGCCATACAAGAGAATGAAAGTTGGAATTCTTAATGGTGCACATACATCTCTTGTTTTTCCGTCTCTTCTTTGTGGTGTGAAAACTGTAGGTGAGAGTATTCGTGATGAACAGTTGAAAGGTTATCTTGATGTTTGTTTATCAAAATATATTTTACCGGTTTTAGGCGAAAGTGAGGAAAACATAGATTTTGCAGATGCTGTTTTGGAACGTTTTGCTAATCCGTACATAAAACATAGCTGGAAAGCAATCTCACTCA
Organism: Candidatus Fimenecus sp.; assembly: GCA_045578245.1. Classification (GTDB taxonomy): domain Bacteria; phylum Bacillota; class Clostridia; order Oscillospirales; family Acutalibacteraceae; genus Fimenecus. The sequence continues at coordinate 18,213 of JAZNJX010000083.1, read as the reverse complement.
ATTCTGTAAGTAAATATTCGGTAAGAGTTTTACCGACACTTTTGGAGTATATTGAAAAAGCAAATGCAATTCCCAAACCTTTGGCATTTTCACTTGCTTGTTTAATTGAATATTACAAAACTCAAGCACCTCAAGATAATGAAAATGTAGTGACATTTATTAGAAATAATGATTTAACTACAATTCTTTCAAGCGTTCAGTTGTGGGGACATGATTTGTCTTGTCTTTATGATGTTGTTAATGAAGGCGTTGATAAAATACAAAAAACAGGTATAAGAGAGGCTATTTCATGGGCTATCATGTAATAAATTCAAGAGATAATGTTAAGGTAAATCTTAAAAATGGACACAAATACGCACTTAGAGAGATAAAAAATGGCGAAGAAATTATCAAATATGGGTTTCCCATTGGCATATCAACTGAAGATATTGATGAGAATGCTCATGTTCATTCTCACAATTTAAAAACACTTCTTTCGGGTCTTAAAGACTATGCTTACAAACCTACTTTTGAAAAGTTAAAGACAGAAAATCCAATAAATATAAATGCATTTGTCCGTGACAATGGAGAAATTGGAATTCGTAATGATATTTGGATTATAAATACTGTTGGCTGTATCAATAAAACTGCTGAAAAAATTGCAAATATAACGAATTCGTTTGCTTTTCCACATCCTTATGGTTGCAGTCAGCTGGGTGAAGACTATACGATTACTCAAAAGATTCTCAGTGGGCTAATTAAGCATCCTAATGCTGGTGGCGTACTTGTTTTAGGTTTAGGTTGTGAAAATAATAATATACCTGAACTTAAAAAAGTGTTAGGCGACTATGATGAAAAAAGAGTTCGTTTTCTGAATATTCAGGATTGTGAAAATGAAATTGATGAAGCAATTAAAATAATTGACGAGTTAAAAGATATTTGCAAAAATGATGTAAGACAGCAAGTTCCTATCAGCAAACTTAAACTTGGTTTAAAATGTGGTGGCAGTGATGGACTGTCAGGTATAACTGCAAATCCTATGTGTGGAAGAATTGCAGATAAACTTATATCAATGGGTGGGACAGCTGTTCTTACTGAAGTTCCTGAAATGTTTGGTGCGGAACAGATTCTTATGAATCGTTGTGTGAACGAAATCGTGTTCAATAAAACAGTAAATCTCATTAACAACTATAAACAATACTTCATTAATCACAATGAGCCTGTAAGTGAAAATCCTTCACCTGGAAATAAAGAGGGTGGAATCACAACTCTTGAAGAAAAGTCGTTGGGTTGTGTTCAAAAAGGTGGAACAACACCAGTAACTGATGTGCTTGATTACGGTGATACTATTTCAAAATCAGGACTTAATCTGCTTAATGGACCTGGTAATGATATGGTAGCTGTTACCAATCTTACGGCTGCAGGTTGCCACTTAATTCTTTTTACAACTGGTAGAGGTACTCCACTTGGCGCACCGGTACCTACTCTTAAAATTGCAACAAATACAGCTTTAGCGACTAAGAAACCTCACTGGATTGATTATGATGCGCAGACAGGCAACGAAAATGATTTGCTAAGTTTAATTGTTGAAACTGCAAATGGAAAACACTCAAAAAATGAAATATCATCTTACAGAGAAATTGCGATATTTAAAGATGGTGTCACTCTATAGCAGATAAATCCTGATTCATATCAGGATTTTTTTGTTTATTATCTTGCTTTTATGTCAAAACTTCCTACACAAGGAGTGATAATATGAAAAAAACAATAGTAAGGATAGAAATTTCAGTTTTAATTGCTGTACTTATGGTAAATATATTCAGTTTTATTGGGTTTTCAAAACAATGTGATGAAATTCGAAATAAGGTACTACGAATGCATGTAATTGCTAACTCGGATGAAGATTATGACCAAGAATTAAAACTTAAAGTACGTGATGCTGTACTTGAAGAAGGAAGGGAACTTTTTGACGGTACTCTTACAGCTGATGATGCTGAAGAAAAAATTGTTCCCAATATTGATAGGTTAGAAAGTGCAGCATTAAAAACGATTATAGAGGAAGGCTTTGACTATCCTGTAAAAGTAACTGTAGTAAATGAATATTTTAAAACAAGAGTATATGAAAACTCAGTAACACTACCAGCAGGTAATTATACTGCAGTTAAAGTTGTAATAGGTGAGGGAAATGGAAGAAACTGGTGGTGTGTAATGTTTCCACCAATGTGCTTGCCATCAGCTAGTGAACAAACACAACTTAATGATGTATTAAATGAAAATGAAATTCAAATTGTGTCTGATTCAAAAAAATACTCATTTAAATTTAAATTTCTTGAGATTTGCAAGGAATTGGTAAAAAAATAATAAAATAAGTCTTTACAAAAGATAATCCTCTTTGATAAAATGTAAATTGATGTAGTTTGATTTTATCAAGGAGGTTTTACTATGCCACTTGTATTAGCACATAGAGGTGCAAATAAAGTTGCACCACAGAATACAATACCTGCTTTCAAAAAATCTGTTGAATTTTTGGCTGATGGGATTGAAACAGATGTTCATTTGTGTTTGGATAATGAAATTGTTATCTGTCACAATTACACAATTGATGAAACATCAAATGGTGTTGGCAGAATTGATGAAATGACTCTTGCGCAACTTAAAAATTATGACTTTGGTTCGTATTTCAGCAATGATTTTGAAGGGGTAACCTTACCAACACTCTCAGAGCTTTTAGATGTTGTCAAAGATATGTCTTTAATCAATATAGAAATCAAACCACCACAGAAGGATAATGACCTTATTAAAAAGGTGGTTGAAAAGATTCATGAATATAGTATTGTCGCTAATTCAATAGTTTCTTGTTTTGACCCTGAATGTGTTCGCAAAGTAAAGGAATTGGATAATAACATTCAAACCGCACTGCTTTATGAAAAAAGTGAATTAGGCGATGAGATTATGTCTTTTGGTGTTGCAAAATACTGTAAACAATTAGGTGTTGATGCAGCACATCCGGAGTATTTTCTTATTACTCATAAGGAGATTATGGAGTTACATAATTTAGGGATTAAGGTTAACCCGTGGACAGTAAATAAGAGAGAAGAAATTGTAAAACTCACTCAATGGGGATGTGACGCTCTTATTACAGATGTTCCTGATTTTTGTAAAAAAGTATTGGAGGAAATGAAATGAGTAAGGCGAAATACAGTATTATACCGAAACCACAAAAGTACAATGTTCTTGACGGTACATATACAATTACTTCTGAAACAGCAGTACTCTGTGCACCTGATTTTATTAAAGCAGGGAAGTATATTTCTAATTTCTTAAAGACAAAAAGTGATGCTTCTAACGGACAGATTAAAATAGCAAAAGATGAGTCACTAAGAGCGGAATCATATCTCCTTAAAGTTAAACCGGATGGAATTACAATTACTGCATCAGATGAAAAGGGCGCTTTTTATGGTGTTGTAACACTCAAGATTATGATTATGCAGTCAAAGACATCAAATGGTGTTGCTGTTGTTAATTGTTCAGAGATTTATGACTACCCTAAGTTCTCTTTCCGTGGTGAAATGATGGATGAAGTGCGTCATTTCTATGGTATCGATGCCGTAAAACGTGCTTTAGATGAGATGGCAATGCTTAAACTCAATAAGTTTCATTGGCATTTAAGCGATGACCAAGGTTATAGAATTGAAAGTGAAGTTTTTCCATTACTTAATGAAATAAGTAGTAAGCGTAAATATGAGTACCTTGGTGCCGATATTCCTTTATCTAATATTTCTGAGTTGAAGATGGGGGGAGAGGAGTATTTTCATTATTACAAAAAGAGCGAAATCAGAGAAATTGTTGAATATGCTAAAAACCTTTGCATTGATATAATTCCTGAAATTGATTTGCCAGGACATACTGTTGCGATGCTTGCTGCATATCCTGAATTATCATGTTTAAAAGGAAGTTATGAAGTTTATTGTAAGAATGGAATCACTAAAGATGTTCTTTGTGCTGGTCAGGAAGAAACTTATGATTTCGTTGAAAAACTTTTAACAGAGGTTTGTGAACTTTTCCCATACAAGTACTTCCATATGGGCGGTGACGAAGCTGCAAAGGGACATAAACTTTGGGAAAAAGATTGCCCTGTTTGTCAATCAAAAATGAAGGAACTCGGATTAAAAAATGGTTCCGAATTGCAAGGATATTTTAACAATCGTGTTAATGAAATACTGAAGAAACTTGGTAAAACAACAATAGAGTGGAATGATGGCATCGGAGATAATACTGATGCTGATATTGTTGGACAGTATTGGATTTATCGTACTCCAGCTTGGGTTAAGAGAGAAAATGATAAGAGAAAATATATTGTATCACCTTGTCCAACATTGTATTTTGATATGTCACATTCTACAGCACCACTTAAAAAGGTTTATAACTACAATGTTGTTAAATCAGGTTTCATAAAGATGGAAAATGTTCTTGGTGTTGAATTTGAAACATGGTCAGAGTGGGTTGTCAATGAAAGTGCATGGCAATTCATGGTTTATCCACGTATTTATGCATTTGCCGAAGTTGCATGGACAGAGGATGAAAAGAAAAACTTTAAGGATTTTTATAAACGCCTTGATTTCTTTAAAGCATATATGCGTTCAAAAAATATTAACTATTCAAGAATTGAAAAGAAAAAACTATTTTTAAGAAATCGTTCTGTTTATCACCTTGGTACAATGGGAGTTGAATATAAGAAGAACGAAGAAATTAAAAAGGCAGAAACTAAGGAGAAATAGTTATGACAATCGCTCAATTATTGCCAATGTTTGCTGGTATAGGTCTTTTCTTATATGGTATTACTGCCATGGGTGAAGGTCTTGAGTATGCAGCAGGTTCTAAAATGAAAAAAATACTTGGTGCTCTTACGAAAAACAGATTGCTTGCTGTTTTAATGGGTACACTTGTAACAGGATTGATTCAGAGTTCGACTGCAACAACTGTTATGGTTGTTGGTTTTGTTAACGCAGGACTTATGAATCTCGGTCAGGCTGTCGGTGTTATTATGGGTGCTAACATTGGTACAACTGTTACCAGTGTTCTTATTGCAATGGATTTAACTGCAATTGCACCTGTAGCATTGTTTATCGGCGTTTTCATAATGCTATTTGTAAAAAAAGACTTTGTTAAGCATATTGCTCAGACAGTTGCTGGTTTTGGTATGCTTTTCTGGGGTATGGAAACAATGTCTTCCTCAATGGAACCATTGAGAGATTCACCTGTATTTGCAGAAATGATGACAAGTTTCAGTAACCCACTTATCGGTATCTTAATTGGTATTGTTGTTACTGTTATTATTCAAAGTTCATCTGCTAGTGTTGGTATTTTACAGGCACTTGCTTTGCAAGGATTAGTTCCAATTAACCTTGCTATTTACATACTTTTAGGACAAAATATTGGTACTTGTTTGACAGCAATGCTTTCAGCAGCAGGAACAAAAACAAATTCTAAGAGAACAGCTATTATTCATCTCTTATTTAATGTTATTGGTTCTGTATTATTCTTGCTGATTACAATATTTACACCATATACCTCGTTACTGGAACGAATAAGTGATAACGTATCTGTTCAGATTTCTGCTGCACATATCATTTTCAATGTAGTAAGTACAATTATTCTTTTCCCTTTTGCAAATTTACTTATAAGAATTGCTTGTATTCTGATTCCTGATAAAGAACCTGAAGATTCCAAACTTGAATTTAAATTCTATGATGCTCATCTTCTCACAGCACCTCCTGTTGCTGTTGAACAGATTGGTAAAGAAGTTGTCAGAATGGCAAAGCTTGCTAGAGATAATTTTGACCGTGCTGCAGTGGCATTAATAAATAATGACACATCTAAAAAAGATAAAGTTGAGTCTGTAGAGGAGGTTATCAACTTCTTGAATCACGGAATTACAAAGAACCTTGTTAAAATTAATGCTCTTGATTTAGACTACAAGGATGCAAAATATATTGGTCGTCTTTTCCATGTTGTAAATGACATTGAACGTATTGGTGACCATGCGGTCAATCTTATTGAAGCGGAAGTTGTACGTAATAGCGAAAAACTTGCAATTTCTGAAAGTGCAGTTAATGAGCTAGAAACAATGCGCAAATGTGTTATTGACTTGCTTGATGCTTCTATTGCATCTTTTGAAAAGCAAGAACTAACTTTAGATGAAGCAAAACAAATCGAAACTCTTGAAACAATTTCTGATAATCTAAAAGAAAAATATCAGGATGCACATCTTCAACGTCTTAATGAAGAGCATTGTGAAACTCGTGCTGGTATGATGTTTGTCAACACTCTTATCGACTTTGAACGTGTAGGTGACCATGCTAAGAATATTGCTTTTGCTGTGGGCAAGAAGCCAGAAAATAGGGCTGTTGCTGACGAAACAATGGTAAATGCTTATTAATAACAATAAAAAAATGACCTATTCAATCGAATAGGTCATTTTTTATTGTAGGAATTAAATTATTTGATAACTCGGATTCTAATTATTCCGTTAATTTTCTTTAAAGCTTCAAGTGATTCTGCAGATGCACCTGTGTCTGAATCAATTACTGTATATGCATATTCACCCTTTGATTTGTTAACCATATTATCAATGTTAACTTCTTCATTAGCAAAAGCAGAAGTAATTTTACTTACAATACCTGAAATGTTTTTGTGCATAATTGTGATTCTGTGTTTTTCGCTGGTTGTAAGTGTAACAGCAGGGTAGTTAACAGAATTTACAATGCTACCGTTTTCAAGAAAATCTGCAACCTGGTCAACAGCCATCATTGCACAGTTGTCTTCTGATTCAGGTGTTGATGCACCAAGGTGAGGAATTGCAATAACGCCAGGAGCACCAATTACTGCATCATTAGGGAAGTCAGTAACATATGCAGCAACTTTTCCGTTTTCAAGAGCAGCAAGAATACCATTTGTGTCAACGAGTTCACCACGAGCAAAGTTGAGAATTCTTACTTCATCTTTCATTGAATTGATTGTGTCAGCATTAATAAGACCACGAGTTTTGTCATTAAGAGGTAGGTGAAGGGTGATGTAATCACTTTCACTATAAATAGCATTAAGGTCGTCAGTTAATTTTACGTGGTGATTAAGTGTAATACTCTGTGTTACAGAAAGGAATGGGTCGTAGCCAATTACTTTCATACCAAGTGCTGCAGCAGCGTTAGCAACAAGAATACCGATAGCGCCAAGACCGATTACACCAAGAGTTTTGCCTTTGATTTCTGGACCTGCAAAAGCACTTTTACCTTTTTCAACATCTTTTGGAACTGTGTCACCGTTACCTTTTAATGTTTTTGCCCAATCGATTGCAGGAATAATCTTTCTTGAAGAAAGGAAAAGACCTGTAAGAACAAGTTCTTTAACTGCATTTGCATTAGCACCAGGCGTGTTGAAGACAACAATACCAGCTTCACTACATTTATCAATTGGAATATTGTTGACACCTGCACCTGCACGAGCAATAGCAAGTGTGTTGCTTTCAAATTCCATATCGTGCATTGAAGCTGAGCGAACAAGAATTGCATCAGGGTTTGCTACATCAGTAGCACAGTTGTATTCATCACTGAAACGGCAAAGACCAGTTTCAGAAATCTTGTTTAAAGTTAAAATATTATACATATTGATTACTCCTTATGAATTTGCTTTTTCAAATTCAGCCATAAATTCAACAAGCTTTTCAACGCCTTCAACAGGCATAGCATTGTAGATTGATGCTCTCATACCACCAACTGAACGATGTCCTTTAAGGTTAACAAAACCTGCTTCAGTTGCTTCCTTAATGAATTTGGCATTAAGTTCTTCGCTGTCTGTTACGAATGGAACATTCATAAGTGAACGGTCTTCAGGAACAACTGTACCTTTGAACATTTTGCTGTTATCAAGAAAATCATAGAGAATTTTTGCTTTCTTTATATTTCTTTCCTTGATTGCTTCAAGACCACCCATTTCCTTGAGCCACTCAAGAACAAGTTTACAAATATAAATTGTGTAGCATGGGGGAGTATTGTAAAGAGAATCGTTATCAGCCATAATCTGATAGTTAAGCATTGTTGGGGTGATATCTCTTGCATTACCAAGCATATCTTCACGAATAATACAGATTGTAAGTCCTGCAGGAGCTACGTTTTTCTGTGCACCACCATAAACCATAGCAAATTTTGAAACATCAATAGGCTCTGAGAGGAAACATGATGAAATGTCTGCAATAAGTGGAACATCTCCTGTGTCAGGAAGTTCATGATAAACTGTACCATAAATTGTATTGTTCATACAGATATAGAAATAGTCTGCATCCTTTGTGAATTCGTTTTTATCAAGTTTAGGGATATATGAGAATGTTTTATCTGCTGATGAAGCAACTGCTTTACATTCACCATACCTCTGTGCTTCATGATATGCTTTTTTTGCCCACTGACCAGTGATAACAAAGTCAGCTTTACCATTCTTATTCATAAAATTAAGTGGGATTGCAGCAAATTGAGTTGAAGCACCACCTTGTAAGAATAAAACTCTATAATTGTCAGGGATATTCATAAGTTCACGAAGTAACTGCTCAGCACCTTTAATAATGCTGTCATAAACCTTTGAACGGTGGCTCATTTCCATAACGGACTGACCACTACCTTCGTAATCAAGCATTTCTGTAGCTGCCTTTTTAAGTACTTCCTCAGGGAGCATTGAAGGACCTGCTGAAAAATTATAAACTCTTGCCATAAAATATAACCTCCAAGTATGTTTTACACTAAATTATATGTTAAAAAATAAACATTGACGAAATTATATCAAAAGTATTACTAAAAAGTCAATATAATGACAAAATATTAACAAAGTTTTTTAAAAAAAGAATATAATTTAAATTAAAGTTGTTGATTTTTTTAACAAAGTTAACAAAACAATGAAAATTGTAAAAAAATTACACTATACCTTGCAGATATTATTAATTTATATTATAATAAAGATTCACAATAGGAGTGATATTTTATTTATGGAAAAAGCTAATATTTTATTCGATGGATTTAATGGAAAATCATTTTCAATTCCTATGGTAGCTCTTCGTGGTCTTGTTGTTTTTCCTGAAATGACAATGCATTTTGATGTAGGAAGAATAAAGTCGGTTAAAGCAATCAGAGCTGCTATGGAGAAGAAAACAAACATATTTCTTGCAGCACAGATGGATATGGAATGTGATGACCCAAGAATTGATGATATTTATCGTTCTGGTGTAGTTTGTGAAATAAAGCAGGTTATGAAATTACCAGGTACAGACACGCTTCGAGTTATCGTTTATGGTCTTTATCGTGCAGAACTTTTACATATGAATTCTGCAAATCCATATTTATCAGCTATTGTTCGCAAAATTGAAACAGAAAAGGTATCTGTTGAAGATGCTATGTATGAAGAGGCTCTCGTTCGCAACCTTGTTGGTATTTTTGAAGAATATTCATATTTTATCCCAAAGCTTCCTCACGATATCGTTGTCGGTGTTTCAGTAAGAAAAGAAGCTGCAGAAATAACTGACTATATTCTTTCAAACATTCCACTTGATTATGCTGTTAAGCAAGGATTATTGGAAGAACTTAATCCGTTAAAGAGAGCAGAATCACTTTGTTTGATTCTTAAAAGAGAAATCGAACTTTTAGCTATTGAGGAAGAAATCAATAATAAAGTTCAGGAACAAATGGAAGAAAATCAACGTGAGTATTATCTTCGTGAGCAGATTAAAGCAATTTCTGAAGAACTCAACGAGGGTGATGGTGCAATTTCTGAATCTGAAGAGTATAAGGAACAGATTCGAGCTATTGGTTTTTCAGAAGACATTGAGAGAAAATTAATTCGTGAATGCGATAGACTTATGAAAATGCAGTCATCAAGTCCTGAATCAGCAGTCATTAGAAATTATCTTGATAAAATCATCTCTTTGCCATGGTCATATTGTACTGAAGAAAATATCGATATTGAGCATGCACAAAAGGTACTTGATGATGACCATTATGGTCTTCAGGATGTAAAAGAAAGAATTATTGAATTTCTTGCCGTTAGAAAAATTAATCCCGATGTAAAAGGTCAGATTATTTGTCTGGCAGGACCTCCAGGTGTGGGTAAGACTTCTATTGCTCGTTCTCTTGCGAGTGCTATGGGTAGAAGTTATGCTCGAATTTCTCTTGGTGGTGTACGTGATGAAGCAGATATCCGTGGCCACAGAAAAACGTACATTGGTTCAATGCCAGGTAGAATTATTGAAGCGATTGAAAATGCTAAAAGTTCAAATCCACTTATACTTCTTGATGAAGTGGACAAGCTTGGCTCTGACCATCGAGGCGACCCATCATCAGCGCTTCTTGAAGTCCTTGATGCAGAACAGAATAATACATTTACAGACCATTATATTGAAATCCCTTATGATTTAAGCAAGGTTATGTTTATAACAACAGCAAATGATAAGAGCAGAATTCCTGCTCCGTTGCTTGACAGAATGGAAATTATTGATATTCCAGGTTATACATACGAAGAAAAATTCAATATTGCAAAAAAACATCTTGTTCCAAAACAGATTGTTGCAAACGGACTTAAAAAGTCCTATGTGAAAATTACTGATAAAGCACTTAAAGCAATTATCAGTGGTTATACAAAAGAAGCAGGTGTTCGTGTTCTTGAAAGAACCATTTCAAAAGTGCTTCGTAAAATTGCAGTTGAATACGCAAAGGGATTTGATGGAAAAATATCTGTAAAAGATACTGATTTAGAAACTTATCTTGGTCCAGTTAAATATAAACCTGACGAAAGTTCAAAGTTTGACCAGATTGGTGTTGTTAACGGACTTGCTTATACTTCTGTAGGCGGTACAATGCTTACCGTCGAAGTTGCTGTAATGAATGGTAAAGGAAATATTGAACTTACAGGTTCCCTTGGTGATGTTATTAAGGAATCTGCAAAGGCTGCGATAAGTTATATAAGAACAAACGCTGATAAATATAGAATAGATAAAGATTTTTATCAGAATAAAGATATACATATTCATTTCCCAGAAGGTGCTGTTCCAAAGGATGGGCCTTCAGCAGGTGTTACAATTTTTACAGCACTTGTTTCTGCACTTTCAGGATGCAAGGTTAAATCTAGTGTTGCTATGACAGGTGAAATCACTGTAACTGGCAGGGTTTTACCAATAGGTGGTCTTCGTGAAAAAACAATGGCTGCTTATGTTGAGGGCATTAAGACTGTTGTTATTCCTGAAGCCAACAGAAGTGACCTTGAGAAAGTTGATGAAAAAGTAAAAGAAAAAATTAATTTTGTATTTGCTAAAACAGGTGACGATATTCTTAAAGTCGCACTTGTATAAATGAGGTAGTTATGAGATACGATAAAGCTGAATTTAAGGCTGCATACGGCACTTTTGGTCAGTTGCCAGAATCAGATTTACCTGAAATTGCTTTTGCAGGTCGTTCCAATGTGGGCAAAAGTTCGTTACTTAATAAATTATTTCAACGTAAAAACTTAGCAAGAGTAAGTTCTGTGCCTGGAAAGACTATAACAATCAACTTTTATCAGGTTGATGATGTTAATTTTGTTGACTTACCTGGTTATGGTTATGCAAAGGTTGCAAAGACTGAAAAAGACCGTTGGGCAGAAATGATGGAGGGTTATTTTAATTCTGACCGTAATATAAAACTTGTTGTACAACTTGTTGATATGCGTCATCCACCGACAAAGGATGATATAATGATGATGGAATTCTTGCAGGCAAGTGGTTATGAATTCATTGTTGTTATGACAAAGTCGGACAAACTTAAAAAGAAAAAAGATTACAATGAAAGAATTGAAAAATCAAAAATTGAAATGAGTTTTGTACCTGAAGAAAGAATAATACCATTTTCATCAGAAACTGGTGCAGGACTAGATGTGGTAAAGAAATATATTGAAGGATATTTAGGTGAATAATATGAGCAAAGTACCATTTACAACAAAAGAAAAATTAGAAGAAATTGCAAAAGTTTATCCAACTCCATTCCATCTTTATGATGAGGCAGGAATTCGCAAAAATGCAGAAAATCTTAAAAAAGCTTTCGCATGGAATAAAGGCTTTAAAGAATATTTTGCAGTTAAAGCAACTCCAAACCCATTCCTTATTAACATTTTGAGAGATTATGGTTGTGGTTGTGACTGCTCATCAATTACTGAGCTTATGCTTTCAAAGGCGATTGGTGCAGTAGGTGATGATATTATGTTCTCATCAAATGACACACCACCAGCTGAATTCAAATATGCAGACGATATTGGTGCTATCATCAACCTTGATGATATTACACATATTGATATTCTTGAAAAGACTCTCGGATATCTTCCAAAGAAACTTTCTTGCCGTTATAATCCAGGTGGATATTTCTCAATTGCAAATAACATTATGGATAACCCTGGTGACGCAAAATACGGTATGACAACTGAACAGCTCTTTGAAGCATTCAAGATTATGAAGTCAAAGGGTGTTGAAGAATTTGGCATTCACGCTTTCCTTGCAAGTAATACAGTAACAAATGAGTATTATCCAACTCTTGCAAAAACTCTTTTTGAAGTTGCAGTAAAGCTTAAAGAGGAGACAGGTGCACATATTAAATTTATCAACCTTTCAGGCGGTATCGGTATTCCATATCGTCCTGACCAGGAAGGTAACGACATCTTTGCAATCGGTGCAGGTGTTGAAAAAGTATATAATGAAATTCTCGTTCCAGCAGGTATGGACGATGTTGCGATTTACACAGAACTTGGTAGATTTATGTTAGCACCATATGGCGCACTTGTAACTCGTGCTATAAACGAGAAACATACTCATAAGGAATACATTGGTGTTGATGCTTGTGCAGTAAACCTTATGCGTCCCGCAATTTATGGCGCATATCATCATATTACTGTTATGGGTAAGGAGAATGAACCTTGTGATTATAAATATGATGTTACAGGTTCACTTTGTGAAAATAACGATAAATTTGCAATAGACAGAATGTTACCAAAAGTGGATATGGATGACTTGCTCTTTATCCATGATACAGGTGCTCATGGTTTTGCTATGGGTTATAATTACAATGGTAAACTTAAATCTGCAGAAATTCTTCTTAAAGAAGATGGAAGTTTCGACTTAATTCGTCGTGCAGAAACTCCTGCTGATTATTTTGCAACTTTCGATTGTTTTGATTTTTATAAAAAGGTTACTGAATAATTGAGGTTAGATTATGTCCTTTGTTCATTTGCATGTGCATACTGAATATAGCTTGCTTGACGGCGCTTGCCGTCTTGACAGGCTTTGTTCTGTTGCAAAAGAACGAGGACAGAATGCTATTGCAATTACTGACCATGGTAATCTTTTTGGTGCAGTAGATTTTTATAAAGCAGCCAAGAAGCACGGAATTAAGCCCATAATTGGTTGTGAAGTTTATGTTGCTGCTCGTACAAGATTTGATAAAGTTCATGGTGTGGACTCAAATCGTCATCATCTTGTTTTACTTTGTGAAAATGAAACTGGATATAAAAACCTTATAAAATTAGTTTCATCAGCTTGGGTTGATGGTTTCTACACAAAACCAAGAATTGACCGTGAGCTTTTAGAAAAACATCACGAAGGTCTCATTGCACTTTCAGCATGTCTTGCAGGTGAGATTCCAAAATTAATTTTCAATAGCGAATATCTCAAAGCGAAAGAAACAGCATTGTGGTATTCAAATCTTTTTGGTAAAGACCATTATTACCTTGAGATGCAGAATCATGGTATTCCTGAACAAGCGATAGTAAACGATTCACTCAAGACACTTTCAGTTGAAACAGGAATTCCACTTGTTGCAACAAACGATGTACATTATGTTGATAGAGAAGATGCACATACACAGAAAATTCTTATTTGTATTGCAACTAACCATACGATTGATGAAGAAAACTCTATTGAATTTACAAGCGATAATTTCTATCTGAAAACTGAAGATGAAATGAGAGCGTTATTCCCAAATTCAGCAGATGCTATTGAAAACACTCAAAAGATTGCCGATATGTGTAATTTTGATTTTGAATTTGGTAACACAAAACTTCCTAATTTTATTGTCCCTGATGGATATTCACACTATGATTATTTCAAAAAGAAGTGTTATGAGGGGTTAGAAAGAAGATACGGTAAAAATCCAGATACACTCTATATAGATAGACTTGAATATGAGTTGTCAGTAATTAAAAATATGGGTTACGTTGATTACTTCCTTATCGTAGCTGACTTTATTCAATATGCACGTGATAATGGTATTCCGGTAGGTCCTGGTCGTGGCTCAGGTGCAGGTAGTATATGTGCATATTGTATGGGAATAACTAATGTTGACCCGATTAAATACAATTTGATTTTTGAAAGATTTTTAAATCCAGAAAGAGTCAGTATGCCCGATATTGACGTTGACTTCTGTTATGAAAGACGACAAGAAGTAATTGACTATGTTATAAATAAATATGGTTACGACCATGTTTCGCAGATTATCACTTTTGGTACAATGGCTGCTCGTGCAGCTATCCGTGATGTAGGACGAGCTATGGGTATGCCTTATGCAACAGTTGATAATGTTGCAAAGAAAATTCCAAGGGCACTTGGTATAACCATCGAAAAGGCTTTGGCAGAAAGTGATGAACTTAAATCATTATATAATAGTGATGAACAGATTAAAGACCTTATAAAAACTGCAAAAAGCGTGGAAGGTATGCCACGAAATTCCTCAACACATGCAGCAGGCATTGTTATTACTGACAGACCAGTTAGTGATTATGTGCCACTTGCAAGAAATGATGAATCTGTTTTAACACAATTTACAATGACAACTATTGAGGAGTTGGGACTCCTTAAAATGGACTTTTTGGGACTTCGCACATTAACCGTTATTAACGATTGTGTTAAGATGATTAAAAAGAAAAATCCTGATTTTGATATTGAAAATATTTCATATGAAGATAGCAATGCATATTCATTGTTTACAAATGGTTTAACAGATGGAGTATTCCAGTGTGAATCACCAGGTATGAAAAGTGTGTTTATGAGACTTAAACCCACTAATCTCGAAGATATTATCGCTGTTATTTCCCTTTATAGACCTGGTCCTATGGATTCAATTGATTCATATATTCGTAACAGACATAATCCAGAAAATATCAGGTACAAAACACCAATGCTACAGAGTATTCTTGATGTTACTTATGGGTGTATGGTTTATCAGGAACAGGTTATGCAGATTTTCCGTTCTTTGGCAGGATACTCACTTGGTAGAGCTGATATAGTTCGTCGTGCTATGTCTAAGAAAAAGCACAAGGTAATGGAAGAGGAGAGAGCTTTTTTCTGTGATGGATGTGCAAAGAATGGAATCAGTAATCAAATAGCAAACGAGATTTTTGATGATATGTCTTCATTTGCATCCTATGCGTTCAATAAATCCCATGCGGCAGCCTATGCGAGAATTGCGTATGAAACAGCGTATCTGAAATGCAGATATTTTTCGGAATATCTCTCGGCACTGATGACATCGGTGCTTTCGAATACGTCAAAGCTTCTGGAGTATATCGCGGTCTGTGAAGCCCACGGTACAGCGGTGCTTCGGCCGGATATCAATACCAGTGATATGGGCTTTACGGCTGCACCGGAGGGGATTCGGTTCGGACTGCTGGCGATCCGCGGACTGGGTACCAATGTGATCCGGAGCTTGCTGGATGAGCGGGCGGAGAACGGGAAATATAAGAGCCTTCAGGATTTTTGTGAAAGAAACGGCGGGGGAGATGTCGGAAAACGAGCAGTAGAAAACCTGATTCGTGCCGGCGCATTCGACGGACTTGGCTGGAATCGCCGTCAGATGCTTGATGGCTGCGAACAGCTTCTTGCCGCAGCATCCACGCGCAGCCGTACAATGGTCAGCGGTCAGCTTTCCTTGTTCGGAGAGATGGAGGAGGAAGCGATTCCCGTGATGCAGCCGCCGGAACTGCCGGAATATCCCGAACAGATTCTTCTGAAAATGGAAAAGGAGCTGACGGGGCTTTATTTATCCGGACATCCTTTGGGCGGATGGAGTATATACCGAAAGCTTCTGCGGATGCCGGAAACAGCGGATCTTTCGATGATACGGGACGGTACACCGGTCCGGATGCTGTGTCTGGTCGGAGAAGTCCGCCGTCATATGACCAGACGCGGTGAGGATATGTGCTTTTTTACGGCAGAGGATTTGTCGGGGACGATGGATTGTATCGCGTTCCAGCAAGCTTATCGGACCTGTCATCCGTACCTGAAAGAAGATGCGGTAGTATGTCTGACGGGGCGGATTTCGCGTAAGGATCAGTCCTTGAGTCTGATCTGTGAGGATGTGCTGCCGGAAAAGCGGTTTGGCGAGTTGTTTGCCCATAAACGGCTGTGCTGTAAGGTGAATGACGGCGATACCGGAATGATGCAGAAGCTGATAACGATTTGCAGACGTTTTCCGGGCGATATGCCTGTATGTCTGTTTCTGATGGGCAGCCGCCGATACCTGAAACCAAATCTTCCGGGCGGCGGTGTGCAGATCAGCAGTGAATTTTATCGTGCACTCACGGAGCAGATTCAGCCGTCGATGTGTGCATTGATCGACCAAAAACCGTAACGAAGAAAGGGTGTAGCATATGACAGAGCAGGAAGCGGCAGTACGTGTCGCGGCGTTAACAGAGGAGCTGACACGACTGGCGCATGAATATTATGATCTGGACGCACCAAGCGCGGAGGATTATGAATATGATGCGCTGATGCAGGAATTGAAAGCACTGGAAGCAGAATTTCCGATGCTGCTGGCGGCGGATTCTCCGACGCAGCGTGTACAGGGTACGGTATCGGGCGATTTCGAGAAAGTTACGCACAGCGTACAGATGGCAAGCTTACAGGATGTATTTTCGTTTGCAGAAGTCGGGAATTTCCTGACGCGGACCGCAGAAGCGGTGGAATCGCCGCAGTTTACGGTGGAACCGAAGATTGACGGCTTATCGGTATCGCTGGAATATGAAAACGGAATACTGGTGCGCGGCTCGACACGCGGCGACGGATATGTGGGAGAGGATGTTACGGCGAATCTCAAGACAATCCGTTCGATTCCGCTGAAGCTGAAAAATGCGCCTGCATATCTGGAGGTACGCGGAGAGGTGTATATGCCGCACAGCTCCTTTGAACGGCTGTGTGCGCTGCATGAAGCAGAGGGAAAGGAACCGCCGAAGAATCCGCGGAATGCTGCGGCAGGCTCCCTTCGTCAGAAGGATTCGAAAATTACCGCACAGCGTCGGCTGGACATTTTCATCTTCAATATCCAGCGTTTGGAAGGTATAGAGTTTGCCTTGCATACCCAAACGCTCGAATACCTGAAAACACTCGGATTCCCTGTGATTCCGCATACGCTCTGTGACGGGGATGCACAGCAGATTCAGGAGAGAATTGAAGCCATCGGTGCGAAGCGGGAAGGCTATGGCTTTGATATTGACGGTGTTGTGCTGAAAGTAAACGATCTTTCACAGCGTGTGAGCCTCGGTACGACCGCAAAATATCCGAAATGGGCGGTGGCGTTCAAGTTTCCGCCGGAGGAAAAGGTGACAAAGCTTCTGGATATTGAGATTCAGGTTGGAAGAACCGGTGTTCTGACGCCGGTCGCAGTCTTTTCACCGATTACGCTTGCGGGAACGAGCGTGTCGCGCGCGGTTTTGCATAATCAGCAGTTTATTACGGATAAGGATATCCGGCTGGGAGATATGATTCGGGTGCGGAAGGCAGGCGAGATTATTCCGGAGGTTTTGGCGTCGGAATCTCACGAACCGGACAGTCTGCCCTATACGCTGCCGCGCAATTGTCCGGTATGCGGTGCGCCTGTGGAGAAGGATACGGATGCGGCGGCAGTACGCTGTTATAATCCTGCCTGTCCGGCACAGGTCTTCCGCTCGATTGTCCATTTCGCATCCAAGGGTGCGATGAATATTGACGGCTTGGGGCCTGCGATTATCCAGCAGCTTTTAGATAACGGTCTGATTGCGTCCGCAGCGGATTTATATACGCTGACAACGAAAGAGGTCTTGACGCTGGACGGATTCCGTGAGAAATCCGCAGATAATCTGATTGGTGCGATTGCGGCATCCAGACAGCAGCCGCTGGATCGTGTGATTGCGGTACTCGGCATCCGCGGCATC
>JAZNJX010000082.1:0-1584 GCA_045578245.1 Candidatus Fimenecus sp. | reverse complement strand
TTCAACTCCTTGGCTCACAGAACGACATGGCTACGATCCGACTTGTACCAAAAACAAATCTGCCAACATGGCCAGGTGCTGTTGAAACAGGGAAATTGGGAATATCGGCGTAGTCAACGAACTGTGGGTTTTCGATTTTTTCACCTAAAGTGCCAAGTCCGCTACCTAAAATGATACCGATTTCAAATTCACCTGTAATTTTTGATTTTATAAATTCAACTGCTTTTTCAACCATTTGATTTTACCTCGTTTACAACCTCTCGTACAAGTCTGCTCACTTCATATCCCATTCTTTCAACATCGATAGTTGTGAATTCACCATTTTTGTAAAGGACCTCACCATCAACCATTGTAAGGACTACATTACTCTTGTTTGCAGAGTATACTATATTATTAAGTATATCAAAATCAGGATACATATTTGGTGTTGTCATATCAATTACAATAAGGTCAGCCTTGTTACCAACCTTGATTTCACCACAGTCAAGTCTGCCCTGTGCTTTGTAGCCATTGACAGTTGCCATTCTGTAAACATCCTGAGGAGTTACAATATCAGCCTGATTGTTCACACCCTTTGGCAAGAGTGTTGCAAGGTACATTTCACGCATAATATCCAGTCCGTTATTACTTGCTGCAGAGTCAGTACCGATACCGATATTTACACCTTTTTGGAGTAATTTATAGGTATTGCAGAAGCCACTGCCAAGCTTCATATTACTTGCAGGACAATGGGCAACAGTTGCACCCATTTCCTTAAAAATATCCATATCCTCGTCTTCAACCCACACACAATGTGCAAGGACAGTAGGACTGTTGAACACTTTTGCATCATAGAAAAGACGAGCAGGAGTTTTTCCGTATTTTGCTTTACAGTTTTCGTGCTCAGCCTTTGTTTCGGACAGATGAATATGGTTTATATAGTCCTTGCCATTTGTGAATTCACCAAACTGCTCTATAATTGAAAGTCGGTTTGTATATTCAGCATGAAGACTCATATCAATTTTGATTTTGCCATTCTGTGTATTATGATACTTTTCTGCAAGGTAAATTCCCTCTTGGAAACGGTCATTTGCAGTTATATCTTCGTCAACGAAGCTGACAATCGAACGACCGAAATTAGTCTTTGCCTTACTGTCAATTACAGCTTTCATTACACCGTCACCGAAGAAATACATATCTGTAAAGGATGTTGTACCACTTGAAAGCATTTCTGCGATTGAAAGCATTGTGCCGAAATATGCTCGGTCACAGTTAAGACGGTCTTCAAATGGGAAAACTTTTTCGTTAAGCCATCTGTCAAGTGGCAGGTTTTCAGCATAGCCACGAAGAAGAGTCATTGGTGAATGGGTATGAAGATTTACAAAGCCTGATGAAAGCACTTTGCATTTTCCGTCATATTCTTCACCATAGTTTTCCTGTGGTTTTTCAGTACCGATATAGTCGATTTTATCGCCCTTGACACCCACATACATATTATTCTGGATTTCAAGATTTGGGTTGATAATGGAAATGTTTTTAAAAAGCATAATTCTTCTCCAAAAAAGGCAGAGTTTCCCCTGCCTTTATTTTTTATTCAATAACAAT
>JAZNJX010000081.1:0-10220 GCA_045578245.1 Candidatus Fimenecus sp. | reverse complement strand
AACCCTTGAAAATTATTGAGTTTTATTATAAAATGTCAATGGTTAAAATTATAAATTATTTCTTTTGAAAGGATGTATTTTAAATGAGCAGTGCATTAAACAAAAAGACTGTTGAAGATTTGCAGGTAGCTGGCAAGAAAGTTCTTGTTCGTTGCGACTTCAACGTAAAAATGGAAAACGGCGTAATTACAAGTGACAAGAGAATTGTTGCTTCATTACCAACAATCAAATATCTTATTAAAAACGGCGCAAAAGTAATTCTTTGCTCACACCTTGGTCGTCCTAAGGGTGAAGTTGTTCCTGAGTTTTCACTTGCACCAGTTGCTGCAAGACTTTCTGAACTTCTTGGTCAGGAAGTTAAGATGGCAAAAGACGTTGTAGGTGAAAGTGCAAAGGCACTCGCTGCTGACCTTAAAGATGGAGAAGTTCTTCTTCTTGAAAATGTTCGTTACGAAAAAGGTGAAACAAAGAATGACCCTGAACTCAGCAAGAAATTTGCTGACCTTGCAGAACTTTATGTTAACGATGCTTTCGGTTCAGCTCACAGAGCTCACTCTTCAACTGCTGGTGTTGCAGAACACCTTCCTGCAGCTTGTGGTTATCTTATTCAGAAAGAAATTGAATTTATCGGTGGCGCTCTTGAAAATCCAAAGAGACCTCTTGTAGCTATCCTTGGTGGTGCTAAAGTTTCTGATAAAATCGGCGTTATCACAAACCTTATTGACAAGTGCGATACACTTATCATCGGTGGTGGTATGGCATACACATTCATGAAGTCACTTGGTTACAACATTGGTACATCACTTCTTGAAGCAGATAAGGTTGAACTTGCAGCTGAAATGATGAAGAAAGCAGAAGAAAAAGGTGTTAAATTCCTTATTCCCGTTGATAACAAAGTTGGTAAAGAGTATGCTCCTGACACAGAAGCTATGATTGTTGATTCAGATAATATTCCTGACGGTTGGATGGGTCTTGATATCGGACCAAAGACACAGGCTATCTTTGCAGACGCTGTTAAAGATGCAGGTACAGTTATCTGGAACGGACCTATGGGTGTTTCTGAATGGGAAGCATTTGCATCAGGTACAGTTGCAGTTGCAACAGCTATTGCTGATAGTGATGCAATCTCAATCATTGGTGGTGGCGACTCTGCTGCTGCTATTCAGAAGCTTGGTTTCGCTGATAAGATGTCACATATCTCAACAGGTGGCGGTGCATCTCTTGAATACCTTGAAGGTAAAGTTCTTCCTGGTATTGCAGCTCTCAATGAAAAATAATTAACAATATTTATGGGAGGGCTTATGTCCTCCCAAAATTTGCGATAAGGAGAAATAATAATGAAAAAAGATTTACGTAAAGCAGTTATTGCAGGTAACTGGAAAATGAATAAAACTCCTGCAGAAGCAAAAGCTCTTATTGAAGAAATGAAGCCACTTGTTGCTGAAGCTGATTGTGAAGTTGTACTTTGTGTACCTTTTATTGATATCCCTGCTGCTATTGAAGCTGCTACAGGCTCAAACATTAAAATCGGTGCTGAAAAATGTTCATTATAAATCATCAGGTGCTTATACAGGTGAAATTTCTGCTGAAATGCTTGTAGAAGCAGGTGTTGAATATGTTGTAGTTGGTCATAGTGAAAGAAGACAGTACTTCGGTGAAACAGACCAGACTGTTAACCTTCGTTCACTTGCAGCTCTTAATGCTGGTCTCAAACCAATTATTTGCGTTGGTGAAACACTTGAACAGAGAAGTCTTGGTTACACAGAGACACTTCTTAAATTCCAGACAAAGATGGCTCTTACAAATGTAACAAAAGAACAGCTCAAGAATGTTATCATTGCTTATGAACCAGTCTGGGCTATCGGTACAGGTGTTACTGCAACAGCTGACCAGGCTGACGAAGGTAACGGTTATGTTCGTGAAGCTATTGCTGAAGTTTATGGTGGCGATGTTGCTGCTACAGTTACAATTCAGTACGGTGGTTCAATGAATGCTGCTAATGCTGATGAACTTGTTGCTAAGAACAATGTTGATGGTGGACTTATCGGTGGTGCATCACTTAAAGCTGCTGATTTTGCAAAAATCGTTGCTGCTGCTTCTAAATAATTAATTAAGGTGAATTAAATGAAAAAACCTGTAGTTTTATGTATTATGGATGGTTTTGGTTATAATCCTGCTGATTATGGTAACGCAATCACAGCAGCAAATACACCAAGACTTGATGAAATTTTTAAAAACAACCCAATGACATACATTGGTGCATCTGGTATGGATGTTGGTCTTCCTGATGGTCAGATGGGTAACTCTGAAGTTGGTCATACAAATATTGGTGCTGGTAGAGTTGTATATCAGGAACTTACTAGAATCACAAAGTCAATTATGGATGGTGATTTCTTCGAGAATGATGTATTTATGGGTGCTATTGAGAATTGTAAAAAGAACAATTCTGCTCTTCATTTGATTGGTCTTCTTTCAGATGGTGGCGTTCATAGCCACAACACTCATTTATATGCTCTTGTTGAACTTGCAAAGAAAAATGGTCTTGATAAAGTATATGTACATGCTTTACTCGATGGTCGTGATGTTCCACCAAGTTCAGGTGTTGACTTTATTAAGGAACTTGAGGATAAACTTGCAGAAATCGGCGTAGGCAAAATTGCTACTGTTATGGGTAGATTCTATGCTATGGACCGTGACAATATGTGGGATAGAGTTGGTATGGCTTATAATGCAATGGTTAACCGTGAAGGTATTGCAACAGATTCAGCCCTTAAGGCTGTTAAAAAGTCATACGAAACAATTGATGAAGATGGTAAATATCTTACTGACGAATTCGTTATGCCAACAGTTGTTAATGGTGCAGAAGCAATTTCTGCAAACGACTCTGTAATCTTCTTCAATTTCCGTCCTGACAGAGCAAGAGAAATCACAAGAACTTTTGTTGACCCTGATTTCACAGGATTCCAAAGAAAAGAATTCTTCCCACTTTATTATGTTTGTATGACTCAGTATGATGCTGAAATGCCTAACGTAAATGTTGCATACAAGCCACAGACACTCACAAACACAATGGGCGAGTATCTTTCAAAACTTGGTAAAACTCAGCTTCGTATCGCTGAAACACAGAAATATGCTCACGTAACATTCTTCTACAACGGTGGCGAAGAAAAAGTTTATCCAGGTGAAGACAGAGTTCTTATTGATTCACCAAAAATCTCAACATTTGACTTAAAGCCTGAAATGAGCGCTTACGAAGTATGCGATGCTGCTTGTGAAGAGATTTTAAGCGGTAAGTATGATGTTGTAATTCTTAACTATGCTAACTGCGATATGGTCGGTCATACAGGTATCTTTGATGCAGCTGTTAAGGCTGTTGAAGCAGTTGACGAATGTGTTGGCAAACTTGTTGATGCTACTATGAAAATGGACGGTGTAATTCTTATTACAGCTGACCATGGTAACGCTGATAAGATGTATGAAGACGATGGCTCACCATTCACAGCTCATACAACAAATCCGGTTCCGCTTGTAGTAGTTGGTAAAGAGTGTACTCTTAAGCAAGAAGGTGGCAAGCTCTGCGACCTTTCACCAACAATGCTTGACATTATGGGACTCGATATTCCAGCAGAAATGAGTGGCGTATCACTTATCGAAAAATAATTTATAAAAACATTTAACGACGGAGAAGGTTTCTTCGTCGTTTTTTTCTATAATAAAATCAATATTTTTGTTGATTATAATTCTATAATATTGTATAATTAAAGAACAAATGTGCGTGAGGTAATATATGTTTAAATTAGTAAGTGATTATAAACCAACAGGTGACCAACCACAGGCTATTGATAAGCTTGTAGAGGGTATTGAAAAAGGCTATAACGAACAGACTTTGCTGGGTGTGACAGGCTCCGGTAAGACTTTTACTATGGCTAATATAATTGCTAAGCTTAACAGACCAACATTGGTACTTGCACATAACAAAACTCTTGCAGGGCAGCTTTGTGCTGAATTTAAGGAATTTTTCCCTGAAAATGCAGTTGAATACTTTGTGTCCTATTATGATTATTATCAGCCTGAAGCATATATCGCAACAACTGACACTTATATTGAAAAGGATTCTGCTGTAAACGAAGAAATTGATAAGTTGCGTCATTCTGCAACATCGGCTTTATCCGAAAGAAGAGATGTTATAATTGTTGCAAGTGTATCCTGTATCTATTCTTTAGGTGACCCTATTGATTATAAGAGTATGGTTATTTCTTTACGTACCGGTATGGAAAAAAGTCGTGATGATTTCATAAAAAAACTTGTCGAGATTCAATACGAAAGAAATGATATCAACTTTATACGAAATAAATTCAGAGTAAGAGGGGATATAGTTGAAATTTTTCCTGTTTACTCAAATGATACTGCAATACGAGTTGAATTCTTTGGTGATGAAATTGACAGAATCAGCGAAATTAACCCACTTACAGGTGCAGTTAAAAATGTTGTTTCCCACGTTGCTATTTATCCAGCATCTCATTATGTTGTTTCACCTGAAAAGATGGAAGATGCATTAAAACAGATAAATGACGAGATGGAAAAGCAAGTTGCTGCCTTCGAAAAAGAAGGCAAATTAATAGAAGCACAGAGAATCCGTCAGCGTACAGAATATGATATGGAAATGCTTCGAGAAACTGGTTTTTGTAAAGGTATTGAAAACTATTCTGCTATAATGTCAGGTAGAAAACCAGGTGAACCACCATTCACATTACTTGATTATTTTCCCGATGATTACGTCTTATTTGTTGATGAATCCCACGTTACATTGCCACAAGTAAGAGGTATGTATGGTGGTGACCGTTCAAGAAAGGACAGTCTTATCAATTTTGGATTCCGTTTGCCATCTGCTTATGATAACAGACCATTGACTTTTGATGAGTTTTATAGAAAAACAAGGCAGAAGATTTTTGTAAGTGCTACTCCTGGACCATTTGAGAATGAAAAGAGTTTTCAAGTTGCTGAACAAGTTATTCGTCCGACTGGACTTCTTGACCCTGAAATTTCGGTAAGAAGTACAGAAGGTCAAATTGACGATTTAATATCCGAAATTAATATAAGAGTTGATAAAAAAGAGAGAGTGCTTGTAACAACTCTTACTAAAAAAATGGCAGAAAATCTTACAGATTACCTTTCACAACATGGCATTAAAGTAAGATATATGCACTATGATATTGACACAATTGAACGAATGGAACTCATCCGTGATTTACGTTTAGGTGAGTTTGATGTTCTTGTTGGCATCAACCTTCTTCGTGAAGGACTTGATATCCCTGAAGTCTCTTTAATCGCTATATTAGATGCCGATATGGAAGGATTTTTACGTTCCGAGACTTCCTTAGTCCAGATTATTGGTCGTGCTGCACGAAATGCAAATGGACATGTTATAATGTACGCTGATACAGTTACAAACTCTATGGAACGAGCAATTAACGAGACCTACCGTCGTCGTGAGATTCAGATTGCATATAATGAAGCTCATGGAATTGTGCCAAAGACTATCACAAAGGATGTTCGTGAGATACTTGAAATATCTACAAAAGATAAGTTAGGTAAACGTAGGATGAGTAGGGATGAAAAACAAAAACTTATTGCTCAATTAACTGAAGAAATGAAATCTGCTGCAAAAATTCTTGAATTTGAACATGCAGCATATTTACGTGATAAAATTGAAAAGCTTAAATCGGAGAAATAAATGAAAGATTTATTTAATGATAAAGGATTCTGGAAAACCACTCTAAAACTTGCTACACCAATAGTTCTGCAAAATATACTAATAAGTTCATTCACATTAGCCGACACACTCTTTGTCAGTCAGTTAGGTGATGTTTCGTTATCTGCTGTTGGCATGATTGGTCAGTGGGGATGGCTTCTTAACATGGTTCTTATTGGAATCAGTTCAGGTACTTCTGTTTTTGTTGCTCAATATTGGGGCGTAAAAGAATTTACAAAAATAAATATGACTTGTGGTATTGCCAGTCTTTCTGCAATGATTATTTCGGGCTTATTTACGATTTTTAGTTTGCTTTTTCCAAGCACAGTAGTAAATATATTTAACAATAATCCTGATGTTGTAGCGAATGGAACTTCATATTTGATAATTGTAAGTCTTTCATACCCAGCAATAGCAATAACAAATGTATTATCTTCTGTTCTTCGTTCTGTTGAGTCGGTGAAATTGCCAATGTATGTTTCCGCCTTAACAACCGTACTTAATATTTTCCTTGACTACGGAATGATTTTTGGTAAGTTTGGTTTTACTGAAATGGGAATTAAAGGTGCTGCACTTGCAACTTCAATTTCAGCATGGGTCGGTGTAATACTGATTCTTTTGGTTTCGTTGATTACAAAAAACATCCTTTATGCACCTTTAAAGAATATTTTAGGCTTTAAAATATCAGATATCAAAATCTTCTACCGGAAGGCTTTCCCTGTTATTTTTAATGAAACAATGTGGGGAGCAGGTACATTTGTATTTAATATTATCTTCGGACATATGGGATATGAGTATTTTGCAGCAATAACCATTCTACGAAGTTTCGAAAATATTGCATTTGTGTTCATTATAGGTATCTGTAATGCTTGTAGCATTATGGTTGGTAAATCGGTGGGTAAAGGAAAAATTGAACGTGGTATTCAGGATACTAAACGATTCTTGTTTATATTCCCATTAATTTCCGTTGTTATTGCACTCATTACATATTTCTTCCGTGCAGAATTTATAGGAATTTTTAATATGGGAAATAATATCAGTGATATAACACTAAATTCGGCAATGTCCATAATGGCATTTTATGCTTTTGAGTTTACTATAAGGCAAATTCCATTCCTCATGATTGTAGGCATATTCCGTTCAGGTGGTGATACTGTTACAGGTGTTAAATATGACTTGTTAACCCTTTGGGGATTATCTATTCCTGCAACCTTAATTGCTGTATATGTATTAAAAGCACCATTTATTGTTGCATTTGCAGTGATGTATATATTTGAAGACTATATCAAATCGATAATGTGTATTAAATACTATAAGTCTATGAAATGGATTAAACCTGTTACAAATGAAGGTATAATCGGACTTAACAAGTATTGTAAAGAGAAAGGTATAAACAATGGTACATGATAAAATAATTATCAAAGGTGCAAAAGAGAATAATCTCAAGAACATCGATGTTGAAATTCCAAGAGATAAGTTAGTTGTTTTAACAGGTGTTTCTGGTTCAGGTAAATCTTCGTTAGCATTTGACACAATATATGCTGAGGGGCAAAGACGCTATATTGAGTCTTTGTCTTCCTATGCACGTATGTTTTTAGGACAGATGGAAAAACCAAATGTTGAATCTATCGAAGGACTTTCTCCTGCAATTTCTATAGACCAGAAAACAACATCAAAAAACCCCCGTTCAACGGTTGGTACTGTAACTGAAATATATGATTATCTTCGTCTTTTATATGCAAGAATCGGTGTACCTCATTGTCCTGTTTGCGGAAGAGAAATTAAACAACAAACTGTTGACCAGATTGTTGACAGTGTTCTAAGTTTACCAGAAGGAACAAAATTTCAAATACTGTCTCCTGTCGTCAGAGGTAAAAAAGGGGAGCATGCAAAAGAACTCGCAAATGCTTTGAAAGCAGGTTTTGTACGTGCAAGAATTGACGGAGAAGTTACCGAATTGTACGAAGATATGAAACTTCCAAAAACATATAAGCATACAATTGAAATTATTGTAGACCGTTTAGTAGTTAAAGAGGGGATTCGTGCAAGATTAGCGGATTCAATTGAAACAACTACTCAACATTCAGGTGGTAATGTTATCATAGATGTTATTGGAGATAAGGAATATTTGTATTCGCTTAATTATGCGTGTCCTGAACATGGAATAAGCATTGATGAACTCTCGCCAAGAATGTTTTCTTTTAACAACCCTTATGGTGCTTGTCCTACTTGTACAGGACTTGGTACATTCTTAAAGGTCAATCCTGACCTTGTAATACCCAATAAAAACCTT
Source organism: Candidatus Fimenecus sp. (assembly GCA_045578245.1). Classification (GTDB taxonomy): domain Bacteria; phylum Bacillota; class Clostridia; order Oscillospirales; family Acutalibacteraceae; genus Fimenecus. The sequence continues at coordinate 2,175 of JAZNJX010000081.1, read as the reverse complement.
TCTATAAGTGAAGGCGCAATCTGTGCTTCCGGATGGGGAAAAGCTGATTCCGGGTCAATTGCAGCTATGTATTACAATGCTATAGGTAAAGAATACGGGTTTGATTTAAAAACTCCTATTAAAGATATTCCTAAAGAGGGATTAAATGCTATTCTTTACGGTACAACACATAAAATGACAATGAATCGTTCAACATTTTATGGTTCTGGAACATATATGTCTGAATTTGAAGGCGTTATAAATAATCTTGAAAGAAGATATAAAGAAACGACAAGTGACTGGGCAAGGTGGGAAATTGAGCAGGTGATGACTGCTTCTAAATGTCCTGATTGTAATGGTACACGTTTAAAACCTGAAATCCTCTCAGTTACAGTTGGCAACAAGAATATCAGTGAATTCTGTGATATGTCTATATCAAAAGCTATTGATTTCATTGATAATCTCAAATTAAATGAAAAAGAAAAGTTTATTTCAGAATCAATACTTAAAGAGATTAAAAGCAGACTTAATTTCTTGAAGAGTGTTGGTCTTGATTATTTAACATTATCACGTTCGTCAGGCACTTTATCCGGTGGTGAAAGTCAACGAATAAGACTTGCAACACAAATCGGCTCAATGTTAATGGGAGTTGTTTACATTCTTGATGAACCAAGTATAGGATTACATCAAAGAGATAACGATAAATTAATCGAAACACTAAAACGTCTTCGTGATTTAGGTAATACACTCATTGTTGTTGAACACGATGAAGATACAATGCATAATGCGGATTATATCGTTGATATTGGGCCTGGTGCAGGCATTCACGGTGGCGAAGTTGTCTGTTCAGGTAATGTTGATGATATTATTAAGTGTAAGGAATCACTTACCGGAGCATATCTTTCAGGCGAAAGAAAAATTCCTGTTCCAACTACACGCAGAAAAGGTAACGGAAACACACTTACTATTAAAGGTGCTAAAGAGAATAATCTAAAGAATCTTGACGTTGAGTTTCCGTTGGGCTGCTTTACATGTATCACTGGAGTTTCGGGTTCAGGTAAATCATCACTTATTAATGAAATCCTGTATAAACACCTTGCAAATGAACTTAATGGTGCTAAGAAGCCTGTTGGCAAATTTGACGACGTAGAGGGATTGGAACATCTTGACAAGGTAATCAATATCGACCAATCTCCAATAGGCAGAACTCCACGTTCAAATCCTGCAACATATACAGGTGTCTTTACAGATATTCGTGAATTATTTGCTCAGACGCAGGAAGCAAAAATGCGTGGATATAATTCAGGTAGATTTTCATTTAATGTCAGAGGTGGACGCTGTGAAGCTTGTCAGGGTGATGGAATAATCAAAATTGAAATGCATTTTCTTGCAGATGTTTATGTCCCTTGTGATGTTTGCAAAGGTTCAAGATATAATCGTGAAACTCTTGAGGTAAAATACAAAGGCAAAACAATTAGTGATGTTCTTGGAATGACTGTTGAAGAAGCATTGATTTTCTTTGATAATATTCCTAAAATCAATAGAAAGTTACAAACATTGTATGATGTTGGTCTTGGTTATATACGTTTAGGGCAATCTGCAACAACATTATCCGGTGGTGAAGCTCAACGCGTCAAATTGTCAACAGAACTTTCCAAGCGTTCAACTGGTAAAACCATATACATTCTTGATGAACCAACAACAGGTCTTCATACTGCAGACGTTCACAAATTAATTGACGTATTACAAAAGCTTGTTGATAATGGAAATAGTGTAATTGTTATCGAACACAATCTTGATGTTATTAAAACAGCAGACTATATTATTGACCTTGGTCCAGAAGGAGGCGATAAAGGTGGAAGAATTATTGCAAGAGGCACACCTGAAGAAGTTTCCAAAAACAACAAATCATATACGGGTAAATATTTAAGAAGAATTTTATAATACAATTAAGTTGTAAGTTTAATTTTATTCAAAATTAAATATTCTATAAATTTAAATGGAGTATGAATTATTCATGCTCCATTTTTATTATTTAAATTTAAGGAGATAGGGTGTTGAAAACTTTTGATAATTGTTGACAATGTTGAAAACTTATGATATAATTATACAAAATAAATATTTTGTATCAAATAGGGGAAGAAATATTATACAAAATTATGGGAAATATGAGAAAAATTACGTAATGAGTCCATT
>JAZNJX010000080.1:0-4982 GCA_045578245.1 Candidatus Fimenecus sp. | reverse complement strand
AAGAAGGAGATAACCTTTTGATAAGAGAAGTTTGAAGAAATTAGGGATAGCTTCTTTTGGAAGTCCTTTAAGACCAAGTTTCTTTGCTTCAAAGTGAATCATCATGAAGATTCCTGTAAAGTAAAGAACAGCAGGAAGAATAGCAGCAATAGCAATCTGTGCATAAGGTAAACCTGTATATTCTGTCATAAGAAAAGCAGCAGCACCCATAATAGGTGGCATAATGTGACCACCAGTTGAAGCAGCAGCCTCAACTGCAGCAGCAAATTCAGGCTTGTATCCACAACGTTTCATTGTTGGAATTGTAACGGAACCACTACCAACTGTGTTAGCAACTGATGAACCTGAGTACATACCTTCCATGGCACTTGAGATAACAGCAACCTTAGCAGGACCACCAATTGATTTACCTGCGATAGAGTTAGCAAGGTCAACAAAAAATGCACCTATACCTGATTGCTCAAGGAATGAAGCAAAAATTATAAAGAGAACAATGAATGAAGCACAAACATTGAGTGGTGTACCTGCAATTCCCTCAGTTGTATAGAAAAGTTTATAAACAATAATTCTTAATGGATTACGATTAATAACAAAGAAGGCATAAGCAATAAACGCTGCAGAAACACATACGATTGGCAGACCAACAACTCTGCGGCAAGCTTCAAACAACAGTAGGATACCAATGATAGCCACTGCAATATCGAGTTCATTGATTCTTGAAGCTCTGTCAACGATTGCCTGACAGTTAATTGCGTAGTAGAAGAATGCACCTGAGCCTAATGCTGCAAATATCCAGTCGTAGAAAGGAATATGGTTCAATTTCTTCTTTTCTTTTTTGTGGCTAGGGAAGATAATGAATGCAAAAAGAACTATGATACCAATAAACCATGCCATTTTCTGTCTTTCTTCCATTGTGCCTGTCCAACCGTCGAACATAACATAGAGAGAAAAGAGCACCATAGCACCTTTAATGATTTTCTGGAAGATACCTGAAAATTGGCGTGTGTTTGATTCTTTATCAAAGTCAGCCATTATCTTATCGACATCAATAACTTCATCATCAGCTTCCATAACAATAGGTTTTGTGTTTACATCTGACATTTATTACAACAATCCTTTCGTCAGAATTTCAAATGGGGTGACAATTTCAAAAATAATCTTTGCATTTCTTCCACAGATGGTGCGAAGACTGATTTCATCACCATTAATAAAAAGAATGTGGTCGGAAACCGTACCCACAATATATCTTAACGGGTCATATGTAATGTCAAAACCCGTTATAACCATATTTCCCTTATCGTCGTAGGTCATAGTTTGTCCTTCATCAAGAGATGTTTGTACACCTGCACCGAAGGAACGATAAGTAGTTGAATAAGCTCTTATTTGGTCATTCTCGATTATGTATGTATCCTTCACTGGAGTCTGATTAACCGAGTGAACGAATTCCACCGAAAACATAAGACCGTCTTCCGCTTTTTGAGTAATATATCTCTTGCCTGTATCCGAGTCATACATAATTAGATATTTAGAAGAACAGTTTATTAAAACAGCAGCCGCTGTAATGATTATCATTAAAACGGCTGCCACAATCAATCTTTTTTTAGAGTGAGCCATGGTGTGGAGGCCCATTATTTTATAGCACCAACTTCTTTAAAGTACTTATCTGCACCTGGGTGGAAAGGTACGGTAATACCTGTAACTGCATATTCAAGGCTCATTTCTTTTGCCTTATCATGCACATAGTTGTCTTTATTTTCGTAAATAGCCTTTGTAAGTTCATAAACAGTTTCTTCGTCAAGGTCGTTGCTTACGATGAATGTAGCCTTAACAGCAACTGTTGTAACTTCTGTGTCAATTCCGTTATATGTACCTGCTGGTACGTTGTAAGCTGTATAGAAACCATAGCTAGACTGAAGCTTTGTAAGGTGTTCATCATCAATACCGAGAAGAACAATGCCAGTTGTTGTTGAAAGGTCTGTAATAGCAACTGTTGGAGCACCTGCTGTGCAGAAGAATGCGTCAATCTTACCATCTTTAAGAGCATCTGCAGAAGCCTGGAAGCTAAGGTTCTGTTTGTCGATATCTGCAAAAGTAATATCGTAAGCACCGAGAATCTGCTGTGCGTTGAATTCAACACCACTACCGCTGTCACCTACAGAAACTTTTTTGCCCTTAAGGTCAGCGATTGATTTGATGCCAGAATCAGCACGTGCAACTACCTGACATACTTCAGCATAAACACCACCAAGAGTTGAGAAACTCTGGATTTTACCATCTTTTTCAAAAAGAGAAGTTCCGTTGTATGCATAGTCCATAACATCGTTTTGAACGATAGCCATATCAACAACACCATCAGCGATATCAAGGATGTTAGCTTTTGAAGCACCTGATGACTGAACCATAAGCTGTAAACCAGCTTTTTCTTTGAGTGTAGTAGAAACAACATTACAGAAACCGTAATATGTACCTGTTGAACCACCTGAACCAACATTGATTTGTGCAGGTTTGTTGTCACCACAAGCTGTCATGAAGAGAGTTGCGAAAACAAGAATAACCGCAAGAACTACTACTAATCTTTTTTTCATAAAAATCCTCCTATTTTTTGTATGAATGAATACATCCATAAATATATTTGGAATTATTATACAACGAATTTAATAATTATGCAATACTTATGAATAATTTTGTTATACATATTATATATACACTAATTTTTGTTTTTCAAACTACTACCAAGCACGTCGGAAGTTTCTGAAATTGTGATAAATGCAGAAGGGTCAATAGCTGACACAATCATTTTAAGCTTTGCAATCTGAAAACGATTCACAACAAAGTAAATTACCGAACGGGATTTACCTGAATAATATCCTGTTGCGTGAATTTGTGTAACACCATAGCCAAAACTATGACTTAGTGCATCACATATTTCTTCTTCCATTTCGGTTATAATCATAACGGATTTTGCTTTATCAAGACCTTCTACGATAAAGTCAACAGATTTAATGCCAACAGCATATGTGATAATGGAGTAGAGAGGTAATTCCCAACTTCTGAAAACAATACCTATTATAATATAAAGAACAACGTTGTATATCATTACAAAAGTTCCAACTGTCATATTTAGCTTTTTTGCAAATATTACAGCCATAACTTCAATTCCATCAATAGCACCACCATAACGGATAGTAAGTCCACTACCAACACCTGAGATAAGTCCACCAAATATTGCACAAAGGATTAAATCTTTACCAGCAAAAGGTGAGGATGTTGAAACATCAACGGGAAGAATATCAGTTATTACAAAGGATGAAAGGGAATAGATAATAACAGTCCAAAGAGAATAGATAGTAAACTGTAACCCTTGTTTTTTCAATCCGAAAATGAAAAGTGGAAAATTTAGAATAATAAGGAACATGGAAAGGTTAAGATAATCGGGTGTTACTTGCCAGAGAAGCATTGATGTACCTGAAATGCCGCTATCATAAAGATTTACAGGGGCTAAAAACATTGTTACACCTATTGAGTTTATAACACCAGCCAAGAAAAGAATAAAAAAGTTTTTAATCTTCAAGGTTTTCAATTCGTTAATTGTATTATCTTTTATCTTTTTGAGATTTTTTTTGTTCATTATTGCCTCCAAGTAATTTCTATATAAAATAGTATAACATAAACACATCTTCAATGCAAATAATCATTGACTTTATCGAATTAAAGTGATAAAATTCCAAATGGTGATTATCTTGGAAAAGAAAAATACATATAAAGCTGCCTATAAAGCAGCATTTCCACATACAATACCGGTTATGACAGGTTATCTTTTTATAGGGATAGCCTTTGGCGTTATGTTTGCAAATAAAGGGTATAATTTTGCCTGGGCAGGATTAATGAGCTTGTTGGTGTATGCTGGGTCAGGACAATATCTTGCTGTTAATTTCTTTGACCCATCCGTCAGCCTTTTTCAGGTAGTATTCTTGACCTTTATGGTAAATGTTCGTCATATTTTTTATGGACTTTCATTACTCGACAAATTTAAGGTTTCTGGTAAGAAGAAACCGTATATGATTTTTTCCTTGACAGACGAAACATATTCATTATACTTTCTTACTAAAACACCACCTTATGTTGATGAAGGAAAATTTTTGTTTGCTCTTGCAACACTTAACCAATCTTACTGGATAATTGGTTCAATGATTGGTGCTCTCGCAGGTTCTTTGATTCCATTTAATTCCAAAGGTATTGATTTTGCTATGACGGCATTGTTTATTGTTATTTTTGTGGAACAATGGCTTGAAAAGAAAAATCGTTTTCCTGCAGTTGTTGGTGTATTAGCAAGTTTAGTTTGTCTGCTTGTTTTTGGTAAGGATAGTTTTATATTACCCTCAATGATTATTATAATGATTGTTCTTTTGTCCAATCATAAGATTGAAGAAAAGAAAACAGGGGAGGTAGAAAGCAATGAATAACCTGCCTGTTTCTTTCTGGCGCTCAGTTGTTATTATTCTTTTGGTTGCATTGACAACTCTTGCTACCCGAGCAATTCCGTTCATAGTTTTCCCGGAGGGTAAGAAAATACCAAAAGCTGTGGAATATCTTGGCAAAGTTTTACCACCAGCTGTTATCGGCATGCTTGTTGTGTATTGTTTTAAATCAGTTAATCTTTTGTCTTTTTCTTTTGGATTACCTGAATTTATTGCAGGAATAACCGTTGTAGTTCTTCATCTGTGGAAGCGTAATAACCTTTTGAGCATTGGCACGGGTACAATTCTATATATGATACTGATACAGTATGTATTTGTATAAATTGCATAATTAAAAGCTAACAGATGTAAAACTCTGTTAGCTTTTTTTGTATTCGAAAACCCCTGGCTGTGCCAGGGGTTCAAAAAAGCTTTAGCGATGAGTATAAAAATAAAACTCCTTTTGATAAAATTAAAATGCGGCTACCAACTGCATTAGAAATCAAAAGGAGGACATTCAAAATG
>JAZNJX010000079.1:0-66028 GCA_045578245.1 Candidatus Fimenecus sp. | reverse complement strand
CTTATAACTTCCCAAAGCCCCAAGGGCTTTTTGAGGTAAGAGTGAATAGGTAATAGGTAAGAAGTAAGCCCCAAGAACTTATCGTCCTTGGGGCTTTGGCTCCCCCTGTTGGACTTGCTTTTCTGCGGAAAAGCCACGGCGGTTGAAACAGTCCACCGGACTGTTGCCAAGAGCCGCCTTTCAAGTCCAACAAAGAATTGGGATCAAATAGCCAATAAAAAAACCACCCGAATGGGTGGTGTTTTTATTGGCTCCCCCTGTTGGACTTGAACCAACGACCTGCGGATTAACAGTCCGTCGCTCTACCGACTGAGCTAAGGGGGAATATTTGTGTTCGCGTTACCTATTTTCACGGCCAGTCACCCGGCAACTATCGTCGGCGTACATGTGCTTAACTTCTGTGTTCGGGATGGGAACAGGTGGACCCTCATCGCAATCAACACCGACTCACGAAACACTTTATCTCGTGAACGCAAGAGATATTTTAACAGAAGAAATTACAAAATGCAAGTGTTTTTTTCACTTTTTTTCATTTTTTACATTTTAACCAAAATAATTATAAAATCGCATATGCAATAAGTGAAAATATACAACCAAACTAATAAAATGAGCAGAGTTTAGAATAATCTCACCCTGCTCACTGATTTTATTTAAATGCTTTTGACAAATCAAGAATTACACATTCTCTGCCACGATTCGGGTCTGGCAACATATACATAACAGTATTGTTATTTATGAATGAGAGATTCTTGGACAAGTTATTAACATTTGAATAGTTATCTTCAAGATATTTCGCAACATCGCCTGTCTGAAGGTCAAAGATATGCACCTGATAGTCCATAATATTGTCCATCAATCCCATAACCACAAGATATTTTCCATCCGGACTAACCTTCATAAGTTCAGGAGATGTCATTTTATAGCCCACAAGAAGAGTTTCCTTGCCTGTTTTAAGGTTATAAAGAACACCTTTTTCTTTATCAAGAATGTACTCATCAGCAAACACACATCTGTTTGTTGAACCTGTAAATTGTAAAACGACAGATTCCTTGCCGTTTTCATAGCGATACACATTGAAACCTGAGTTTGTATATCTCATGAAAATTACAGCATTGCCATCAACAATCATCTTTTTATTTACAACACCCTTGATTATTGCGGATTCCTTAGTTCCATCTTTAACGAAAACGTCATCCTTCCCTGCACCTGCCTCATAATATCTTGAAGAAAGGAATGGAATCTTTCCGCCTGTAGCATTATAGCCTTCCTTAGTTAATACACCAAAGTCAGCAACATAAGCACCTGTAGTTGGGTCAATAGTACGAGAGCCAACGCTTATAAATCTTGAACATTTACCTGATGCCAAATCAACAGTATAGCTTTCCGTCCACGCATTAACGTCTTTTTCCAAATCTGCAGATGTTGCAACATTTGCTAAAAGAAGTGCCTTTCCATTAGAAGCATATGCTTTCGGAAGGTTTGTGAGTTTGAACAAAACAAGCTTCACATTATATAGCTTTACATTTGGATGCTGGTCAGGTCTGAATAAGCCTATACCAAAAATATCGTCGCCAAGTTTTACATAATCAATTGTAACCGGGAGTTTTGCAGGACCAAAGTCAACTGTTGCCGAAAGTGTTCCTGTTGTTTTTACCGGCACCATTCTTGAATCTCTGTACTGATAGTACTGAAGACTATAGTCAGATGAAAATTGATAAAAAATACTTGGAATATCGGATTGAACAAAGTTTCTTAAAGAGCCTTCTCTTGAAATCTGGATATTGGCAAGGTCTTGTTCAGCGATTGTTGTCTGTTCCCCTTCAACTGTTGGGTCATTATTCTTTGGAAAATATTTTACAACAACAAACGAGAGAGCAAGAACAACAGCTATCACTGCCAAAAGGAGTGTTGCGTAGTCCTTTTTGGTTACGGGCTCTGCCAACTCAGCCTTTTCTTTTTTCTCTTTTGGTGCTTTTGGCTCCTTTGCCTTTTTTTGCTTTTTAGGTTTTTCTTCTGCAAATGGTTGCGGAACGGTTTCTGTACCTTTCTCTGCTTCTTCAGTTACAACTTCCTCTGCTATTGGCTCTTCCAGAATAATTACTTCAGGTTTTATCTCTTCTTCAGCAATTATTACCTCATCAGCTTTTGTTTCTTCAACCTTCTCTTCCACTTTGGCTGTCTGTGTTTCCAAAGGCGAAACAATCACTGGTATTTCTGCCCTTTGAATAGGTTCGTCCTTTTCAAGAACACCGTTTACAATGTCGTCAATTTCTTCATTGTCTTTGAATTTGTATTCGAAAAGTTGTTTTGATTCAGAAACCTCTTCATTATCAAAAGATTCTTCCTTCAATGAATTTTCCTCATCGGAAAACTCCAAAACAAGCTCATCTTCAGGTAAACAAATTTCTTCATCTTGTGGTTCAGCCCCAACAATAGGCTCTTCCACTTCCTGAGTTTCGATTTCCTCTTCATTTTCTCTTACTATCTTATATTTTTCAAAAAGTGATTCTTTATTACTCAAAAATAGCACCTCCATAAAAAGTGTATATTCATTATACATTCTTTATCTTTTTATTGCAACAAAAAATGGGGCAGAAATTTTTCCACCCCATAAATTTTATTGCTTAACTGAATTAAGTGCTTCGAAATTCTCTTTATTTGATTTATAAAGCTTCTTGAACACTTCAAAATTCTTATCGTAAACTGCCTTGTTTTCCTTGTTAGGAATGTATGTATTCACAGCAGGAATAAGTTTCTTTGCATCCTGAACACTGGAGATGATACCGGCATTAACCGCAATAAGCACAGCAGCACCAACAGCACCAACGTTCTGAGGACTAGCAACAGTTTCAATTACTCTGCCTGTACAGTCAGCAAGAATCTGACTTGTAACCTTTGAGAGAGCTCCACCACCTACAAAACGAACTGTATTTGATGTTTTAACTTTCTTTTCCTGAGTTTCGATGAACCAACGAAGATGGAAGCAGACACCCTCAACAACCGCTCTGATAAGTTCAGTTTTTCCTGTATCAAGGCCGATGTTGAAGAACATTCCTCTTGAGTTAGGGTCTTCAAATGGGCAACGATTACCATGAAGCCATGGTGTAAAGATAACTCCACCACTTCCTGCAGGAATAGAATCCACAACAGCCATCATATAGTCATAAAGGTTTGTGTAAACAACTTCACGGTCAGCGTCCTTAAGTTTAAGGTCGTGCTGCTTGTCGAGATAAAGGTCAATTTCATCAAGTGCAAGATGGTCTTTAACCCATTCAACACACTTACCTGCTGTTTCAAGCTCTGCAAAGTAGTTATAAATACCATCAGCTGCACCAACAACTGCTGCAATCATCGCACTTGCGTCAACAATACTCTTGTCAACAACAGTTGAAACCCAACCTGATGTACCCTGATAAATATGAGTGTCACCAAGTCCTGTTGCACCCGCACCAACACCGATAAGTGTAGCATCTCCACCGCCACCGAAAACAGCAATTCCTGGAACAAGGCCAAGCTCTTCTGCCTGTTTTTCACGAAGAACACCGATTTTATCAGTACAGTCAACAATCTTTGCAAGATGGTCCATGTTAACACCTAAAAGTTTGCAGATTGTTGAACTCCAGCACTTCTTATTGATATCATAAATCAATGCACCGAAAGCAGAGTCCTTTGTCATAACATACTCACCTGTCATACGGCAGATAAGATACTCTTTAACATCAAGCCATTTATGTACTCTCTTGAAGTTTTCAGGCTCGTTAGCTTCAGTCCACTTGTATTTCCATACAGGGTCTTTAACGCTGGCAGCAACTGCGCCTGTAATTGCAAGTGATGGAAGAAGTTTGAAAATATTTGCACCTGCAATCTGTGGACCATAAGCAATACCTTTTTTAAGTTCTTCTGTTGCACGCTGGTCCATATAGCTGAATGCACGACGAACGTGATTTCCATCCTTATCAACAAGAACTAAACCCTGCATCTGTGAGCAGAATGAAATACCATAGATTTCTTTAGGGTCAACACCTGATTCAGCAATAACCTTTTTTGATGTTGAACACATTGCCTGCCACCATTCGTCAGGGTCCTGTTCAGCTTCACCATTAGGCATAATATAAAGCTTATAGCCCTCACTTGCTGCTGAAATAAGTTCGATTGTCTTGCCTATCTTAAATAAACAAGTTTTAACACCAGTTGTACCTATGTCAAACGCAAGAGCATAAATTTCTTTTTCCATTTCTCTTTCTCCTTAAATATTTTTCAATATTTATAATATGTAGTTAGTTTATCACAACTAAATATTTTTGTACAGTATTTATTTTGAAAGCTTTTTCATTTCTTTCCCAAACACAAAGAAAAACACAATTGAAGCAGTCATAATTGATATTGCATCAGACACAGGTTCTGCAAGAAAAACTGCAAAAACCTTATTTTCAAAGAAGTTTGGCAGAATGTATATAAGTGGTACTAACAGGATAACCTTTCGCAAACAGGCAATAAAAAGTGATGCTTTTGCCTTTCCGAGAGCGATAAAGGTCTGTTGTACTGCCATTTGTATTCCAAAGAACACCATTGCACAACCATAAAGACGAATTGTCCATGTAGCAGTTTCCACAAGTTGTGGATTGTCGTTGAATATTCCGATAAAGAATTGTGGGAATACTTCAATTGCCATACCAAATGCAAACACATAACCAAAGCAGATAATCAAAAATGCTTTGAATGCCTGTTTTACTCTGTCTGCATTTTTTGCTCCGTAGTTATAACTGATTATAGGTTGTGCACCCTGACCTATACCCTGTGCAGGCACCCAAGCCATCTGGAAAACTGTTGTGCATATAGTCATTGCACCAACAGCAATATCCCCACCATATTTCTGTAATGATGAATTAAATGCCACATTGATTACAGCCTCTGTTGCATTCATAATAAATGGTGAAATGCCCAAAGCGAATATAGGTAAAAGAATTTTTGCTGATGGCAAAAGATTCTCTTTTCTTATTTTAAGTTTTGTCTTTTTGCCGAGCAAGAAGCATAATACCCATACCGCTGAAACTGCCTGAGAAATAATTGTTGCAATAGCAGCACCACTGACACCCATATCAAAAGCAAAAATAAATATGGGGTCAAGAATAATGTTACTTATTGCACCGATAAGCACTGTTGCCATACTGATTTTTGTAAATCCCTGGGTTGTGATAAACATATTGAGACCAAGGCTAATCATAACAAAAATTGAACCTGCAGAATAAATCTGCATATATGGAAGTGCGTATATAATTGTGCTTTCGCTTGCACCAAAAAGCATTAAAAGTTTTTCACCAAAAATCAAAAAGGAAACCGTCAATATAATTGCGAATGAAATCAGCATTACAAAACAGTTACCAAGAAATTTTTCTGCCTTTTTAATATCACCCTTACCCATTTCAATAGCAGCGTGTGGTGCACCACCCTGAGCTACAAGCATTGTAAATGCAGAAATCAGCGAAATAACGGGAAAACATAGTCCCACACCTGTAATCGCCATTGTTCCCACATCTTCCATATGACCGATATATATTCTGTCAACAATGTTATAAAGAAGATTTACTATCTGCGCTAAAATTGCAGGAACGCTTAATTTGATTATTAAACTCCACACGGATGTCGTAGCCATTTGTTGTGATATATCTTGTTTTTTATCCATTTTTTCACCTGTTTATTATCTTTTGTAAAATACACTACAATCGTTATTTAACCAAATAAATATACTTTTGTAAACAATCTTTTATTTCCTCTTTTGTTATATATTCCGTCAAACAACCTACTCCTGTAACGCACTTACCACCCGTAATGTTGCCTGCAAGAATGCATTTTCTGAAATCAAAATCATTATATAATCCGTAAATAAAACCTGCAAGGAAAGCATCCCCTGCACCAGTTGCATCAACGCACTTAAACTCATCAATATTATCAACTACAAAATAGTCGTTATCATATCCTGCACAACCGAATTTTCCGAGTTTCACAATAGGTTTAGGGAAATACTCACCAAGAATTTTAAGAGCTTCTTTATAATTCTTTGTTCCTGTCAGCTTTTCGGTTTCATCGATATTTGGAGTATAGTAATCGGCAATTTCAATCAATTCCTTGTGTTTTTTCAAGGACATGTCCTCACTGTATCCTGTATCAAGCACAAGTATTGTACCGTCTTTCTTAAGTTCCTTATATACAGGGATAATTTTTTCCTGCATTGCAACAACTTTTGCACCTTTAAGAGAATTATAAATTTTCTCGAGCATTTCATCCGAATAAGTTTCTGTTCCACCATAGGACACAAAAGTTCTATCTTTTTCAGTAATAATGGCAGATGTGACATTCAGCGGAAAGTTTTTGCTTTTAAAAAATTCGTACTTTGTACCACTTTTATCTAACTCGTCCTTTGCAAACTGAGAGAACATGTCGTCACCTAAAAAAGTGCCGATTTTCGCAGGAACACCTAAACGTGAACAGTTTATCATTGTTGCAGGCAAACCACCACCAAGGCAAACCCTGAAATCCTTTGAGTAAATCTCTTCACCCTCATTTGGAATTCTCGGCATACCTGAATAGAGTAAGTCAATATTCAGTTTTCCAAAAGCCGCAACAAAACTCATTTCCATTCTCCCGTAAAACCTTTGTTTAACTCAATATATTCATCAACAAGTTTTTCAGCAAGGGAATATGACCCCACCAATGGGTGCAAATACAAACAGTCAACAGCGCTTTCTCTGTCACAATTTATAATCGCCTTTGATGCAAGACGCTCATAAGCCTTTACCCTTGTTATAATCTCTTTATTTTCAAAAGGTATATCACCTATCTGAATTGGTGTTACTTTTCCGTCTTTTATTTCACAAGAAATTTCAACAGTATCGTTTTCACAAAGGAAATCCAACGCCTTGTTGTCATTTGGCACACATGCGATAACCTTTTTATCGCTTTTACCATTTTTTGCATCGATAATTCCAAGTGCAACTCCTGCATAGCCACCATCATCAGGTGCATACATATCAAAATGCCAAGTAGAATTTCTCTTTTCTCCTGTTTCACTTGCCATATATGAGCTTTCACGAAGTCCATAGTAATAATCAAATATTTCAAGTGCTTTTTCAAAGTCTTTTTCAATATTTATTTGTGACAATTCTTCTGTCATTTTTTCGTTGATATCAGCAATCTGCTCACCACGAGTACGTTCTGCATTAAGAATATTCTCAACAGCCTTTTCACGATTATAGAAGTAATACATATACTCGTTTGGAATATATTGTTTTCTCATCAAAAAGTCTTTGCTGAAATATCTTAAATCCGTATTTTTATATGCCTCATCATCACTTACAATTTCGCTCGTAATATCAGCACCATCAGCCTTGATATATTTAAAGAAAGACAAGTGGTTAAGACCATAGCAAAGTGCATCAAGGTAGTTTTCAGAATAGCCGTATAATTCCTCAAACCTTCTCAACATTCCACTTGGTGCATCACATATACCATAAGTAAAGTCATATCCCATATCTCGAAGTGTCTGGGAAACAACACCTGCAGGATTTGTGAAGTTAAACACCATAGCGTCAGGCTTTGCATATTGTTTTACAAGTTCGCAATACTCTTTAAGAGCAGGAATGCTTCTCATAGCAAAGGAAAATCCTGCTGCACCTGTTGTTTCCTGGCCAAGAATACCCATATTAAGTGCAATTCTCTCGTCACGGCAACGCATTCTGTCGCCACCTGCACGGATAGTTGTAATTACATAATCTGCTTCAGTAATTGCTTCTTTCGCATCCGTTGTCAAAGTGAATTTCAAAGCAGGACAAAGACGGCGAGAGACCTCTCTCGCCATCTTACCGTAAATATTCAGTTTCCTTTCATTGTTATCCATAAAGACAAGGTCAGTAATCCCCATCTTTTCGGCTCTGCCAGCAATGCTTTTAGCCAAAAACATTGAACGGACTCCGCCACCGCCGATAACTGCCAACTTCATATAGCTTTCTCCTAAAACTAAAATAGAACATCAGCGACCACTGATAAAATTGTGGTGTATGAATTGGCGAGGAAGAATTTTAGATATTTTGTTTCAAAACCGTAGGTAATACTTTGTGTATTACCGAGGATTTTGGGGCGAAATAGCAAAATTTTAACCAACAAGGCATATACCAAAAATTGCAATCAGTGGTTGCACAAATTAAAGCACGTCGAATACGTTACTTTCGCCTGTTGTAAGGTTCATTGTAAGACTCTTATCAACACCATTCTCTGTAAAGTCAAGACGGATTACATCTTCACCAACAAATTCAGCCATGTTAACCTTATATGCCTTATCTTTGAAGAAATCCTTCAAGTGTTCAATTCTGTTATCATCAAAATCACCTGCGTTATCAGATACAAAGAGAACGTTTCCGCAAACGCTGTTAACCTTACCATGAAGGAGTTTCTGTTCCCAGTTGTAACCTATATTGATATCACGAAGGAAGAATACGTCAGGGTCATTACAGAATGCTCTGCCGTCAAGGTGATTACGGAAAATTGTGTTTGTAATTGCATTCTGTGATGATGGAATTTCAGCATTGAATCTGATACCTGTTACGATTGAGTTGATGTTAAGACTCTTCTTAAGTTCAAATCTCCAGTTCTTGTTTACATCACAAGAGATACGACAAGCATCAAAGATACCCATACAAGCACCAAGAGGTACACCACAACCAAGAATCCACTTGTCACCACAAGCTTCACGAAGTAAATCAACACCGTCACACATGATTTCACCACGAGTTTTGCCGTTTCTTGGTTCAATACACTGGCTGTAAAGGAAGTCGAGTTTTACCATATCATATCCCCATACATTGAGGATTGTGTCAAAGAACTTCTTAATATATGCACGAACTTCAGGATTGTAAATATCGAGTGTATATGCACCACCCCAACCCTGACAGCCAAGCATCTTTTTGCCTGTTTCGTTCCATCTGATAAGCCAGTCAGGATGTTTTTTAGCAATCATTGATGAACGCTGTGCAGAGAAAGGAGCAACCCAGATACCTGCTTTGTAGCCCTTCTTATGAATCTCATCAGCGATATACTTCATACCTTTAGGGAATTTTTTGTGGTCAGTAACAAGCCAGTCACCAACTGCGTGCTGATAACCGTCGTCAACTTGGAAAATGTTAACCTCTTCACTTGCTCTATCAAGACCATTAAGGTCACGGATGATAATGTTTTCGTTGATATTCTGGAAATAGTTATACCATGATGTGTAACCTGAAAGATGTTTGATTGCAGGTTTCTTGCATCCAACAAAGTCAAAGAAATATTTATCCATAACCTCATCCATGTTACCTTCGATAACAGCAAGGTCGAACATTACATATTCCTGACCTGCTTTAAGACGAAGACCCTCAACATCCTTAGTAATGCTGAATTTTCCTCCGTTCATATCAACCTCAAATACTGTGAAGCCCTGACGTTCACTCTTTGAACCATAGAGTTTGATTTCGTTTTTTCCCTTTTCACGGAAGTAGCAATATGTATAGCCGTGGAATTTACCCTTTTCACCATAACAATTTGAGAAGTGGTAGTCACCTGAAAGTCCTGCAAAGTGAGCAGTAAACTTTGTAATTTTTGCAGGTTCAAAAAGGCCGTCAAATTTATCTTCTTTTGAGAATTCACGAGATGTTGTCCATGCCTGATATCCGTTTGCATAGAACAAATCGTCGTCATCAAAGTCCTTATCATAAGTTACAGCAAGACTCTTCATTTCCATATCTTGTTTTGCTGTGAAAACACCTTTGATAAAGCCTTCTTTCTTTTCATAGTCAAATGAAAAATACTCGTTGTTGAAGTCTTTGCAACCAACAACAGCATCTTTAACCTTTAATTCTGCATAAAATTTACACATGGTAATTCCCCCTAAAATCTTTTCATACACAATAAGTTTAACATATATACAAATTAAAATCAATAAAAAAGTGAGACTTGTTCGACCCCACTTTTATCATCGTATTTCCTGTTCTAAATCATCAAATTCCTGTGTCGAGAAAAATTCTCCTAAAGTTATTTCTAATCCATCACAGAATTTTTTTATTGTAATAATGGAAACATCTCGTCTTGTTTTATCCATCATACTGTACGCGGTTGATGGTGTAACACCTGAAATGTTTGCCAATTCGTTAATTTTTATATTTCTTTCTCTGCACAAATCTTCAAATCTTTTTGCCACTAAATCCTTGACATTCATAAAATTCACCTCAAGGATATTCTATGTTTTTAATCGCACTTGCGTGTACGCACTTACGTAATTCAAAAATTTATATTATACTTATTTTGCAAAATCTTTTATTACAAGAATTGCAACTACAACTTGAATTGCATATATAGTTATGCTATTATGAATTCAAAGGGAAATATGGAGGTTTTATTATGAAAAAAACAAACAAAATTTTATCAGTTTTTTTGGCATTATTAATGATAATTTCAATCATTCCAATGTCAAGCATCACAGCAAGTGCAGAAACATATTCAGGCAACTGTGGTAGTAATCTCACTTGGACTTATGACAGCGAAACATACACCTTAACTATTTCAGGTACAGGTGCTATGTATAATTATTATAATTCAAACGACATTCCTTGGTATAGATATAGTATTAAGAACATTGTCATAAATGAAGGTGTGACAACAATAGGAGCATTGGCTTTTTGTGATTGTAAATATGTTACATCTGTATCAATACCTAACACTGTAACAGAAATCGGTTGGGCTGCATTTATTGAATGCGCAAGTCTTCCAAATGTAACAATTCCCGACAGCGTAATAGCAATCGATTCATATGCATTTGCATCTTGTGCAAGTCTTACAAAAGTATCCATTCCTAACAATGTGTCATCAATCGGTGATGTGGCATTTAGTGGTTGCACAAGCCTTACAGAAATTACAGTAGATAGTAATAATAAATACTTTTCAAACGATGAAAATGGTATATTGTTCAACAAAGATAAAACAACTCTTGTTCAGTATCCTGTGGGTAATACAAGAACAAGTTATAAAATACCTGACAAAGTAATAACAATATGTGGATATGCATTTGGTTGGGGTGGTCACCTTGCAAGTGTAACAATACCAGACAGTGTTACTACGATTGGTGCTGGTGCATTCGGCGCTTGTACCAACCTTACAAGCATAACCATTCCTGATGGTGTAACAAAAATTGAAAAAGAGACCTTTGCTATGTGCGAAAAGATTGCAGTCGTAACAATCCCTAAAAGCGTAAAGTCAATAGCCCTTGGTGCATTTTATCAATGCCCAAGCCTTGCAGAAGTTTATTATTCAGGCACAGAGGCACAATGGAATCAAATTGAAGTTGATATGCACAACGAGCCATTATTCTATGCAACAATTCATTTCAACCATACAGAACATGCAGACGCTAACGATGATGGCGTTTGTGACGAGTGTGGCAAGCTCTTTGACCTGACAATTAATTGTAACCATAATTGTCACAAAGGTGGAGTTTCAGGCTTCGTCTGGAAAATCACAAACTTCTTTAACAGACTTTTCAGAATAAATAAAGTTTGCAATTGCGGAGTAGCACATTATTAATAAACACACTTTGACGGAGTCCCCCGACTCCGTCATTTTTTATATCAAAACTGTCCTATATGTTCAGACCATAATTCTGCACAAAAATCTTTCTGTTTATTTATTCATACCGTCAAGTGACATTTTTTCATATATCAGTTATACTTTATTCAATTATCACCCGGAGGAATACACTATGAATTTTGCAACACCTGCCCAGAGTAAAAGCGGAAAATATCTCTTCGCTTACTTTGTAGGAAATCAACCTGAAGAAGAAAGAATCCACTTTGCAGTGAGTGAAGACGGATATAATTTTGAAGCACTTAACAATAATAAGCCTGTAATCATTCAGACAAAGGGAAAAAAGTGTGTACGTGACCCATATATTTTAAAAGGTCAGGACGGATTTTATTATATCATTGGTACGGATATGAAATGCATTGAGGGTTGGACATCAAATCATTCTCTCATTACCTGGAAATCAAAAGATTTAATCGAATGGACTGACGAAACAATTATTGATATGCGTGAATTCGGTGAAGATTTTTCAACCACTACTCGTGCCTGGGCACCGCAAGCATACTGGGATAAAAGCGAAAACGCATACATGGTCTATTGGGCACATTCTGACGAAAAAAATGATGTAGCACAGATGTATTATGCTTATACAACAGATTTCAAAACAATAACAGAGCCAAAACTCCTGTTTGAAAGACCCGGAATTCAGACTATCGATGGCGATATTGCATACAGCGAACTCAATGGGAAATACTACTTGTATTTCAAACACGACGAAGACCAGACAATCGCCTATGTAACCGCTGACAAATTAAACGGACCTTATTGTGATGATGCAGTTGTCATTTCTCTTGCAAAAACAGGTGTTGAGGGCAGTGAAATTTACAACATAACAGGCACTGACCAATGGGTTATGATTATGGATGAATATGGCACGGACAGATTCTTTATGCAACAGACAACTGACTTTGAAACCTTTTTGCCGGTAAACCCTGACGATTACAGTATGGCTTTTAATCCTCGTCATGGCTCCGTCGTTGCAATTTCTGACAAAGACTATGAAAGATTAGTTGAAAAATATAAAAAATAAGACTTTGACGGGCTTTTCTCCCGTCATTTTTCTATTGCAATATATTTGTGATTTTGATAAAATGAATTATTACCATTTTTGGCGGTGAAAATATGGGTTTCATCCCGTATAATTCAAGAGATTTATTTTTTAAAAACAAATTCGGTAGCATTTCTGTAAGTGAGGAAATACATCTTCGCCTTTGTTTACCACGCTCTTTTTGCTGCAATAAAGCACTTTTTATGCTCCGTCGTGATGATGGCAACTTTGAGGAAAGACCAATGCTCTGGGCTGGTATGGCAGATGAAAGCACAGAGATATGGGATATTCACACCACTATTGAAACAGAAGGGCTTTACTGGTATCATTTCGACTATTGTTCATCATATGGTAGAAGTTTGATACTACAGACAGAAGATGGTATCGGTGATTTTTCAGGAAACACCCTTGCACGAAAAGACTGGCAATTAACAGTTACAGAAAAAGATTTTACCACTCCCGATTGGCTTAAGGGCGGAATTATCTATCAGATTTTCCCTGACCGTTTTTATAATTCAGGAACAAAAAAAGAAAATGTACCTGACGACCGTGTTATTCGAACAGATTGGGGCAATGAGCCTGAATGGAGAACTACTCCTGAGGGAAAAGTGCTGAATAATGACTTTTTTGGTGGAGATTTAAAGGGAATAAATGAAAAACTCTCTTATCTTAAAGATTTAGGTGTAACTTGCATCTATCTTAACCCAATTTTCGAGTCCCACTCAAACCATCGTTATGACACAGCCGATTATGGAAAAATCGACCCTCTTTTAGGCACGGAAAAAGATTTTAAAACCCTTTGTGCTGATGCTAAAAAGTTAGGGATTCACATAATTCTCGATGGTGTATTCTCTCACACAGGAGATGATAGCGTTTACTTTAATCGCAAGGGCAGATACTCCACTCTTGGTGCATACAATTCACCTGAAAGCCCATATTATAACTGGTATAAATTCACAAACTATCCCGATAAATACCAAAGCTGGTGGGGATTTGTCACTCTTCCTGAAGTCATTGAAGAGGGAGAAGAATATCGTGAATTCATCAACGGCAAGGGTGGAATCGTTGAAAAGTGGTTAAGAGCAGGTGCTGACGGATTCCGTCTTGATGTTGCCGACGAACTACCCGACATTTTCATTGATGAATTACGAGCAAGACTTAAAGAAACTAATCCTGATGCTCTTTTAATGGGTGAAGTTTGGGAAGATGCAACAACGAAACACAGTTATGGCTCTCGTCGTCGTTATCTTCTCGGCAGTCAGTTTGACTCCGTTATGAATTACCCCTTTGCAAATGCAATTCTCGATTTTTGTCGTAATGGTAAAGCAGAATCATTTATGTCAATCATTATGCAGATTGTTGAAAATTATCCAAAACAATGTCTTGATGTTATGATGAATCATATCGGCACTCATGATACAGAAAGAGCAATTACTAAAATTGCAGGTGAATCCTGCGAATATCGTGACCGTCAATGGCAATCCTGTCACTCTTTGGGTAATAAATATGATAAAGGTGTTCAACTGTTGAAATGTGCTGTTGCTTTGCAATACACTCTTCCCGGTGTGCCATCTGTTTATTATGGCGACGAAGCAGGTTTGGAGGGATACAAAGACCCATTTAATCGTGGTTGCTACCCTTGGGGTAAGGAAAACCAAGAACTTGTTGAGTTTTATAAAACAATGGGTAGGATAAGGAAAGAAAACTCCGTTTTCCAGAAAGGCTACTTCTCCCCTGTTTCCTCAATGCTTGGTTGCGTGGCCTTCCGTCGTCACGATGGTAATGGAAACATTATGGTAATTGTAAATCGCAACGAACACTCCATCTCCTATCGTCTTCCTTATGATTTTGAAAATTCCTTTGCACTTTATGGTGACAACCCACAGAATGGTGAAGTATTTATTGACGGATGCTCTTTTGTTATACTTTCCTTGTAATATTTCAATTAATGTGATATCATTCTTTATATAAACGATTATGGTGGTTAAGAAATGACTAAGGTTTATGGTGTCTTGCCTAAAAATCAAAGAATTCTTTGGATTTGTCTCCGTGTAATTATTTTATGCTGGGGACTTTTCGGCTTGTTCCATGGCTCAGTTGTAGAATTTTTGGAAGCAATTTTTGCAATCATTTTTACCCACCTTTGGGACTTTTTCCAGATTTTCGGCAAAAAGTCATTTATTATTGAGGTTGAAGCATCAACACAAACTATGCTTTCACTTTTTATTTTTATCGGCGTTTGTGTTGGCTCAACAATAAACAACAGAACTACTTTTGAACATTTTGATATTGTAACTCACTGTGCATCAGGTGTGCTTTCTGCCTGGTTTGGATATGATTTTGCAAATATCATCTATCGTAAGCGTGGAGATTTAGGCCCTGCAATGTCTTCTCTTTTCTCAATTACATTTGCTTTGGGAATTGCAGTTGGTTGGGAAGTTTATGAATTCACAATGGACAGCCTTTATGGTATGACCTTGCAAAAAGGTAACACCGATACAATGGTGGACTTTATTGCTTGTGCTGTTGGTGCAGTTATTACAATGCTTTTAGTCGCTTTCTATCGCAATGGTATTATCGGCAAGAACAAAGAAACTATCAAAGAAGAACGCCGACTAATAAACGAACAGCGTCTTTTAAAAGAAAAATTGTACCGTGAATACATCCAGTCAAAGGAGGAAAACTGATGAAAAAAGTTTTATCAATCTTTCTTGTGGCTGTAATTCTCACACTCTCTTTCTCTTCTTGTTCAGAGTTTTCAAAAGTTAAAGTTAACGGAACAAAAATAGATAACGAAGTGTATTATTATTTTGAAGATTTACACGACGGAGATAAAACACAGATTAACCATGCCCTTTCCCGATATATGGCAATAAACACTGAGTTTTCTATCCAGTCCCTTACTCTTTCTTCTTCACAAAAAGCTGAACTTTCAAAAAAAGTGAATGACTTGTGGCACTTATACAGTGTACATTATACTAATCTCGGAATTTCTAAACAGACAATATACAAAATTGAAACATCAAAGTTTTATGAAGACACTCTTCTGGATTATTATTATGGTCCAAACGGAACTTCACCAGTAAGTGAAGATACCATAAAGAAATATTTTAAAGAAAACTACATAGCAATCAAATTTGCAACTGACTATCTTTTCAACATCAATGAAACAGGTGCAATGGTTTCAATGCCCGACTCGGAAAAAGCTGCAATTATAAATAATTTTTCCCGTTCTGCCGACCTTGTTAACACAGGGTCAATTATTGAAACAGCAACAGATAAAGAAGTGCATAACACAATCATCAACTCAAAAAATGATGGCAGTTTTCCAAGTGGTTTCTATAATGAAGCTAAAAAGCTGGAAATAAACGGAGCATCAACAATTATTATCGGTGACTATATTTTCCTCGTTCAGAGAATTGATGTTTTTGATGAAACCTATGGTTACTACGAATCTCATCGCACTGAATGCTTACGTGCCATGAAAGGCAACGAGTTCAACACTCTTGTTAATCAATGGTCACAAAATTATAAAGTTAATTAAGGTGGATTTTCCCACCTTTATATGCCTCCTTAGTTAAATGGATATAATAAATCCCTCCTAAGGATTAGTTGTGGGTTCGATTCCCGCAGGGGGTGCCAATCTCAAAAAGCCGAGAAGCCTTGATTTTACTAGGTTTTTCGGCTTTTTATTTTGCGTAAAATATATTCTTGAACATCGGAGGAATGTCCTTCTGCTAATAAAAAAAGCTTCCTGCTAATTTTGGGCTTTTGCCACTTTGAAAAAACTGCTAATGAAAAGGCGATAGTTATTAAGTTAATGTTGTCATATGCTAAAGATGATTTTCAAGATACATTGTTTTTGATAAAAAATAATGTTAAACTTTATGTAAGATGAGGTATATAAAATCGGTTTATATAAGTGAGAGGAGGTTTTTAGATGGAAGATAAACAAATAATAAAGCTTTTCTTTGCGAGAACTGAAGCGGCAATTGGGGCTTTAAAGGAGCGTTTTGGTAATACCTTATACAAAATCGCAATGAACATTCTCGGCAATCATCATGATGCAGAAGAAACAACAAATGATACATATCTTGCCATTTGGAACGCAATACCACCTAAAGAACCTGACCCTTTGGCTCCTTATGTATACCGTACAGGAAGAAATATGGCGTTGAAACGATTAGAATATCTTTCAGCAGAAAAACGAAACAACAGTTATGACATATCCTTGGACGAGCTTGGTTCTTGTTTGCCTGATGATGATATTAATCCTGAACAGGCTGTTATTATTCAGGAAATCGCTGACTCCATAAATAACTTTTTGGAACAAGATACTGATATGAACAGATATATTTTTATGCGCCGGTATTGGTATGGAGATGCAGTTGAGGATATAGCAAAAGCCGTCAATATGAAAAGCGGTGCTGTTTCGGTACGCTTAAACCGAATAAGGATAAAATTAAAAGAACATCTTATTAAGGAGGGTTACTACTATGAAGCGTAAGCATGTATTGGAAGTTTTGGATAAAATAAACGACAGATATGTAACTGAAGCAGAAAAAGCTCCGAAGAAAATGAAAAAAAGACCTTATTGGATAGGTGCAGTTGCTGCTGTTTTAGCAGTTGTGATTTGTATTAGTTCTTTCTTGAATACATCTGTAATCACTGCAAAAGCCATTGCTCTTCCTGAAGATGCACGAATTATGAAATATCCCGATATTGATGATTACAAAGACAGGGAAAGCTATATGGCAGATGTAGCAATATGGGAAGAAGCATTAAATAATAGAAAAACAACAAGAGAAAATGCCGCTGTTTCTCTGTCACCGTTTTTTACAGAAGCATCAGCTGAATTTCTTGCTTTACAGAACAATGAAAATGCCTTATGGTCGCCTGTAAATGCTTATATCGGACTTTCTATGCTTGCAGAGATAACAGAAGGTGACAGCCGCAAGGAAATTTTAGATTTATTTGGTGTCAGTGATATTGAAACACTCAGAAAACAAGTCAGTGCCGTTTGGGAATCTGTTTATGAGGACGACGGAAATGAAATATCTACATTAGCTAATTCTCTTTGGCTTAAAGATGGACTTACTTACAATCAGGAAACTATGAATAATCTTGCTTATCACTACTATGCATCTGTATATCAATGCGACCTCGGAAGTAAAAATGCAGATAAAACAATCGGTGAATGGCTTAACGATAACACAGGCGGATTATTGAAAGACAGCACAGATAAAATTGATTTATCTCCCGATACTGTTCTTGCATTATATTCAACGCTGTATTTTCAGGCAAAATGGAGCGATGAATTCAATGCTGAATATAACACCGAAGATGTTTTTCACGGTGTCAATGGTGATGCAAACGCAACATATATGAATAAAAAGCTTTGTCAGATGAATTATTATTGGCATGATGATTTCAGTGCCGTATGTTTATATCTTAAAAACGGAAGCACAATGTGGTTTATTCTTCCCGATGAAGATAAAACTCCTGCCGACATTTTAAAAGACGGTTTTTACGGAGAATTAATTTCATCAGGCAACGGTGAAGACTATTGGCAGAACAAAAAATATATGAAAGTCAATTTATCCGTTCCGAAATTTGATGTTTCCTCCACAATAAATTTAAAAGACGGGATAAATAAAATGGGAGTTACAAAAGTTTTTGATATGGAAAGCTCTGATTTTACAGCAATCACTTCAGATACTCCCGTATATATTTCAGCCATTAATCAGTCTGCAAGAGTTGAAATTGATGAAAAGGGTGTAAAAGCGGCAACATATATAGAAATTCCCGGTGACGGTGAAGCCATGCCACCTGAAGAAATAATCGATTTTGTTCTCAACAGACCTTTTGTATTTGTGATTTCTAAAGGAAATCTACCTCTATTCACAGGCGTAGTAAATAATATATAATGACTCATCGTAAAATAAGGAGTATAAAAGAAAAAATATATCAAAATTACTCTTTTAGGGATACTTTTAACATCGTGTCATTCGCCTGTTTGTCGCTCACTTGCTAATATTCTGCTAATTTTCATTAGCAAAACGGCATAATATCAGAGAAAACGGAGAGTGACTCTGTTAACATCATAACACCCGCTAACCCTAGTAAAATAAGGGATTGTGAGGGTTTTTAAGTGACAAAAAGCGAACAAAAGAACACCCCTTCGGGCAAACTCCTAAGGATTAGTTGTGGGTTCGATTCCCGCAGGGGGTGCCAAAAAAGACGTGAAGCCTTACAAAACTCCACGTCTTTTTTCATTTGTTAAACTCTATTAATCTTTAAGTAAAACTACTGTTCCACCATTTTTTCTTGATTCTTCTGCAGCAAGGGCAATGTTATGGCTAATAACAGTTGCATCAATTGTTGTGATGTTTGTTAAATCCTTTGTTTCACCACACAACAGCTTGACAAAACCTGAAACAAGCCTGATATCTCCTTCCACATGACCGCTTATATTAAGGCTTCCTGTATTTACAGTGGTAGTTTTTCCACCAAAAATATGCATTTTTAGTTTTGTTCCATAACCCACAAGTTCACCTTTTGTTCCTACGATATGACATTCTCTAAACATTTTGTTGGAAAGACCGTTCATATTGAGAACTGCCGATGCACCATTTTCAAAGGCCATTGTAACAAGCTGATTATCACACACATTATTGTCACACATATAAACACATCTGCCGTAATCACCATTTCTGATAGCATTTTTGATGTCGTTTTTACTGTTCTTTACTTTACCAGTAAGTGTACGTCCCATATATTTTATAAATTTTGCCTTGTAGAATGGGTCAGTTATGTAAAGTGCTTCTGCATCATATGGGCAATTCTTTTTTGCCTTACAGCCACCCATACAAGTAGGAGTTGCACCTTCAGGAGCATTTTCTTTGCGAAAATGATTTAATGAACCTACAGAGCTTACACTCACACAAGGAGAATCCATAAACCATGCAATAAGGTCAATATCGTGACAGCATTTTGCCATAATGGATGGTGTTGAGGTAAATTCATCTCTCCAGTTACCTCTTACATAACTGTGTGCAAAATGGAAATATCCAACATTTTCCGTTTGTTTAATTGTAACGATATCACCGATTTTGCCACTTGAGATTATTTCTTTGATTTTGCTGTAATAATTTGAATAACGAAGCACATGACAGATAATAAGAAGTACATTGTTTTCTTTAGCAAGGTCACGAAGCTCAGTGTACTCACCTTTCACTCCACTTACAGGTTTTTCAAGCAAAATATATTTATATCCCGTAAGAATTGCCTGCTTTGTAATTTCATAATGACTTGCATCCTGTGTGCTTATAATCAACGCATCAGAAATTACACCCTTGGAGAAAAAGTCTTTGGTTGAATTAAACTGTCTTTCCTTTGGGATTGAATATCGAGGTGCAAAATCATCAAGCGCCTGCTGACTGATATCACAAAGAGCATGAATTTCTACTTTTGACGAATGAAAAGCCTTTAAAAAGCCCATATACTCCGTTCCTCTGTTCCCAAGTCCAATAACTGATATCGTTTTCTTCATACTATCCAACCTTCTGTTTTATTATGTATCGATTAACACCTTGCTGTTCTTATTATATAGCTGAAAATTTAATTACACAACATATTTTTCATAATTTAACCTCTTTATATTTTCAGGTTTTTATGGTAGAATTGTGTATGACATTACAATTAAGTATTATCTTTTAGGATGTGTGTTAAATGAAAATTGTTCTGTTGACTGCATTCGGTGTGGGTGGAGCTTCCGTTATTGGTGCTGTTTTAGGTTTTTTGTTCAAAAACATAAGCCACAAATTCAGTGATATCGTGCTTTCCTTTGCTGCCGGTGTTATGCTGTCAGCATCGGTAATCGGTCTTATTCTTCCATCATTAGAATACGGTGGTGAGTTTTCTTTACTCGTTACTATTATCGGTGTTTTCTGTGGTGCTTTCTGTGTCAATATTATTGATAAAATTGTACCACATTTGCATAGAATGACAGGTGTTGACCAGGAAAATCACCCCGACAAAACAGCACAACTTAATAAAGTATTGCTTTTTGTAATTGCTATTGCAATCCACAACCTTCCTGAAGGCATTGCAGCAGGTGTTGGCTTTGGTACAGGAAACCTGGCAGATGCCATAACCATTGCAGGTGGTATTGCCTTGCAGAACATACCTGAAGGTATGGTAATTATCGCACCTATGATTGCAGCAGGAATAAGTCACAGAAGAACATTTCTGATTGCACTTGCAACGGGTGCTGTTGAAGTCATCGGTACACTTTTAGGCTATTTTGCTGTTACAGTTTCATCTGCTATTCTGCCATTTGCACTTGCTTTTGCAGGTGGTACAATGCTCTATGTAATAAGTGATGAAATGATACCTGAAACTCATTCACACGGTAGTGAACGAGGGGCTACATACTCACTTTTAGCAGGATTCTGCTTAATGCTTGCTTTTGATATATTATTAGGATAAGGAGATATATTATGTTAAAGGATGTAAAATATATTGGTGTAAACGACCATAACATCGACCTTTTTGAAGGTCAGTATATTGTGCCAAACGGTATGGCATATAATTCATACATCATTAAGGATGAAAAAATCGCAGTTATGGATACTGTTGATAAAAACTTTTTTGACGAATGGATGCAAAATATTAAAAATGAATTAGGAGATACTTCACCTGATTATCTTATCGTTCAACATATGGAGCCTGACCACTCTGCAAATATCAACCGTTTTGCAGAAGCTTACCCTGACGCAACAATCGTTGCTACTGACAGAGCTTTTGTAATGATGAACAAATTTTTCGGTACAGATTACGCTGATAGAAGACTTGTAGTTGGTGAAGGCGATACTTTATCACTTGGCAACCATACCCTTACATTCGTTTTAGCCCCTATGGTACACTGGCCTGAGGTTATGATGACCTATGACAGCACGGAAAAAGTGCTTTTCTCTGCTGATGGTTTTGGAAAATTCGGTGCATTGGATGTTGAAGAGGACTGGGCTTGTGAAGCAAGAAGATATTATTTCGGCATTGTTGGTAAATACGGTGCACAGGTACAGGCCGTTCTCAAAAAAACAGCAAATCTTGATGTTCAGACAATCTGTCCGTTGCATGGACCAATTCTTACTGAAAATCTTGGGTATTATCTCAATCTTTACGACATCTGGTCATCCTATGGTGTTGAAAGCGACGGTGTTGTAATTTGCTATACATCCGTTTATGGCAACACAAAAAATGCTGTTGAAATTTTGGCAGAAGAACTTAAAAATGCAGGTTGTCCTAAGGTTGCAATAAACGACCTTGCCCGTGACGATATGGCTGAAGCAGTCGAAGATGCTTTCCGTTACGGAAAAATCATACTTGCTACAACAACCTACAATGGCGACTTATTTCCATTCATGAGAGAGTTCATAAATGAACTTACTGAAAGAGGATACAGAAATCGCAAAATCGGTATTGTTGAAAATGGCTCATGGGCACCAGTTGTAAAGAACAAAATCGCAAAAGCTTTTGAAAACAGCAAGGAAATTACTTTTGCAGAAAATATTGTAACAATTCATTCTGCAGTAAAACCTGAAAACATTGAGCAAATCAAAGCCCTTGCAAAAGAAATGGCATAAATATAAACTGTCCTGTTTTTCAGGGCAGTTTTATTTTTCAACAACTTGCAAACAAACATATATTGTGATAAAATACCATATATTTCTTTTTAAATCAGGTGAAACAAATGGATTATTATTTTTCTAAAAGAATTTCAGGGCTTCAGCCCTCTGCTATCCGTGAAATTTTAAAAGCAACACAGGACCCTGCTATTATTCCTTTTGCTGCAGGAAACCCTGACGCAGCATCATTCCCTATTGATGAAGTTAAAAGAATTTCAGCAGAAATTTTTGAGACTGCTCCTGTAACAGCATTACAATATGGCGTTACCGAGGGTTACAGACCTTTAATCGAAAGACTTACAAAATTCGTTAAAGACAGATATGATATCGGCAAGGACTTTGACTCACTTATCGTAACATCAGGTGCACAGCAGGTTATGGACCTTGCTACAAAGGCGCTTTGCGATTTAGGTGACACAGTAATCTGCGAATGTCCGTCATTTATCGGTTCTCTTAACTGCTTCCGTTCATACGGTTGCAAGCTTGCAGGTGTACCTGTTGAAGCAGACGGAATGAATATCGAAAAATTGGAAGAAGCTATCAAAAACGCAACTAACCCAAGATTTATTTACACAATTCCAAACTTTCAGAATCCGTCAGGTGCTACAATGAGCCTCCAGAAGAGAAAAGCAGTTTATGAACTTGCTAAAAAACACGGTCTTCTCATTCTTGAAGATAATCCATATGGTGATTTGAGAGTTTCAGGTGAAGACATCCCATCTATCAAGAGTTTTGATGAAGATGGAATAGTTATTTATGCAGGTTCTTTCTCAAAACTTTTAGCACCTGGTATCCGTGTTGGTTATATCGTTGCACCATCACCAATTATCGCAAAAATGACAGTTGGTAAGCAAGCTTCCGATGTTCATACTCCTGTATTTTCACAGATGCTTGTTGACAAATGGATGGAACAGAATGACGTAAATGCGCACATTGAAAAAATCCGTGATATCTATCGCAGAAAGTTAAACCTTATGTGTGACCTTATTGATAGCGAACTTGGTGATTTTGTTGAATATGTTCATCCTGAGGGTGGCCTTTTCGTATGGTGCAAGTTACCTGATAAAGTAAATATGCTTGAATTTGTAACGGACTGTATTGCAAACAAAGTTGCTGTTGTTCCAGGAACTGCATTTATGATAAACGACGAAGAAACAAATTGTTTCAGAATGAATTTCTCTACTCCTTCTGACGAAAAAATCGTTGAGGGTATGAAACTTTTAGGTAAAGTAAAGGAAAAGTATATTGGATAAGAAAAATTACACTCTCACCGACATCTCCGTAATCAAGAGAGTTATGGGTGAGCATAATGTTACATTTTCAAAAGGTTTAGGACAGAATTTCCTTGTTAACCCAACTGTTTGTCCAAGAATGGCTGAGGCTGTAAGAGACGGAGCAAGTGGTAAAATAGGTGTTATTGAAATCGGTGCAGGCGTTGGTGTTCTTACAAAAGAACTTCTTGAAAGAGCCGACAAAGTTGTTTGTATTGAACTTGATACAAGGCTTTTCCCTGTGCTTAATGACACCCTTGCAGGATATGATAATCTCACACTTATTAACGAAGATGTTTTAAAAGCTGACCTTGACTCCATAATCAAAGAACATTTTGAGGGAATGGAAATTTTTGTATGCGCAAACTTGCCATACTATATCACTTCCCCTGTTATAATGCGACTTTTAGAGGAAAAACTACCATTTAACAAGATAATTGTTATGGTACAAAAAGAAGCTGCTGACCGCCTTTGTGCAAAAGTCGGTACAAGGGAAAGTGGCGCAGTAACTGTTGCAGTAAATTACTATGCTCAAGCACGAAAACTTTTTGATGTTTCCCGTGGGTCATTTATGCCAAGTCCAAAGGTTGACAGTTGTGTAATTGAACTTGACCTAACTAAAAAGGGTGACTACAAGGTAACTGACGAAGAACTTTTCTTTAAAATGGTTAAATCTGCTTTTGCACAGAGGAGAAAAACAATTCTCAACTCACTTTCAAGTGGTATGGGAATCCCTAAAGACAAAATATCTCTTGCAGTAGAAAATGCAGGACTTTCTATCACAGCTCGTGCAGAAGCGCTTACAATGGATGAATTAGTAACACTTTCAAATAAAATCAGCGAGGTAAAATAAAATGGATTTCAAATACAAAACACGAGGTGTATGCTCCCGTGAAATCACTTTTGACCTTGAAGACGGAATTGTAAAAAATGTTTCTTTCTTTGGTGGTTGCAACGGAAACCTTAAAGGAATTGCAGCACTTGTTGAAGGGAAAAAAGCTGAAGAAATTATTCCAATTATAAAGGGTATTAAATGTGGTTTTAAACCTACATCATGTCCTGACCAGTTAGCTCTTGCTCTTACTGAGGCTTTAAATGAACAAAACAAATAATTTTAAACCTGCCTCAAAAACTGCTGTTGAGTTACTGAAAAACAGTGGCTTTGAGGCATTTTTAATCGGTGGAAGCGTACGAGATTTTATTATGGGACTCCCCATTGGTGATATCGATATTACAACAAACGCCACTCCCACACAGGTTAAAGAGGTTTTTTCGGATTTTCGTGTTGTTGAGACAGGGATTAAACACGGTACAGTAACTGTGCTTATTGAAAATGAGCCCCTTGAGATAACCACATACAGAAGTGAAAGCACTTATTCCGACAACCGACACCCCGATAGTGTAACTTTTTCAAAATCACTTTCGGACGATGTTGTGCGTCGTGATTTCACAATGAATGCTATAGCTTTTGATTTTTCAGATGGTTTCTGCGACCTTGTAAACGGAATTGATGACATTAAAAACCAAACTATCCGTTGTATCGGCGATGCCGAAACAAGATTTCGTGAAGATGCTTTGAGGATTCTTCGTGCATTAAGATTTTCTTCTGTTTTAGGCTTTACTATTGAAGAAAATACAAAAGTTGCTATTCACAAATGCAAGGATTTGCTTCACAACATTTCAGCCGAGAGAATCCGTGACGAATTCGTGAAGCTTATCTGTGGCAAAAATGCTTATGCTGTTTTGCAGGAATTTTCCGATGTTATTTCTGTTTTTATTCCTGAAGTCAAGCCTTGTATAAACTTCAGACAAGAAAATCGTCATCATTGTTTTGATGTTTACACTCACACAGTAAAGGCTATGGAAAAAAGTTCTCCTGACACAGTAACACGACTTGCATTGTTTTTCCACGATATTGCGAAACCTTTGGTTGCGCATTTTGATGAAAAAGGAGAACAGCATTACTACGGACACCCTAAAAAGAGTGCTGAAATCACAGAGAAGATATTAACAAGACTTCGTTTTGACAATGATACAAAGAATAAGGTTATCACTCTCGTTACTTTTCACGACTCACCAATTATGGTAAATAATGCAGTTTTGCCTGACAGAAAAAGATTAAAGAAAATTATGTCACAAATTGGTACAGATTTGATTTTTCCTTTAATTGAGGTAAAACATTGTGATAACTCTGCTCAAAATCCAAAATACTATCGTGGCGAAACATTCTATAATGAAACAGAAAATATCATAAACGAAATTATCACAGAAAAAGAGTGTTTTTCCTTAAAAGACCTTGCAATCAACGGCAACCATTTGACTGAAATGGGATATCGCGGAAAACAAATAGGTCAAATGTTAAACTCACTTCTCGATTTGGTAATAAGTGAAAAACTTAAAAACGACCATACAGAGTTATCTGACTATGTAAAATCATTAAAAAAATAAGACGGATATTATTATCCGTCTTTTTATTTTGCGTATTCTGTTTTTACTGCTTTCATAACTTTTGAAGCAATAGGTACTGCACTACTCATTGATGAATTTGTATCTTCTGCGACAACGATTATTGCAAAAGGCATATCTTCTCTTTGAGAATACCCAACAAATAATCCGTTTGGCTTTTTATTGCTATCGTCACTGATTTCTGCAGTACCGGTTTTCCCACACATTTCCATTCCCGGGAATAGTGAATCACCATACTGTTTTTTTACATTTGAACGAAGAAGTTTATTTAAATCAGATGCAACAGATTCAGTGAAATATTGTCCTGCAACCTGACTTTCTCCCGTTGCAATCACCTTTCCTTCGGGAGAAATAAGTTCAGCCATAAGATATGGTGATATTGCTTCACCGCCATTTGCGATAGATGAAATTATCGTCAGCATCTGGCAAGGGTTGATAAGAGTTGTGTACTGTCCTATTCCTGCCCAACCAAGGTCAAGAGTCTTTGCATTTGATAAATTGATTCTACTCTTTTCGCAATAGACTTTTCCGCTGATTAAATTCTTTGCGCTATTAAAGCCAATTCTCTCTGCTGTTGTAGTAAGAGCCTGTGTGCCAAGTTTCTCTGCTATTACAGCAAAAGCACAGTTACAAGACTTATTCAAAGCTTGTTCAAAGCTTATTTTTCCATGCTCACCATTACAAATAACATATCCTTCACCAATCTGAATCTTACCCTTACAAACAAATTCCTGTTCATAAATATCAGGGATGTTTTCAATAGCAGAAGCTGCAGTAATTACTTTAAATGTTGAACCAGGAGTATAAAGTCCCGAAAAGAATCTATTCATATAGATACCTTCATATTTTCCGCTTGTATCTGTATGAATATCTTCAGGTTTATTATAAACATCAAATGTAGGAGTTGAAACAATGCAAATCAATTCGCCTGTTTTGTAGTTCATAACTCCAACTGTGCCCTTATAGCCTTTTAATGCATCGTATGCAACCTTGCAAATTTTTGCATTCATTGTCAGTTTTATATCATTACCTTTGCCATATCTCTTTAAGTTATAAACTCCATCTACCAGAGAATATCCAGTGATATCATCTTTAAATGCACTTTGAACACCACTTGCAATATAACCTGAACTATCACCCACTGTATGAAGTGTTCCAAGTCTTATTGATTTATCTTTGTTATATGAACGACTACCATCTTTTGTAGATACAAGAACAGTTCCATTGATATCAAGAATATCTCCTGCTGTTGCCAATGAACCGGAATTATAAAGATGCTTATTTGCCTTATTCATTGCCCATTCTTCAGAATGAGTAACAAGATTAAAGAATAAAACTCCGCTACCTACAAGGAAAAGTATCATTATCAAATAAAGAACTAACGCTCTTCTGGAAATAGATTTCATTGACGAACACCCCCATATCTGTAAGTGCTTCTGTCAACAGCCTTAATAAATGCCAATAACATCCAACAGCAAATAATACTTGAGCCGCCTCTGCTGACAAAAGGAAGTGTAACGCCAGTAAGAGGAAGCAAATCGTTTACGCCAAACACATTAAGCGCTGCCTGAAAAAGCATCAAGGAAGATGCTCCACAAGCAGAAATGGCATAAAAAGTTGAACGTGCATATTTCGCATGACGAATTGAATATACCAACAAAGCCACATAGGAAAGTAAAATAGCTCCTGCCATTATCATACCAAATTCTTCACATACAACTCCAAAAACCAAATCTTCTGTTGCAGCAAAAATATCTCTTAAATACCCATTTCCTATTCCGACTCCAAAGAGTCCACCACTTGCAGAATAAATCATAGTTCTTGTCTGCTGATAACCGGATGTGTCAAAATTTTCCCACACATGACCGAAAGCCATAAAACGACTGGCAACATATGGCTTGAATAATAATATAAGCAAACCACCCATAAGTGCGATTGTACAGATAATGAAAATTGTTCTTACATCACCTGAACGCATAAATGAGATAACGATAAACACAAAGAAAAAGATAAGTGCTGTGCCGAAATCATACATAAGGAAAAGAGCACCCACACAAGCAAAAGCGAAAACAATAAACTTTGTAAGACTCTTATTGGATTGTAACTTTTCAAGACTTGCTGCACCAACAAAAACAAATGCAACCTTAACAAGTTCCGAGGGTTGGATGGACACTCCGCCAATATAAATCCAGTTTCTTGCTCCATTTGTATATTTTGCGAAAACAACAGCAAAGGCCATAAGCGCCAAAGCTAGAACAGCAACAGGAACTCTCAGTGCTAAACAAGGCTTTAATTCTCTCATAAACCATTGTAACACAACAAAACCCACGATTCCGATTACAACTGCTATAAACTGTTTAAGAATTGCATCGGGATAAACACTTGCCGTAATAGTTAGACCAATCGATGTGAGCAGAAATGCAATCAGTTCAACCTCGAACCCGTATCTTTTAAGAATCAGCCTTGCACCGATAAAATACAGATATTCCACAAGAATATATATACCAAAGGCGATAAATATGCTGCTTCTATATTGTTCCTCTGCTTTTGCTATCAATGTGAAAAGGCATGTTGCCTGAAATATTGTAATTATAAAAAGCATTATATAAAAATTTGTATTTCTTGTCTTTTTAAGCAAATTTATCACCTGCCTTTCTTGTTTCTTTTATTATCTGTTTTCCTCATACTTGAATGCGAAATCACCTATTTCTATTACATCTCCATTTTCAAGCACCATAGGAGTGTAAACGGGCTCGCCATTCAGTATTGTTGCTGTAACACTGTTGAAGTTTTCAATAATCCACTGATTTTTATCCAAAACCAGTTCTGCATGCTGTCTTGAAACATATGGAGCAGAAATCTCAATATTGCTTCCTTTTTTTCTACCTATAGTCACATAATCTCCCTCAAGACGGAAGACATTTCCATCTGCAAGGTTTGTAAGTGTTGCTCGGGCTATAGGAGCGTTCTTTTTATGAATAATATCGTCATCCGCTTCAGCACCTATATAAAACTTCAAGACTGCCGTACCAAAGGCAATCACATCACCGTTAAATATTCTTTGGGATTTTTTTATTTGTTCTCCATTCACAAAAACGCCTGTTTTAGATTCTGTATCAAAGACATAAAAACCGTCTTTTCGTAATGCAATAACAGCATGTGAACGAGAAACGGTCATATTAGAAAACACAATATCACAGGACTTACTTCTGCCAACAGAAGTCTCATAGCAATTTATAGGGAATTGTTCATCATTTGTAACATCCACTAATAGTGCATATACTTTCTTTTTAGGTCGCAGAGTTATGAGGGACATGACACAGTTAATGAGAACTGCAATAGCAAGAAAACAAAGAATATAACGTACAACATATTCTATATTATCCATTTTATCCCTCCTATAAATTAAGATTAGTATTATTAGAATACCCTTAAAAATTTATATTGTCAATCAATTATGGTATACTGTAACTAAATTTTCTGTTTAGTAATAAAATTTTTTAAAACATTTTACATATTTCGACAAATTACGCTATAATACATATGGTAAAATATGTCAAAACTGGATGATGGAGGTAAAACCATGACACAATTTGTAAGAAAAATAGATAAGATGAGCAGAATCGTTATTCCTGCAGAATACAGAAAGAAAACAGGAATTAACGAGATGACAGAGGTAAGAATCACTGAATGTGATGGAAAAATCATCATTGAAAAACTTACCCCCTTGTGCAAAATCTGTGGTGATGCAGAAGATGTCAACGAAGATTTAGCTGTTTGCAAAAACTGTATCGAAAAAATCAAATCTATTTAAAGGAAAAAACCTCTCAGTAGATTCTGAGAGGTTTTTTCTTTTATTCTGTTACTTTTCTGCGAAGCTTCCAGATGCATATTAAGGAAGCAAAACATGTTGCCACTACAAAATATTCTAAAAGCACCGTTTTTACATCTGTATTTGGGTCATTAAGGTCCTGATTTGGCAAATCGGGCTCAGATTCCACTGGTTTTTCAGGCTCTGTCGGAGTCTCTGTTTCAGGCTCTTCTGGTACAGATGTAGTAGGTTCATCCTCCTGAGGAGGTAATGGCTCTACTGGTGCGGAATCTTCATTCTTTATTATTCCAATATGAGCATATTGATTCATTTCGTCATCAGTCATAGCTATAAAGGAAAACTCCTTAATGGCAGTTGTGTGCATAGCGTTATCTATTGTATATTTTACTACTACCTTAAATGGTTTTTCTGCGTCCTCGATGGAAGCGGAGTCAATTCCTATTGAAACAGACTCTCCAACATTCAACACAAGATTCTTTTCGTAATCATAGTTGATTTCTGCTCCTTCAATTTCTACACACCAGATTCTGATTGATGATGTGTTAGAAAGATTTTTAACAATCAATTCTGTATCAGCAGAGGAATGGTAACCTGCATCCGTATTATTAAAATATGCATATATATTGTCTGCGTGTTTCTGTGCATAGTTAAACTGTGGGTATCTCTCATCACAGTAAACATCCTTTAAATCTCCCCAAAGAAATTCACAAACAATTTGTCTTGTATATGGGTCATTAAAATACTGTCCGTGTCCCTGGCCACTGACGTACCATGTAGAATCGGGCAAAGCACCTGTAGATGCATCAATATTAAATTCAGGTGAAATATGATAGTGTGATTTATCGTTACAGATTGTCCCTTTCTGAACATAACCTTGTTCAAAAGTTTCTCCGTACAGTGCACAATAAGCACCACCTGAACCAAGATATGTATCAATAAGGAAATCGGAATTTGTGCCGACACTACTCAATGCAGTATATCCACTACCTACAATATATCCGATTCTTGTGCCTTGTTTTTCTAGCTCTGCAAGTTTTTTTGCAAGGTTTGTTCCCGTATGAACATCCGTATGATACTTAACTGTATCGTAATAAAGCTTTCCATTATCTTGTGCATTCAGACCGATATTTTCAATAACTTCATCAAATCTGTCCATTGGAACAAAATCAAGGAGTGATGGAACATGGGATAGTCTGTAAATCGTTCTTTCCTCTTGCAAAAGTCCATTTAGCCCACCCACAATGTTATCCAGGGAAAGAAGGTCAAATATCCATTCAAAATCCTCTTCTATATCAAAAATATGTTCAACAAATTTCATGATGTTTTTTAAATCAAGGTCAACATATTCATTCATTAAAACTGTGCTGACAAAGGTTGTTCCACCTGTTGCAGGATTTGCAAGAATCGCATTTCTTACGTCACCTTTGTGGCCATAATAGTAAAGATACGATGTTCCGTATTGACCACCATGGCTGAGGCCCATAATATCAACCTTGTCACTTCCTGTGATTTTCTTTACTTCCTGAATATATTCATCAACAGCTTTTGCGTAATCCACCTGACCTTTTCTCCAGTCAAATGTAAATCCAAAAACATTTTCTGCACCTACTCTTTGGATTGCCTCTTCAACAAAAATACTTTCAGGGATATATTGTTGCATATCCTTTTCAATAAGTGTCGAAACCTGAGTTGCGGCTGCGCCTTTAGGGTAATATGTAAGATTCTGCCATGATGTACCGTCCTCAAGAATAACAAGTGGCATAAGTGTCTCTTTTAGAATAGGCGAAAGTGCCTCAACGATAGCATCTTCACTCACGATTCCCCCTGCTACCATTTGAGGTAAAGCAGCAACTACTTTTTCTCCGATTTTACCAAAATCAAGGGGCCATGCTTTAATAACATCTCCCGTTTCAGGGTCAATAATGGGTTCTCCGTTGTCATCTGCATAAACAAGTGTCGGACCCGAATATCCCTGCAACACAACTACGGGCACTTTTTCTTCTTTTGCAAATGCAAACAGAGAAAATGTCGAAAGCACCATAATAATGGCAAGTAAAATTGATGTAATCTTTTTCATTGTTAATCCCCCTTTTTTCTAATTAAATTCTATACTTATAAATGTGTCTTGTCAATAAAAAATACGGTACAAAACTGTACCGTATTTTACTTTAAAAGATTTTATTCTGCTGTTGGCCAGCCAAAATTGTATGTAAGTGAAGATGTGCAAGGAAATTCAACAATTACTGTACCGTGTTGTGCCAAAGCACCTGTAAATGTAATGTTTGCTGTAATGACCATATTCTTTTCGTAAGTTACATAAGTCATTTCGTCAGTTACTGCATTAATACCTGTCATAATCTTGCAAGGAGTAAAACCGATTTCAAATGAATTAAGTTTAAGATAGCTTTCTGCAACCTTGAACTGTTCCATAATTCCATCTTTTTCACGAACTGTGAAAGCCTTTTTAACACTTGCCTCTTCAGGTTTTACCATAACAACGATTGTTCTTATAAGTTCGTTTGGAACAAAGATATATTCGCCATCTTCATCCTCTGCGTTATTACCTTTTTCGTCAAGGTCATGAACAAGATTAGGAATTACTGATGTGTAGATAGGATATGTTTTTGTTGCCATATCTGTGTAAAGGTCTTCGAGTGCAAGTGTACTTGCAGTCTTTTCACCAAGAGGATAAATAACATTTGTCAAATCTGCTTTAAACTCAGTCGCTTCATCCTGAGAAAGATTCATAAGGAATGAACCGATATCTTTAAGTGCTGTATCTGCATAAAGACGGAATGCTGCACGGAATTCTTTTTGATTTTCAAGTTCGTTTCCGTTAACATCCTTGAAAATTACCTGGTCACCATGGTTAATCCAGAAATTTTCATTATAAGAAACTCTTGCAGAACCGTTTGTCTTGATATCGTTAATCAAGCCATTAAAGTAATCAAGCACTTCCTGCTGATTTCCTGTAAACTGTGCCCATTCTTCCTCAGAAATGAGGGCAAGGATATCGTCAAAATATTCTTCTGAGCCATATTTTGAAACAAGTTCATAATATGAAAGCTCAACTGTTCTGTCGTCTGTTTTCTTATTGAAGTTTTCAAAAAGTGTTGCAAGTTTGTCACCAGGAAGAACATTTTTAAGTTCTCCATAAGTGAATTCGAATGCTACATCTTTAAGGTCTGTTTTTGCTTGTACAGGAGTAGGTCTCTCTACTGCTGATGTGCTGCATCCTGCAAAAGAAACTGCCAACATTGTGAGCACCAATGCAAGAGCAATAATTTTAATAATATTCTTTTTCATAACTCTTTCCCCTCTCGGTGAAATTAATAACTATCTTTCAGTCCTTGTTCGTCGAACAAAAAAACTGTTTCCAAAATAACTTTAAGTGAATCTTCAAGAGTTTTCATTTCAAGAACCTTAACATTGTCATCACGAGTATGATAATATCTTGCTGGAGCAGGGTCCATACTTGTAAATGCAACAGATTTGATTCCACCCTGCTGTGTTGCAGCAGCATCTGTTGAACCTAAAGGAGTTGTTGTGAAATTAACAGGAACTTCTGCATTTTCAGCAGCTTTCTTCATAAGTGCACAAGCCTGCTTATCAAGATTTACAGTTGCTGTCATGTCCTTTGTAACAATTCCCATAAAGTCATAATCACGAAGAGTATCAAGTGCTACAAAAATTGTTTCAACACCATCATTTTTATATTCATCACCATGAGCTTTTGCAAAAGCCTTTGAGCCACGTAAGCCTTCTTCCTCAGCACCCAT
The DNA here is from genome assembly GCA_045578245.1 of Candidatus Fimenecus sp. Taxonomy (GTDB): domain Bacteria; phylum Bacillota; class Clostridia; order Oscillospirales; family Acutalibacteraceae; genus Fimenecus. Next base: position 32,282 of record JAZNJX010000079.1, on the reverse strand, counting down.
TGAAACTGCTACAACTTCTGTGTTTTCAAAACGGATATCATTGTTTTTAAGATAAAGAAGAGTTGCCATTGATGCAAACACACCTGTAAGGTCATCAGCTGCACCATCAACCGGAAGTTTCCAGTTCACAAAGAACATTACAGAAATAAGTGCAGGAAGTGTAATTGCGTGAACGATAATCATTACGATTTCTGCTGTACGACTTTCAACAAAAAGACCTGCTATTGAAAGTCCCAATGTGATTAAAAGACCAAGTACTGCAGAAACTACAACTGTTGTAACAAGTTTAGGTCCACCGAGATATGTGTATCTCCATTCATAGGCAGTGTCCATATGACCACCGATAATGATTCTTCTCTTTGTTTCACCCGATGCTTTTCTTGTGCAGATAACATTACTTGACTCTTCTTTTTTAAAGAACGGGTCAAGAACTTCTTTGTAGAAAAGGAATTCGCCCAACAAGAAAAACACTGCGAGAACAACAAGAAAAATTGAAACTACTCTTAAAACTGTTTCAACTGCAGGAGGTAATATTCCTGTGTTACAAAAAATTCCGAAAATTGCTGCAATAAGTGCAAGCACACCATCAATCATAACCCAACTCATAAATGCTTTAGGACTTAAAGTGAATTTCTCTCTCTTTACCTCATCAGCAATAGGAGTCATAAGTTTTTCAACATAGTCCTGACCTTTTTTCTCACCCTCATAACCGGCTGGACGAGGACCAACGTCCTTACAGACTTTTTTAATCTCTCTGATTGCAAAATTTGAGCACTCACGAACCTTTGATGCGTAATGAGTATTGCTTTCATATGCTTTCATAGCAAAAACCTCCTATTATGCAAATATATACTGAATTATTGTATCACACTTTTTTTACTAAGTCACTATATTTTTTAAAATTTTGCAAATATTGACATCACGATAAAAAAATACTAAACTATATACTACAGTTAAACTATATTAAACAGGATTTGATATATTATGAGAAAGAGACAAGCTCAAATTAGAAAAATACTTTTCATAGCCCTTGTATCAATTTTAGGGCTTCTTATTATTCTATATGTAGCTTTCTGTCGTGGTGGAAATTACAACAAAGTTGAAATCAATTTGAACCAGCCTGAACAAACCACTTTGCAGGATGTCTCTCAGAATGAAACGCCTGAATCTCCCGACGAACCTGAAGAAAGCCCTACGGAAAACCCCGAAAAACCTGAAGAAAAGCCTGTTGTTGACTGGACAAACTATGACCCTGCTGAGGTGCTCCAAGGTGAAAACTGGCATCTGGCATTAATCAACAAAAACCACCCGCTTGACAAAAATTACACCCCATCGGTTTCGACTATAATGGAATCAAGCAAGGTTACAGCAGATACTCGTGTTGCAACAAGTTATAAAAACATGTATGATGCTGCTAAAGCTGACGGAATAACCCTTACTCCTTATTCAGGATATTGCAGCTATCAGGCACAGAAATCTATATACAATGATAAGCTTCAGTCTTTCCTTACAGGGATGAGTGAGGAAGAAGCAAAAATCAACACCGAAAAACGTATTGAGCCTGCAGGTTGCAGTGAAAACGGTGCAGGACTTGCTGTAGATATTGTAAGTGCAAGTGCAGGTTTTGCTTCCACACCTGAATATCAGTGGCTTGAACAAAACGCTCATAAATACGGTTTTATTCTTCGTTATCCACAGGATAAAACTGAAATCACAGGAATTATTTATCAGCCTTGGCATTGGAGATATGTCGGCATTGACGCAGCAACTGAAATGAAAGAAAATAACCTCTGCCTTGAGGAATATTTAGATGCAGTATAATTAAAAGAGCAGTCAATGACTGCTCTTTTCTTTTAGATTTCTGTTATATTGTATTTTTTCAAGTTTTGTGTTAAAATATATTGATTATATATTATGGAGGCATTTTTATGATGAAAATTTCACCATCCATTCTCTCTTGTGACTATGGCAGAATGGCAGAAGAATTAAAAGATATGGAACTTTGTGGTGCTGATTATATGCATATTGACGTTATGGACGGTCACTTCGTACCCAACATCACACTTGGTGCTCCACTTGTAAAGTGTATCAAAAAAGCAACTGATGTTCCATTTGATGTTCATCTTATGATTAGTGAGCCTTTAAAATATATTGACGATTTCTGTAAAGCTGGTGCTGATATTATCACTTTCCATACAGAATGTGATTCACCTATTGACGAAACAATCGATAAAATTCTTGCAAATGGTGTGAAGGCATCTCTTACTGTTAAACCAAAAACTCCTGTTGAAGATATTTTTCCATACCTTGACAAGCTTTCAATGGTGCTTGTTATGACTGTTGAGCCTGGTTTTGGTGGTCAGAGTTTTATGGAAGATATGATGCCAAAGGTTTCTACATTGCGTAAAGAAATCGAAAAACGTGGACTTGACTGTGAAATCGAAGTTGACGGTGGAATTAACGAAAACACTATTGCTATTGCTGCAAAAGCAGGTGCTGATGTTTTCGTTTCCGGTAATGCTATTTTCTCAAGCACCGACAGAAAAGGCACTATTGAAAAGTTCAAGAAAATCGCAGAAGAAAACTATTGCAAATAAATCTTTCCTATTATCTTACCGTATTCAAGAACTCTATCCTTTGTAATCTTGTCAGTACTTCTCCCAAACTCTTCTAAAACAACTTTAACTTTAGCATTTTCTCTCGGAATTGAAACAAAATAATTTCTTTCCATTTCATAAGCAGTTATATGTAGATTGTTGTTAGTGGTCTTCTGCAGAGTGCTGATTAAATCCAACAAATCATCAAGCTTTTCCAAAGCAAAAAAACTGTTTGGTTCAGCTCTTTTCAGTTTATATTTTCTCCTGTCCTGCATAAAAGTAAAGATGAAAAAGCAACCGCCCCCATCAATGGGCAGAGCTTCAACAACCACTTTCCCACTAGTTTTGATAGAGTTTTTGTTGTCAATGCGGTCAAGCAGTTTCCGTATTGCAATCTGGGTATCTGCATCCTGATTATTCAGTGATTCATATGTAATGTTATATGTTTTCATTTCGTCGTCAGATAATTCGACCAGCATTACATTATTATTAAGCGACTCAAAAATCATTTTTGCCTCCCGAAATATATGTTTATACTTCATCATATTACAGGGACCGGCAGTATGCAATAAAAAAATATTGGTAAAAGTGAGGACCTTGTTTTGACTAATACAAACATCCCTCAAAATTTAACAGAAAACAAAAAGCATTCGGTAACGGCTGACTATGCCCTTATGCTGTTTGCTCCACTTTTTGTTGCCTTTTTTATTTACGGAGTTTCGGCAATCAGAACAGTTGCTATTTCCGTTTTTACTTGTGCTCTCTGTTCTTTTTTCGGTAAAAAGTTAATTAAAACTGAAACATCACTCAAAGACTTGTCAGGTATAGTTGTTGGTGTTATGGTTGCCTTACTTCTACCAGCCAACACTCCTTGGTGGGTTACAGTATTAACCGGACTCTTTGCTGTTGCAGTGTGTATTCTTCCTTTTGGAACTTTTGAAAAAGCGCCTTTCCCACCTGCAGTAGCAGCTTTCTGCTTTGCATCTTTGTGTTGGCCTGATATTATTTTCAACTACCCATTAAATGGATTTTCTTTAGCAAAAATGCTCACCTACGGTAATGCAATAGATAGTAATTCAGTAGCAATTCTTGAAATCCTTATAGGAAATGTGCCTGCAGCATTAGGTACTGGATGTATTATAGCTTTATATGGTTCTTTGGCATTTTTATTAATTCGTCGTCCAAAGGATACTGTTCCGGTCTTTTCATTTATTTTTGCTGTGTGCATTATGGCATTTCTTTTCCCAAGAATCACCTCAGGTCGAGTTGTTTCTGTAATAATGGAATTTTGTTCAGGAATGTTGTTTTTCAGTGCTGTTTTCTTTATGTCTTTACCAAACAATATGCCTGAAAAATTCTGGGGTAAGGTAGTTTGGGGACTTACTAGTGGTGTTATCTGTATGCTCATTCGTTATGTAGGTTTTTTTGAAGAAAGTATCGGTTTTGGAATTCTTATTTCTTGTGGTATTTCTGACTATTTCGACAAATTACCTTATACTAAAAAAGAGAAACAGCAAATTAAAGCAAGTGAACCTTATACAGAAATTGAAATTCCTACTGTTGTTCCTGAAGAAATACTCAGTGAAATTCCTGATTTTTCACAGGATGAAACAGTTTATTTCACTGAAGAACCTGTTATACCTGAACCCGAAAGTCTTGAAGCATTGATTTCAGAAGAAAACTCTATATCACAACAGGAACCACCTTTTTTCATAGGAGGTGACAGCAATGAGTGATAAAACAAATACACTAAAAGCCATTCGTAACAGTGCCATTATTAAAAATCCTCTTCTTTTTGAAGCCATAGGATTATGCCCAGTTGTTGCATTGGCAACATCCTTAAAACTTGCTTTGTTCTTAGCATGTATAACCTTGGTGCAGATGGTTATTTGCGAGATGCTTTCATCTCTTTTTCTTAAGAATGTCAAAAGATATTGGCGAGTAATGCTGTATGTTATATTCAGCGTTATCATCGTTTTTCCAATAATGTATATTATCATTCGCTTTTTCCCGAATATAGCCGTAAACTTTGGTATTTTCCTACCATTGATGGCTGTCAATTCACTTATTGCTCTCCACTGTGAACGGGTTGCTGTTAAAAGTGATGTGAGAAAAAGTTTTATCGATGCTGTTTCTGCATCTTTAAGTTATGGTGTGGTAACACTTATTCTGGGAACCTTACGAGAAATTCTTGCAAATGGTACAATATGGGATATTTCTCTCAATTTTTCAGTTAAACTCCCAGCTCTTATCACACCTTTTGGTGGTCTTCTTATAATTGGATTTTTAGCTGCTGCTCTCAAGGTTTTTATAATCACCAAATATCCTGAAGCAAACCCGGAAAAATCTTTCGATTTATCCGAAATTCGTCGCACACAATATGGCTCTATTCAGGAACTTATGAAGGAAGAATTCAACCCTTATGGTGAAGGTGAAGATGATGTTTTCTCTGTTCGTGAGCATAAAAAGAAAATAAAGAAAACTAAGCTTCAGACTCTAGAAGAAACAAAAATGACAACTGATAACTCTGAAAACCTTATTCCTATGGAAGAAAAAGAACATACTTATCTTGATGATTTTTCAGAAATTCTTTCTGACCTTGAAAACAAAAAATCCATTGATAATAACGATGGAGGTGATGCACAGTGAGTATCTTTTTAACCCTTATTTCTGCTGCCTTTTATGTTATGATTTTCCAAAATCTTATCTTTAATGGCGGTTATAGTTTAAGTGAAGCTGTGCGAATGAGTGCAAAACCTCGTCAGTTATTCCCTATGGCGATTTTTATAACTCTCTTTTCAACAGTTTTATCAACAATTTGCGTTTTTGTTGATGCAATTCCTTATGTGAAAAACCTCAGCGAAATTTTCCACGCTCTTATTTACGTTGGTATTCTTCTTGCGTTATACCTTGTCACAATACTTGTTGTTATTATTTACGGAAAAGTTTCGCCAAGAACAATCCGTCGAATTGGTATTGCTGCTTTTAATACTCTTGTTCTTGCAATGCCACTTATCAACTATCGTTCAGCATTTACCCCTGTCGAAGCTATCGGTGCAGGATTGGGAGCAGGATTTGCTTATGTGATTGCTGTTCTGCTTATTAACACAGGACTTAAACGTCTTGATGCAAACAAATCTATTCCTAAAATTTTTAAGGGAACTCCTGCAATATTCATTTATACAGCTTTGCTTTCTCTTGCATTTACAGGAATTTCTGGTACATCAATTTTTATTTAAAGGTTACTAATTATGGCAAAGAACACAAATCAGTCCCGAAGACTAAAGGGATATTATGAATTCTCAAAAAAATATCCGTCACGTCGTGGTGAACGTCCAATTCACGAAAGCAGACGTACAAAAAAGAGAGAACGCATCAAAAAGATTTTGTTTTGCGTTGCTTTGTGTTGCCTTTTTATTGCTTCTTTTGTTACTATTAAACTCTGTTACAACCTTTCACAGCGTCCTTTAACAGACTCAAACAATAATGTTTCTAATGTAACCGTCGATTCTATTGGTGATTTAAGAGCAATCTACCTTGATAACGCCTTGTTGGAGGATACCACAGAGTTTGACAAAAATCTTGAAAATGCTGCAAAAAACGGATTTAATGCGATAGTTCTTGATTTCAAAACAGCCGAGGGCTTTCTGACATACGATTCAAAATTAATAACCTATCCGAAAAAGGATAAATATGAAAAAATAAACCAGTCCGTAATAAAAAGAATTAAAAATCGTGGTTTTTTGGTTGTAGCAAGAATTTTCTGTTTTGAAGACAGTATTGCTCCACAACGACTTAATGCCTATGTGTATGAAGATGCGGAAAAGACCAAAATCTGGTTTGATGACTCTGCAATCAACAATGGTAAGGTATGGCTTGACCCTACAAACTCCAATGCAACATCTTATCTTACAAAAGTAGTTCGTGAAGTCGTTTCTCTAGGTGCTGACTGTATCTACCTTGAATCTGTACAATTTCCCGTTGCTCGCGAAGGTGCTGTTCCGGTTTTCTCCAATGATGACTCAACACTTAACAGAAATCTTATTCTCACACAATTCCTTGAAAAAGTTGTTTCAGCGGCTAACAAACAACCTGTTATTTTAAGTGTTCCAATTGAAGCAACTGCTGACGGAAATGCAGAAAAATGGGGTGGCACATTCTTTGACACCCCTGCACAGATTTGTTCACCACAGATAACTCCTACTGAAGATAAAAACTACATCACCTTTATCGAAAACAGTTATATTGTTATGAAAGATAAAGCAAAAAACAATTACTCAACCGTAAAAGTTGTTCCCACAGTAAAGAATCCAACTTTAGACAGCCAATTATATAAGGATTTGTCGTCAAGTAGTGTGGAAAACTATATAATTCTTCCTTGATTTTACAAAAAGACTTGAAATGCAATAAAAATTATTGTATTATTTATAGTGTATTAAAAACAAAATGGAGGTATACTACCTATGGTATCAGCAGGTGATTTCAGAAACGGCGTGACATTTGAAATGGACGGTAACGTTTATCAAATCGTTGAATTCCAGCATGTTAAACCTGGTAAAGGCGCTGCTTTCGTAAGAGCAAAAATTAAAAATGTTATTTCAGGTGGTGTTGTTGAAAGAACTTTCAACCCAACTGAAAAGTATCCAACAGCTGTCATTGAAAGAAAAGATATGGAATATTCATACAATGATGGTGGTCTTTACTACTTCATGGACCAGGAAACATACGATATGGTTCCTGTAAATGCTTCAGACCTTGGCGACAACTTTAAGTTTGTTAAAGAAAATATGATTTGTAAAATCCTTTCATATAAGGGTAGTGTTTTCGGTGTTGAACCACCAAACTTTGTTGTACTTCAAGTAACACAGACTGACCCTGGTTTTGCAGGTAACACAGCAACTAACGCTACAAAACCTGCTACTCTTGAAACAGGTGCAGAAATTAAAGTACCTCTCTTCATTGAAGAAGGCGAAATGATTAACGTTGATACTCGTACAGGCGAGTACATGTCAAGAGCATAATCGGAGGAAAATAAAATGACAATTACTGAGAAAGTAGCTTATCTTAAAGGTCTTGTTGAAGGTCTTGATTTTGATAAGGACGATAAAGAAACAAAAGTTATCAATGCAGTTCTTGATGTTCTCGATGACATCGCACTTACAGTAAGTGACCTCGATGACGAAATGGGTCTGGTTACACAGCAACTTGACGAAGTTGACGAGGACCTTGCAGAACTTGAAGAAATCTTCTACGACGAATGTGATGATTGCGACTGTGATTGCGATGATTGCTGTGACTGTGATGAAGATATGTATGAAGTTGAATGCCCAAACTGTGGTGAAATGATTTATTTTGACGAAGAAATCATTCTCGATGGTGAGGCTGAATGTCCAGCATGCGGTGAAGTTCTTGAATTTGACTGTGATTGTGACTGTGACTGCTGCGAAGACGAAGAATAATTAAATAATTAGTTTCCTTAACCACTCTGTTTTAAAAAACAGGGTGGTTTTTATTTTTTTGAGATATCTCTTTACAGCGGATATATTTGGTAATACCTTTTTCGCATAAAGCATAAAAATATGTTGAATTTTTTGTTAAAAAGGTGTAAAATACAATTAATTATAATATGGTGTAGTGTCTTTATTTTTTCTCACTGAAAAAGCAGTAAAAGGAGGCAATAACAATGAAATATTTTCGAATTGGCATTTCTTTGCTCTGTATTTTGTCAATTTGCCTGTCTGCTGTATTCTTTGTCAAATCAAAAATGCAGGATAAAACATATCCTGTGATTACTATTGATGAACAAATTATAGATGTAAGCATTAATGTTACCGATGAAGGACTTTTGAAAGGTGTTACTGCATACGACAAAAAAGATGGTGACATAACATCAAAGATTTATATTGAATCCATTTCAAAGTTTGTAGAACACGGTGTTTGCATTGTTACTTATGCCGTTTGTGACAACGATAAACATGCAACCTCTGCAACACGCAAAATTCGTTTTACAGACTATACTGAACCAGAATTCATCATTAAAGAATCCCTTGTTTTTGCAGTTGGTCAAAAAATAAATATTCAGGAGTGTGTCGGAGCAAGAGACTGTATTGATGGTGACATCAGCGACCGTGTTATTGTAACAGCTACCGATTACAACACTAATGAGGTCGGTGTTTTCAATGTTTCCCTCATGGCAACAAACAGTATGGGCGACACAATCTATATGGATATTCCTGTTTACATAAAGGACTTGAGTTTTTCTGCTCCTAAAATTGAGCTTTCTGAACATATTGTATATACTAAGGTTGGTCAGGAAGTTGACTTGGTTGATTATGTCCGCTCAGCAGTAGATAAATATGAACAACCGGTTAATGTTCTTATCGATACAAACCTTGATATTAACAAGCCTGGCACCTATGAAGCTCGTTATGAGACACAGGACTCAGACGGCAGACGCGGATACGCAATTATGACAATCATTGTATCGGAATAATCCGGAAGGTTATATATATGAAAAACAAGACTATATTTAATTTGTTTACAATTGAATGGTATAGTGTTCTGAAGGATATTGTGTTGAATTTTTGGTTACTGATTCTTGCAGTTATTATTGGATTTTCTTCCATCTTTGTTATGGAACAAGCACTGTATAAACCTGTTTACACAAGTTCAGCAACATTGATAGTTCAGGTTAAAACCGGTACATATCAAGCCTATACAAATCTTTCTGCTTCCACTGAAATGGCTGTAATCTTTTCTGAAGTTTTTGTTCAGCCCTCAATGAAGGAAAAGGCAGCGGAGTATCTTCAGATAGATGAATTTAATGGTAATCTCAGTGCAACTCCACTCTCAAATACAAATGTTATCAATTTGAGTGTTACAGCAGATGACCCTGAAACAGCATATAAAGAAATTCAGGCTGTTCTCAAAGTGTATCCACAGATTTCAGATACCATTTTCTCAAATGCAGTTATTGATGTAGTAAGAGCCCCTGAAATTCCTAAGGGTCCTTCAAACTCCGCATCAGTTCCACATAAGAAACTCATCGTTTTAGGCGTTGTCGGTGCAACTTTAGCAGGAATTGTGTTGATTTCTTTCCTGAGAGATACAATCAAAAGTGAATCTGCCTTTAATGAAAAGGTTGGAGAAAATTTGTTAGGTACAATATTAAAAGAACGTGATTATCCGTCACTTAATGCTCTTATAAAAGGTGAAAAAAGAAAGAAGCTTGTTACTGATGCTTTTGCAAGTTTCTCGTTTGTTGAAAACTATCAAAAGATTGCAACGAAGCTGGAATATCTTAACCAGAAAAATGGAGATAAGGTTTTCCTTATCACAAGCGTTGCTGCACATGAGGGAAAAACAACTGTTTCCATAAACATCGCATTAACACTTGCACGAAAAGGTCATCGTGTTGCATTGTTAGATATGGACTTGATGAAGCCATCTATTGCAAAGACTTTGAATATCAACGGGGAATATGTTGATTTGGCTCATGTTTTATCAAGCGATATGACAGTAAGTCAGTATAAGTTACTTCCATACAAGGATGGAAGTTTATCCCTTGGTTTGAATAAAAGAAGACATAGTAGTTTTACCAGCTGGATTAACCGTCCATCAGTAAAGAATGTTATCGACCAGATTGCTGAAAATTACGATTATGTAATTATTGACTCAATGCCTCTTTCAGCAACTGCGGAAGTATCCTCAATTGCAAACCTTGCTGATAAAACAATAATGGTTATTAAAGCTGATTATGTTAAAACAGGTGACGTTAATGACGCTATTTTAACTCTTAATAAAAAGAATTGTCTGGCTGGTTGCATTCTTAATGATGCACACAAAGAAATTACTTTCTTTGGACAAACAGGCGATTATGAGGGCGATTATAAAGGAAGATACGGTAGATATTCTCACTCTCGAAATTAAAATTATTTAAAACTGATTTGGTAGTGGTGTGTTATGGCTGAAAAAGAATTAACAACACAACTTGATAAGAAAAATCCATCTGAGGAACAGGAAGTCTTTCAATTTCATCTCACCGATGTCTGGCGTGGATTTCTCAAATTATGGTGGGTTTGTGCAGCATTAACTGTTGCTTGTTCTATTGGATTAACTCTGTTTGGAATTATCCGATATACTCCAAGCTATACTGTTTCTGCCACATTTACGGTGCAGACTCAGGATATAAGTGCAAGCGGAAGCGGTATCACCTCTTATTCCTATTATTATAACCGTACAACTGCTGAACAGTTGTCATCCACTTTCCCATATATTTTAGAGAGTAAGCTTCTTGAAACTGCAGTGTGTGAGGATTTAGGCGTTTCCTATCTTCCTGCAACTATTTCTGCAACATCCGTTACAGGAACAAATATGTTCACCATGAGGGCTGTTGGAAGAGACCCACAAAAAACATACGATACACTTATTTCTGCAATGGAAAACTACCCTTCAATCGCAGAGTATGTAATTGGTTCATCACAGCTTGTTATGATTTCTGAACCAGTGATTCCAGATGAGCCATCAAACAGCAGAAATATATTAAAGAATGCTTTTATGGGCTTTGCTGTAGGTGTTGCAATAAGCTGTGCTGTTCTCATTTTGTATGCAATGCTTAGAGAGACAGTAAGAACAAAGGATGAAATCAAAGAAAAAATTAACCAGAATTGTCTTGGTGTTTTGCCAAAGGTTACATTTAAAAAGCATAGTAATGAAATCGACCGTTCAATTCTTCTCGTTAATCCGTTGGTTGATGATTCCTTTGTTGAATCTGTAAAACAGTTGCGAAATTCCATCATCAATGATGCTGGTGATAATACAAAATCTATTCTCTTTACTAGCACAAGTCCTGATGAAGGTAAAACAACAGTTTCTTTAAATCTTGCCATTGCTCTTGGAAAAATAGAAAAGAAAACAATTATTATTGATGCTGATGTAAGAAATCCAAGTATTGAAGCAGGCTTAAACAAATATGAGAAACAGGATAAAGGTAATTTTGATGCTTTCTCTCAACTTAAAAGAATAAAAGAATTCGGACTTGATATCCTTACTTTTAATGTGAGTGAGGATAACATGTGGAAAATCATCAACACAGAGTATCTTCAAAACCTTATGGATGTGTTGAAAGAAAAGTACGATTATATTATCATTGATGCTCCACCTTGTGCTCTTGTTTCAGACCCTATTACCATTGCTGGTATTGCGGATGCTACCGTTCTCGTTGTTAAACAGGATACTGTAAGAACAACAAGAATCAAATATGCTATTGACAATTTGCAATCTGTTAATGCAAAAATCATTGGTTGCGTACTTAATTCCGCAGCTTCCGGTATTATCGGATATGGTTATTACTACGGTGGATATGGATATGCATACAGCCGTTATGGATATAAAAAATATGGTTATGGCTATGGCTATAAATACGGATACGGTAAAAACAAATTTTAAAAGCTGGTTATAGTTATGAGTAAAAAGAACTATAAAAAAATCCTTAAAGATATTTTCCATGAATGGAAATGGCTTTTTGGATATATGCGTAAGTATTGGTGGAGTATTCTTATATACCTCATCATAGGTGTTGTTGCCATACTTATGGGATTAGGTTCAAGTGTTGCAGCCAAGATTATGATTGATGTGGTTATCGGTCATAAAAAGGATATGATTTTAAAGAGTGCTGTTTTGACAATTGGTCTTGCCGTTTTCCAATTATTATTCAATTCTATCAGCTCTGCAATAACCGTTAGAGTTGGTACAAAAGTTAATCAGGAAATTCGTTTGGATTTTTTCAACAAGGTTCTTCATACTTCCTGGGAGGATATAAGCGGTTACCGTTCAGGCGATATTATCAACCGACTTGAGGGTGATGTAACAAAAATTTCCTCTGGTATAATTAGTATTCTTCCATCATTTATTACACGAACAATACAATTTTTGGGTGCTGCAGCCGTTGTATTTTACTATGATAAAACGATGGCATTAATAGCAATTGCAAGTGCACCTGTTGTTATGCTTACCTCAAACTATATGATGAGAAGCATAAGAAAATATGGCTTAAAATTACGTGACGCAACGGGTGAAATCATTTCTGAAAGTAACGATGTAGTACAAAATCTCCAGATGATTAAGGCTTTCGGTGTTACAAAAGATTTTTCAAAAAAATTCAACTTGTTACTTCATCAATATCGAAACGCAAAGTTGGAGTTCGAGAAATTCTCTATTCTCACAACTCTTGGTATGGGACTTATCGGATTAATTGTTTCATATGCTTGTTATGGTTGGGGTGTTTGGCAACTTTGGAACGGAGCAATTTCCTTTGGTACTATGACATTGTTCATTCAGCTTTCCGGAGTTCTTACAAATTCCTTTAATTCAATTGTAGGTCTTGGACCAAGTGTAGTTTCAATTGCAACCTCTGCCGGAAGAATTATGGAACTTTCAACCCTTACTGCAGAAGAGGATAAAGATAGCGAAGAAGCAGAAACATTAATGGAAAAGGCTCTTGACGGAGGTCTTAAAATTTCTGCTGAAAATCTCTGCTTTGGATATAAAAACACTGAAGAAAATGTAATTAGCAACGCAAGTTTTAACATTGCTTCAGGTGAAACTATAGCAATTGTTGGCGCTTCAGGTGAAGGAAAAACAACAATGCTCCGTTTGATTTTAGGTCTTGTCCATCCAACAGAAGGCAGTATTAAATTCTCTGCCGAGGGTTGTAAGGAAATCCAAGCAACAATCAGTACCCGTAAACTTTGCTCCTATGTTTTACAGGTTAACAGTATTATTTGTGGTACTGTGGCGGAAAACCTGAGACTTGTTAAGCCTGATGCCACTGATGAAGAGTTAATTGAGGTTTTAAAGAAAGCTTGTGCATGGCAATTTGTTTCTAAATTACCCGGTGGATTAAATGCACAAATTGGCGAGCGAAACTATAATCTCTCCGAAGGTCAGGCACAAAGAATTTCTATTGCACGAGCACTTTTGAGAAACTCTCCTGTTCTTCTTATGGATGAAGCAACATCTTCTCTTGATGTTAATACAGAAAACAAGGTGCTTGAAAATATTATGGAAAGTGACCCTCATAAGATTTGCATTATTACTACACACCGTCCAAGCATGTTAAAGTACTGTTCACGTATATTCAGAATAAGTGAAGATGGTAGTTTCTCAGAATATAAAGACAAAGAAAAGGGGATGTGCATTGATGTTGAAGATTAAAGCAGGCTTTGTTTTACGAACAATTGCTAGTCAGACAATTGCTGTACCTATAGGTCAACGCACATCGGATATACATGGTGTTATCTCCCTCAGTGAAAGTGGAGAATTGCTATGGAATGAGCTTTTAAAAGGAACAGAAAAAGAAAACTTAGTTAATCTTTTACTGGATACATATGAAATTGACAGAGAAACTGCTACTGCAGATGTTGATGAATTTATAGATGGTCTTTTTAAACAAGGAGTAATGGAAGAATGATTAGTTGTGGTTTACCATTTGAGTCCAACTTTCCATATATAGTTACTCAATATGCCAAAGAAAACCGCATTCCCATCTCACTGACAATAGAAATTACTCCTTTTTGCAATTTCTCTTGTCTTATGTGCTATGTTCGTCTTACCCCTGAACAAGCAAAAGAGCAGGGTGAATTACTTACAAAGGAACAGATTCTCCATATTGCTCAACAGGCAAAGAATATGGGAACCTTGTATCTCACTTTAACAGGTGGAGAACCTTTATCAAGGCCTGATTTCTGGGAAATCTATGCAGAGCTTAACAAGATGGGTTTTCTTATTTCCATACTTACAAATGGTTATTTGATAGACGAATCTGCTATTGAAAAATTTAAAGAATACGGAATGCCATATTATGTGAAATTAACCCTATATGGCGCAAGTAACGAAACATATAATAAAGTATGTGGTTGTAATAATGGCTTTACAAAAATAGAAAAAGCTGTTAAACTTCTAAAAGAAAACAAAGTGCCTGTAAATCTTTCTGGCACAATGGTCAAAGAAAATGCTGAAGACATTGCTGAAATGTATAAGGCAGCACGAGAATGGGGAATCCCTTTTCAACACACTGTCTCTGTAGTTAAATCTGCAAGAGGAAGCATTAACAATGTTGAAAAATCAAGATTCCTTTTTGATGAATTTGTTGATAAATTAACTTTGGAACAATTAGAGAAACATAAATTGCCTGAATGTAAAACTCCTTTTGCTTGGTGTGCAAGTTACAAAAGCAGTGCCTGGCTTACTTGGAACGGACATCTACAGCTTTGTGCTTTTATGAATGGTCCATATTCACTGATTTCTGACGGATTTGAAAATGCCTGGAAACAACTCAACGAAAAGCTTGAGGCATTGAAAACCCCTGAAGAATGTAAGGATTGTAAATATATAGATTTTTGTCAGCGTTGCCCTGGATTGCTTTGTGCAGAAAGTGGCAGTGCAGAGAAAGTGTCCAGTTCAGTATGTGACACAGCAAAGAAACTTTATTATGCTTATATGAGATTAAAGGGGGCATGAGAATGAAAAAAGAATATGTTAAGCCGGAATCTTTTCTCTATTCTATTGCATTTGATGAAAATATAGCATCTTCAGGTGGCGATGGTATGGGCGAAGACCAAATTTCAGGAGCTATGACTATCTTATTTTCTCAGAGTGTTTCTCCGTGCAGAGAATTTTATACAAGGTCGGATAAACCTGTTTCTGTCCCAGATGGCTCAACCTTCTTCCAATATTTTATGGAAATGCAGAGTTTAGGTGCACCGGCAGGATGCTTGCAACTTATTCAGTAATGGGAAAATATTCGTTTGTCGATTGTCCCTTTGAAATTACTTTCGGAGGGAAAGAAGAAAAGTACCAAGACTTTTATACGGCAGAAAGTCTTACACCAATTCAAAAAATCAATATCAGCGACTTTGATGATGTGAGTAGTTTCTCCTATGGTGTAGAATACTTTACTCATGAGTCTAAACATTTCTTCCGTAACCGTGAGAATCCTACATCTATGATGTTTGCAAATGATGACTGGACAGATGTTAACGTTTGTAGAGGTATTAACGGTGAATATAGTGACGAATTAGTTGTGACTGCTGTTTATTCCAGACTTTGCTCATTAAACACATTACTTCTTCATGCATCCTATGTTGACTATGAGGGAAACGGAATTATTTTCACTGGTCCGTCAGGTATTGGCAAAACTACTCAGGCTGAGCTTTGGCAAAAGTATCGAAATGCAACAATAGTCAACGGCGATAAGGTTTTTGTCCGTCTTGTTAATGACAAGTTTTATGCCTATGGTTCACCTTGGAAGGGTTCATCAGAATATGGAATAAACCAAAAATCTGAGTTAAAAGGTATTGTTGCTCTTATACAAAGTGATAAAAACACCATTAGAAAAATAAACAATATTGAAGCTATGCAGTTGTTTTTCCCTCACGTGTTTCTACCACGATGGGATGAAAATTGTATGCATCACCTTCTTGATTCCTTTAATCTTTTACTTGAAAAAACACCTATCTGGTTACTTGAATGTAACCTTGAAGAAGAAGCAGTAAAAATTACTGAAAAAGCTGTTTTTAATAAATAGAGCAAGAAAGACACCCGTGCAGGTGTCTTTTTTATTGCTTTTATGGTTGTTTAGTGCTACAATGTTTTTATGGAGGGATTGATATGTCAGATAATAAAAAAATGATGAAGATTTATACTGTTATGTGGTGCATTATTGCGGCTGTTTATGGATTATGGATGTCTTTCGTTATGAGTTGGGACCAATATCCATACATAATTCCAACTGATGCAGATATACTTTTACCTGCTGACCAGTTTATTGCAAAATTTGATGGTATGCTTTACGAACCATTATATGCTAATGCCACAGTATATTGGCTCTGGGTAATTTGTTCAACGGTTCTTCTTTTCTTGTATGCGTTTTTCATCAAGAAAATTCTTTTTGCAGAAAAGCTTGGCAAAGGTACAACCGTTTTCTGTATTGCAAATCTTATTGCAGGTTTTGCTTTTATTACATGGTATGGATTCTTGGATTTTCCTCACCAATTTGGCAATATCTTAACTGATGTTACTGCAAGCATGTTAGGTCTTCGTTACCCTTGGGAATTCAAGATGTGGGGTGTTTTAGCCTCCTTGTCCATCTTTACAAACACTCTTTATATGTACAGAAAAAACAATTATGCAGGAAAGGCTGGTGTTATTGTTACATCCCTTGGTTGTGCATCAATCTTTGTAACAGTAAATGTTCCGTCAGCAGGTCTTGACCTTGTTATGACTGCTCGTTGTTTAGGTCATTGGGCAACTGCTCTTATATTTGCATTTTTAGGTGCAGCAGGTGTTATCATATTCTTGTTCCATAAATGCAAACAGAAAGATAAGAAATACATAATCGCAACTATCTTCTTTATTGCAGTACTTGCTCTTATGCTTGTACTTTTGGTAACAGTCGGTAAAAGTGCGTTTATTGAAAATCTTCCTATGTGGGTTGCCTATGCTTTGTTATTTATAATTAATTTTACAACTTTCTTTGATAAGAAGGAAAACAAAAAACCTGTTAAGGTGTAAAGGAGAAACTTTATGAAAGAAATCTTAATGTCAAATATCCCTGCAGCAGTAGCTACCATTGGTTTGGTTTTATACTTCTTCGGTATGGCAATTGTTTTTATTATCAGCCCACTCAAGAATGCTGAAAGCTTTTCAATTAAGCCTGTTGATAATGCAGGAAAAACTGAAATTCGTGTTTACTATGGTGGTATTTCCGGTGCTTTAGGTGGTTTCTTGCTTTTCCTTATGTTAGCACTTGAAACTCCTTACTATTCAATGATTGGTGGACTTTTCTTCGCAACAACTGTTTTTGTTACAAGGACAATCTTCCTCTGTGTTGATAAGGGTTGGAAATGTCCTTACACAAAACTTGCAATTCCTGCTGAAGGGTTATTTGTAATTGCACTCTGGACTTGCTTTGTACTTTCAAAGACATTATATTGATATGACACCCATTCAGGAAAAACTTTTAGAGTTGCAAGACTTAAATTATAGGGAATTTCATTCTAAACTTATGCCAACAGTCTGTAAAGACAAAATAATCGGTGTAAGAGTCCCTTTATTACGAAAGCTTGCAAAAGAATTAAATAAAACCGATTTAAAGGCAGAGTTTTTAATAACTCTGCCTCATGAATATTATGAAGAGGATAATCTTCATGCTTTTCTTATAGAGCAAATAGAAGATTTTGACGAGTGTATTTCTGCTTTAGACAAATTTCTTCTATGCGTAGATAATTGGGCAACTTGCGATATGATGACACCAAAAATTTTGGGAAGTCAACCCGATAAATTGTACACGAAAATTCAAGAATGGATTGCATCAAATCATACATATACTGTCCGTTTTGGTGTTGTAACAATGATGAAATTCTTTATGAACAAGAATTTAGACAAAAAACATCTAAGATTGCTTTTGACTATTAAATCCGACGAGTATTATATAAATATGGCAATCGCTTGGTATATTGCAACTGCACTTGCTTGTCGTTGGAAAATAGTTATTCCCTATATTGAAAACAAAAAGTTTGATACGTGGATACACAATAAAGCAATTCAAAAAGCAATTGAAAGTTATCGCATAACAAAAGAGCAAAAAGATTATCTGAAAACACTTAAGATAAAGTAAAAAGGACTACCAACTGGTAGTCCTTAGTTTTTTATTCTGCAATCTTTTTAATTACATCAATAAACTGTTTTTCTTCGCTAAGCTCAATGCATCCTTTATCAACAAGTGCAGCATTCGCAGGGTTGATAGGAAGTTTTGCAAGAACAGGAATGTCAAGTTCTTTTGCAATTTCATCAATCTTGCTTTCACCATAAATATAGTGTTTTTTGTTACAGTCAGGACATTCAAAATAACTCATATTCTCAACGATACCAATAATTGGAACATTCATCATCTTTGCCATATTAACTGCTTTTTTTACAATAAGTGTAACCAAATCCTGAGGAGTTGTAACGATTACAATACCATCAAGTGGAAGTGACTGGAAAACTGTAAGTGGAACGTCTCCTGTTCCCGGAGGCATATCAACAAACATAAAGTCAACATCACCCCAAACAGTTTCCTGCCAGAACTGATGAATAACACCTGAAATAACAGGTCCACGCCAGATAACAGGCTGGTCTTCTCGCTGAAGGAGAAGATTTACACTCATAATTCTTGTGCCTAACTTTGATTCCAATGGATACATACCGTCTGCTGTACCTTCAGGATTACCATGAATACCAAATGCTTTTGGTATTGATGGTCCAGTGATATCAGCGTCGAGAATAGCTGTCTGATACCCCATTGTCTGTGCTGTAACAGCAAGTGAAGATGTGACGAAGCTCTTACCAACGCCACCTTTACCACTTACAACACCAATAACTTTTTTTACATCACTCATTGGATTTCCTGGAATGTGTAAATCCTGTTTTTTGCTATCACAGTTTGATGAACAACTGCTGCAATTTCCACTACATTCACTCATTTTATATAACCTCTTTTCAAGATAGATAATTACTAACTAATCTATTATTTACCAACACAGAACTGTGCAAAAATTTCATTAACAACAAGTTCAGTCGCCTTTTCTCCTGTTAAAACCATAAGATTTTCAATAGCAGAATCAAGGCAAACTGTAACTGCATCCATTGTCATACCAAGCATAAGAGCATTGTCAGCATCCTTCAATGCATCAAGAGCTTTTTTACAACATTCACATTGACGGTCATTGACAATTGCTGTCGCAGATGTATCAAAATCTGCTGTGCCAAGTGTCTCCTCAATAGCTTTTGCAAGCTCCTCTTTTCCCCTACCTGTTTTTGCTGAGATAAAAACTGTCTGAGAGAAATTATCTTCAATTTTTCCTTTTAGATAGTTTTCATCTATATCGGTTTTATTTATAATTCCTATTGCTTTTTTCCCTTTGCAGAGTTCAATAAGACGATAATCTGCCTCGTTCAAATCTCTTGTTGCATCAAAAACTGCAAGAACAAGCTCTGCATTTTCGAGTCTTTTAACTGCTCTGTCAACGCCAATGCTTTCAACAATATCTTCTGTCTCACGAACACCTGCAGTATCTGCAAGTCGAAGAGTTATCCCACCAACATTTACAGTATCTTCAACAATATCCCTTGTTGTGCCAGCAATTTCAGTAACAATGGATTTTTCTGTACCTGAAAGTAGATTCATAAGTGTTGATTTTCCAACATTGGGACATCCCACAATGGCAGTATCAACACCCTCCATTATAATTTGTCCCTTTGAAAAGTCGTTTATAAGTTTTTCAAGACTATTTATGCTTTCTTCGATATGTTCTTTAAGGTTGTTATCGGATAAATCCTCAATTTCTTCATAAGGATAATCAACCCATGCAGAAAGCAAAGCCATATCATAAACTAATTTATCGTTTATTTTCTTAATTTCTTTAAAAAGTCTTCCTTCAAGAACACCCAAAGCGATTTTTTCAGCTTGCTCACCCTGCGCAGAAATGATGTTCATAACGGATTCTGCACTTGTAAGGTCCATCTTTCCGTTTAAAAAAGCTCTTTTTGTGAATTCTCCTGGTTCAGCAGGGATTGCCCCGGCATCATAAACCGCTTTTAAGATTTTATCCGTAACAAAAAGACCGCCGTGACAAGAAATTTCAACAACATCTTCACCAGTATAACTTTTAGGTGCTTTAAAAACAAGTGCAACAACATTATCGATGCTGCCTTTTTCATCACTAGCTTTTCCATAAAGTGCAGAATAGCCGGGAAGTTCACATAACATTTTTCCGTTGAATGAAGAAAAAATCTTGTCTGCTACACCTATGGCTTTTTCACCAGAAATTCTGATAACACCAATTCCTCCTGGTGCTCTACCTGTTGAAATTGCAGCAATCGTACTCATTTTTCTTCACCTGCTTTCTGCTTTCTTAGTGTTTTAAAAAAAGACGACAGTATTTCTGCACATTCTTTTCCCATAATTCCACCCTCATACAAAGGTTTATGAGTAAAATTCATATCAAAAAGCTGTGCTGCCGAAACGACAGCACCATTTTTTTCATCCGTTGCACCGAAATACACATTTTTTATTCTAGAGTTAATAATCGCACCTGCACACATAGGACATGGCTCCAAAGTGACATATAAATCACATTTCCAGAGTCGCCAACCTCCAAGATTCTGACAAGCGTTGTTGATAGCTTCGATTTCTGCATGATGTAAAGCATTTTTCACAACTTCTCTGCGATTTCTGCCCTCACCAACTATTTTACCATCACAAACAACTATTGCTCCAACAGGCACTTCACCCTCATCTGCAGATTTTTCTGCAAGAGATAGGGCATACTTCATAAAATCTAATTTATCCATATTTAAAATGCAATACTTTTTATTGCCATAAATGAGTAAACAATGATTGCTACTATCATTGGTCCATTTTTAATAAAAGCAACTATTTTTTCCTTTGTATTGAGGCTACTTTCTGATTTAAACAATGGTGTCTTATCATGATTTTTCATATATCCTATGAACCCAACAACACCTAATATTGCAAAAAGTACCCAAATTCCATAAGCTGTATAGTTTGCAGCTTTATCACTGAAATTGTCGGATACAATCATAACGATAACGGAATAAAAATTATTCACAAAATGTAAAATTATCGGTGGCCACAAGCTTTTTGTCTTTATTGCAAGGTAGCCAAGAATAAGTCCACCCACGAAAGTATATGGTATTTGCAACATATTTCCATGCAACATAGAAAAGAAAAGCGCAGATACGATAATTGCAAATTTGTCGCCAAATTTACGTAATGGTTGTAGTACAACACCTCGTACAACAAATTCTTCCATTAAAGCAGGAACAACTGACATGCTTACAATTATTATAATTATGCTTCCGATTCCTGAAAGCTTTGTGGCAGATAAATTACTATTGAATTCCACACCAAGGATAGTCTGAACTATCGCGGAAATATAGTTAACAATTATTGATGAAAAAACCATAACAGGAATTGAAAGCATAGTGAGATACTTTGCCGATTCTATATTCTTTGGTTTTTCATATGGTAATGCTTTTACTAATTTTTTTCTTCTTAATATAAGATATACCAAAAGGAAAGGTACTCCCAAAGACAACACTGATGTTATTGCATCAAATGCATGGGTTGCCGTCAAATCAGAAAAAATTACCTGAAGCGGTTTAATAATCTTTGATAAAATCGCTACTGCGAAAGAAAAACTATATGCAAATACCAGATACAACAAAGCTCCTATGCCACAAGTCGTACCAATTTTTTTAATAAGCTTTTTCTCTCTTTTTGCTTTTTGTAAATTCTTATAAAAATCACTATTTACGTAAGCACCATAGTTATAGTATCCATATGGACTATTTGGTGGAGGTGTTTGCCAACCATTTTGTTGACCGTTTCCGTAAAAATTATTTTCCATTAATTCACACCTTTAATTTATAGGCTTTTTAGGCACATATTTGCCCATAATGCTGATTGCTGTCTGTCGGTTTTCAGGAAGAGTAATATTTGTTTTGCCATAAAGGAATTCCTGAACAGTCTGAGCTGCCAACGGATAGTCAACAATCCAAATCCAGGCGGTTGATGCAGACATATAGGAAGCACGTGTGTACTTATCGGGCATTTCTGTCTGTGTAAGAGTATAACTTGCCCAATTATCGGTAACTGCCTTTGCTGCATAGGTTAAAATTGTCTTTCGGCTAATATTAGTTCTCACATTTGCCAGAACTGCATCTGCTACAGCATTGATTTCACCTAAACTTGCACCTTTACATTTTTGAATCAAAGCATTGATTACCTCACGCTGACGTCTGGTTCTACTAATATCACCATCGGCGTCAGTATATCTTACTCGACTGAAATGGAGAGCTTGTTCACCATCAATAAGAACATTATTTCCTATAGGAATCGGATTCTTTTTACAGTCCCCTTTGTTAAGACTTTCACCAACATATGCAGGAACATTTACTCTGACTCCACCAACAATATCAATAACCTGAACAAAGGAATCAAAGTCAACTAACACATATCCGTCAATCTCAATCTTGTAATCGTTTTCGATAGTTTCTACTAAATACCCAGGTCCACCATTTGCACAAGCAGCGTTAAGTTTTGCATATCTGTCAAACTGGTCCATATAAGTATAACTGTCACGCATAAATGAAACAAGCTTAATAGTTTCATTACTTGTATTGATTGATACCAACATCATTACATCTGTATTTCCCTTATCTGTTACACTTACTCGATAATCGGATTTTGCTGATGCATCACTACCTATTAAAAGAATATTGATAACTGATTTATCAGACATTTTTTGTCCACCATTTGTTGCCCAGTTTTTAAGAATTTCCCTGAAGCTGTCACCTGTGGCATCATCTATGTCATCAAAAACAATTACTTCTTCCTCTTTCTCAACAAATTCCTGTGTAGGAGAAATAGTTGTCTGTTCGGGAGTATCATAATTGACTTTTCCCAATTTGCTGAAGACAAATCCTGCAACTACTCCTCCACAAATAAGAATTATTGACATGAATACAATAAAGAAGATTAAAATTCCTTTTCTTCTTTTCTTTTTCTTTTCTTTTTTTATCTCTTCTGGAGTTTTTTCAGAAACTTCATTAAATTCCTGTTCTTTATTCATATTTTCATCCATAAAGATTCTTCCTTTCACAAAGAGAAAAATTATTCTTCGTTGGTTTCCTCAGTTGTGTCGTCACTTTCTTCCTCATGCTCTGCAAGAGAAATTGTAACAACTCTTTCTCCGTCCCTTGTCTTCATAAGGATAACACCCTTTGACGGACGGTTACATTCTCTGACTTGTTCTGCAGGAAGACGGATAATGATACCATCGGATGAAATCATAATGATATCCTGATTATCTTCTACCATTTCTACAGCACAAACTTCACCATATTGTTCAGTATGATAGTTAGTAAGACCCTTACCACCACGATTCTGAACACGATAGTTAGAAACATCACTTCTTCTACCGTAACCTTTTTCACTGATTGTAAGAACCTTACCCTCATTATTGAAGATAACCATACCTACAACTTCGTCACCATCGCCGAGAGTAATCGCACGAACACCACGAGCTGTTCTACCGATAGCACGAGCATCATTTTCGTCAAAGCAAATGCTCATACCCTTTCTTGTAGCAACCATAAGTTTCTGCTCACCATCAGTGAGCTTAACCCAACGAAGTTCATCACCCTCGTCAAGATTAATTGCAATAATACCACTCTTACGGATATTCTTGTATGCGTCAAGCTCTGTTCTCTTGATAACACCATTCTTTGTTGCCATACAAAGAAAGTATTTATCCTCACCAAAATCAGGAACACGAAGCATAGCTGTAACCTTTTCATCAGCAGTAATAGGAAGAATATTAACAATATTCATACCCTTGCTTGTTCTTGTTCCTTCAGGAATTTCATAACCCTTAAGTCTGTACATCTTACCTTCTGATGTGAAGAAAAGAATATAATCGTGGGATGAACAGATAAACATGCTTTCAGCATAATCCTCTTCACGACGACTCATGCCCTTGATACCCTTACCACCACGGCGCTGTACCTGATAAGTTTCAACAGGCTGACGCTTGATGTAACCCATCTTTGTAAGAGTAAATACGCAATCCTCTTCAGCAATAAGGTCTTCAATATCAACTTCACCAAGAACATTTGAAATTTCTGTTCTTCTGTCGTCACCAAATTTTTTGCCGATAACTGAAAGCTCTTCTTTAAGAATTTCCTTAACCTTTGTTTCTGAACCGAGAATTTCAAGATATTCAGCAATCTTAAGTCTTAATTCGTCACGTTCAGCAATAATCTTCTGAATTTCAAGGCCTGCGAGTTGTCCAAGACGAAAAGCAACAATGGCAGATGCCTGTGGGTCATCAAAGTCGAACTTTTCCATAATAGCAACTTTTGCTTCTGCCTGGCCACCCTTACAACCACGAATTGTTGCGATAATTTCGTCAACAATGTCGATAGCACGAGCAAGACCTTCAAGAATATGTTCTCTTGCCTGAGCTTTGTTAAGGTCATATTGTGTTCTTCTTGTGATAATTTCACACTGGAACTTAATATATTCTTCAATAATCTGTTTTAATGTAAGAATTTTTGGCTCGCCATTAACAAGGGCAAGCTGAATAATACCATATGAAATTTGAAGCTGTGTCATCTGATACAACTGATTAAGTACAACTTGTGGGTTAGCATCCCTTTTAAGGTCAATAACTATTTTCATACCGCCACCGCGTTTTGATGAATAGTCATTAATATCAGAAAGTCCTTCAATTCTCTTATCCTTGTGTAAATCGGCAATTGACTCAATAAGTCTTGCCTTGTTTACCTGATAAGGAAGCTCAGTAATAATAATCTGGAATCTTCCGTTTTTCTCATTTTCAACGATTTCTGCACGGCCACGAAGAGTAATCTTACCACGACCTGTAGCATAAGCAGCACGAATACCACTTCGACCCATAATAATACCGCTTGTTGGGAAGTCAGGTCCTTTAATATGCTCCATAATATCGTCAAGTTCTGCTTCAGGGTTATCAATTACACAGCAGATACCGTCAACAAGTTCACCAAGATTATGTGGTGGAATGTTTGTTGCCATACCAACAGCAATACCTGTTGAACCATTAGCCAAAAGATTTGGATATCTTGATGGCAAAACGGTAGGCTCTTTAAGACGGTCATCGTAGTTAGTTGTAAAATCAACAGTATCTTTATCAATATTTGTAAGCATTTCAAGAGCGATTTTACTCATTCTTGATTCTGTATAACGATATGCAGCCGGTGGGTCACCATCAACTGAACCGAAGTTACCGTGACCGTCAACAAGAACGTATCTCATTGAGAAATCCTGCGCAAGACGAACCATTGCATCATAAACAGAAGCATCACCGTGCGGATGATATCTACCGAGCACTGAACCAACTGTATCAGCACATTTACGGTGTGGCTTGTCCGGATAAAGTGAATTTTCATACATTGTGTAGAGAATTCTTCTGTGAACTGGTTTTAAACCGTCTCGTACATCAGGAAGAGCACGAGAAGTAATAACAGACATTGAGTAGTCAAGGAATGATTTTCTCATTTCCTTGTTAATCTCAACATTTATAATATTCTGTTCTTCAAGTGGAACATATCCACCAAGATTAGGATTGTTAGCTTTACTCATTTTATCACCTTATATGTCAAGATTCTGAACATACTTTGCATTTTTCTCAATAAATTCTCTACGAGGTTCAACTTTATCACCCATAAGAATTGAGAATGTTTCGTCTGCTTCCATTGCGTCTTCGAGTGTTACTCGAAGCATTGTACGAGTTGCAGGGTCCATTGTTGTTTCCCACAACTGTTCAGGGTCCATTTCACCAAGACCCTTATATCTCTGAACGTCACAATTTGCACCCATTTCTTCAAGGAATGCATCTCTCTGTTCATCAGAGAAAGCGTATTCGTGACGTTTACCTTTACTAACCTTGAAAAGTGGTGGCTGAGCAATATAAATATATCCACCATCAATCAAGTCTCTCATATATCTGAAGAAGAATGTGAGAAGAAGTGTTCTGATATGCTGACCGTCAACGTCGGCATCGGCCATGATAACAATTTTATGATAACGGAGTTTTTCAATGTTGAATTCTTCACCTATACCAGTACCAAGTGCTGTAACAACAGGAGTTAACTTGTCATTACCGATAACTTTGTCAATTCTTGCCTTTTCAACGTTGAGCATTTTACCCCAAAGTGGGAGAATTGCCTGAATTCTGTTATCTCTGCCTTCTTTTGCAGAACCACCCGCAGAGTCACCTTCGACGATGAAAATTTCAGTATTTTCAGGATTTTTATCAATACAGTCTGCAAGCTTACCAGGAAGTGAGTTTCCTTCAAGTGCTGATTTTCTTCTTGCACTATCTCTTGCCTTTCTTGCTGCTTCACGAGCTCTAGATGCATCAAGAGCTTTGTTGAAAATTGCCTTTGCAGCCTGTGGATTTTCTTCAAAATATGTCATCAACTTATCGTAAATCATCTTTGATACGATAGTTTGCATTTCTGTATTACCAAGTTTACCCTTTGTCTGTCCCTCAAATTCTGCTTCTGTAAGCTTTACGCTGATAACTGCTGTAAGACCTTCACGGACATCATCACCTGAAAGATTCTTATCGTTATCCTTTAAGAGTTTAAATTTCCTACCATATTCATTAAATACTCTTGTGAGTGCAGTTTTGAAACCGTTTTCATGAGTACCACCGTCGATTGTACGAACACCGTTAGCGAAACTCAAAATAATTTCGTTATAACCATCATTGTATGAGATAGAAACTTCCGCACTTCTGTCACCACTTACTGTTGTAAAATGCATAATATCTTCAACAACAGGAGTAAGACCACGGCTTGTGTTGATATAGTCAACGAATGATTTAATACCACCCTCATAGCAGAAATTTTCTTCTACAATATTTTCAGGGTCACGTTTATCTGTAAGTGTAATTGAAAGACCAGCATTTAAGAATGCCTGTTCACGAAGACGTCTCTGCAAAACTTCATATTCATAAACAGTTGTTTCTGTAAAGATTTCAGGGTCAGCCTTAAATTTAATAAATGTACCTGTTTCTTCTGTATCACCAATAACTTTAAGGTCTGTTACTATATTACCACGTTCAAATCTCTGATGATGAACATGTCCATTCTGACTAACTTCTACTTCAAACCATTCTGAAAGTGCGTTTACAACTGATGAACCAACACCGTGCAAACCACCAGATACTTTTTATCCACTACCACCGAATTTACCACCGGCATGAAGAACAGTCAAAACAACTGTAACAGCAGGAAGCCCTTGCTGTTCATTAATACCAACAGGAATACCACGTCCGTTATCTCTTACTGTGATAATATCCCCTGGCAAAATTTCAACTTCAATATGAGTACAATATCCTGCAAGTGCTTCGTCAATTGAGTTATCTACAATTTCATAAACCAAGTGATGAAGTCCCTTTGGTCCTGTTGAACCGATATACATACCGGGACGCTTTCTAACTGCTTCAAGTCCTTCAAGAACCTGAATGGCAGAGGCATCATAAGTTTCGGTTACAACCGTATCCATAACCTCTTCTTCAATTGCATTTTTAATCTGGTCGCTCATTTTTTTCCTCCGTCAAAAAATTGACTTTTTATTTTATTCGTTTAAAAATTGTTGATGTGTTAAGAGGTGAAATATAAATATTTTTATTTTCACCTTTTGTTGTTACGATAAATGATTTTGGTAATTCTTCAAAAGATACCGTAATACATTCACCATTTTTTGAAGCTGTGTTTATATATTCTCTTGTAGATTTCGAAACAGTTGTATTATCCAAGTCAAAAATACCTAAAATATCTTTGTCAACAATAATTGTTTCCTGACCTATATTCAAATACATTAATCCACCGCTTTTCCTTTTTCTATTTTAAAAACTTTTCCTGCATTAAGTCTTGATACTGTTTCCTTTTCACAGCAGGTAATAAACACCTGTTTATCTGTCATTTTATTAAGAATATAGTTTTGTCGGGTGGTATCAAGCTCACTCATAACATCATCCAATAAAATTATCGGGTGTTCACCTTTTAAATCTTTGATAATTTCTGCTTCACCAAGTTTTAAACTGAGAGATGCACTTCTCTGTTGACCTTGTGAGCCAAATTTTCTTGCAGAAATGTTATTTATTAAAATTTCTATATCATCACGATGTGGACCACAGGTTGTACTTTTTAAATACAAATCATTTGGTCTGTGTTTTTTAAGACTTTCAAAGTAATTTCTTGCAATATCATTTTTTTCTTCGCTTTCATAACGAATATTGCTGAGATATTTAATATCAAGCTCTTCTTTTTCACCTGAAATTCCATTATAAATATCTGTTGATTTACTTTTTAATTTTTTTATGTAATCTATTCTGTCACTTATAATCTCTGCACCTGCAAACGCAATTTTTTCATCCCAAATATCAAGAGTATCCAATAAAGATGGGTTTTCGACTGCATTTTTTAAAAGCGCATTTTTTTGCTGAATAAGGTGATTGAAATACATAAGCTTTTTTGCGTACATATTATCAATCTGACTTATTGCAGTATCAATAAATTTTCTTCTATTTATAGGTCCTTCTTTTATAAGTGATAAATGTATTGGTGAAAATACAACTGCATAGTACTTACCAATTAATTCACGAGGTGATGAAAGATTAATTCCATTTAAAATTGCTGTTCTTTTTTTATCAATAAAAATTGCAGCATTGTTTTCTCTAATTTCAGTTTCAAAACTCAATGAGATTCTTGAATTTTCTCTTTCAAACTGAACAAGCTCACTATCCTTTGAATTTCTAAAGCTTTTACATCCCGTAAAAAGCCATATTGCCTCTAAAAGATTTGTTTTTCCTTGTCCATTTTGACCATAAATAACATTTATCTCCTTATGAGGAAAAATTCCCATAAAATCAATATTACGAAAATTTTCTATTTTTACTTCATTTATGTGCATCAGATAACCTCATAAATTACTCCGTCAAATTCAACTTTATCTCCTTGACGAATCTTTTTTCCCCTTGCAGTACATATTTCGTTATTTACCTTAACTTCACTTTCCTGTATTACAATTTTTGCATGACCACCAGTCATAACTGCATTACAAAGTTTTAAAAGTGAATCTAATCTTATAAAATCACTATCAATCTGTATTTGCTTTATTTCTTTTTTCTTTATGTGTGCAGAAATTTTTTTCATATTAGTTCATCCTTACTGGAAGTACCATAAAGAGGAAACTTCTTTCATAAATCAATGAGCCGTCATCCTCTGGCACAATAACAATTGGGAAAACAGAGCCATTGAGTCGAAGTGTAATTTCATCTGTATCACAAACCTTAAGAGCATCAAGAAGATACTTATTATTAAATCCTATTTCTACTCTTTCACCCTGAACATCTGCAAGAATTCTGTCATTTGCAGTACCTAATGCTGTTGTACTGGAAATTCTGATTGATTCATTATCAAAAATACATCTGATATAACTCTTAATTCTTTCAGTAATAATAAGAGATGTTCTTTCGATACTGCTGATAATTTTTCTTGTGTTAACTTTTACTTCTGTTTTTGCAGTTACAGGAATTGCACTCTTATAACTTAAAAATTCACCTTCAAGAAGTCGGGAAACAATAATATACTTGCCACATTCAAACATAATATGACGAGATGCAACTACCATTGAAACTGTTTCATCACCGTCACCTGCAAGTTTCATAACTTCGTTAAGTGTCTTTTTTGGAATAATGAAGACTTTTTCATCACCTTCATAATCGATTTTTTCATTTCTAATTGCAAGCTTATAACCATCAACTGCAACAAGACGAATATTTCCTGCTGTTACCTCAAAACGAACACCTGTATGTACAATCTTTGCACCATTATCAGCAGTAGCAAAAATTGTTTTCTTAATCATATCCTTTAATGTTTCACCCTTAACAACGATTGGAAAACCACCTGAAACTGATGGTAATTCAGGATATTCATCCTCTGAAAAACCAGTAATTGAAAATTCTGAGTCACCACTCTTAATTTTACAGATAAGCCTTTCGTCACATTCAATTGTAACAAGTTCTTCAGGAACGTTTCTTAAAATATCGCAAAGAATTTTTGCATTAAGAATAATACTACCTGTTTGTTCAACACGACCTGCAACTGCAGTAATAATTCCCATTTCAAGGTCGTAACCGGTAAGCATAATTCTATCGTTTTCTGCTTTTATTAAAATACCTTCAATTGTAGGAAGGTTTGTTGATTTAGAAGAAGTAGCTCTTTGTACATTCATACAAGCTTCACTTAAAATTTGTGAGGAACAAATAAATTTCATAATCATTCTCCTTTTCTTAATATGAATAAAAGATAATAAAGTATAGTAATAGTATTAGAGTCAGCCGAAACTGTTGAAAAGTTTATTATTTATTGATATATCAAAGAATATAGTTATTTTTATTGCTTTGAAAACTTTTTAATTGTCTGTTTGATAAAAAGATAATTATTGACTTGTTTAAAACTTGTTTGTTCAAAAATCAAAATTTGTCGAAAACTTAGTCATTAATATTCTTAATTATTTCATTTATAAGATTTTTATATTTAACATCAGATGCCATTCTTTGTTGAACATTTTTAAGAGAACTGTTAACAGTAGAATGATTTCTTCCAAAGATTTTACCAACTTCGTCCTGAGAAAGTTCAGTAATTTCTCTTATTATGTACATAGCAGCTTGTCTTGCACTATTGATATTAGCATCACGTCGTTCACTTTTAAGTTGTTCAGGTGTAACACCAAAAGTAAATGAAACTTTTTCAAGAATATTTTCAACAACAACACCAATTGGTAAACTTGTAATAAGAATATCTTTTAAAATATCTTTTACTATTTCAATAGTTGGAACAACATTATTAAAAGAACAATAAGCATAAATATTCTTTACAGCACTACCCATCTGACGAACGTTGCTCTTAATGTTTTCTGCAATAAAGCTGCATACATCGTCAGGTAATTCAAAACGTAAATAATTAGCTTTGTCCTTGATAATTGCAACTCTTGTTTCAAAATCAGGCGGTTGAATATCACAAAGCAAGCCACTCTCAAATCTTGTTTTAAGACGGTCTTCAATTTTAGGAATTGCACTTGGTGGTTTATCAGAAGTGAGAACAATTTGTTTTCCTGCTTTGATTAAAGTGTCAAAGGTATGAAAAATTTCTTCTTCTGTCTGTGTTTTACCTGCAATCATCTGAATATCGTCAATAAGTAAAGCATCACAAGTTCTGTACTTTTGATGTAAATCATGAGTTGTTTTAGTTTGAATAGCAAAGTACAAATCGTTTGTAATATCTTCACTTGTTGTATAAAGGATAGTAGCGTCTGGGTTGTTGGATTTTATTTTTTCAATAATTGCATTTAAAAGGTGAGTTTTTCCAAGACCTGAATTTCCATAAATAAAAAGAGGATTAAAAACAGAACCTGGATTTTCTGCAACTCTTAAAGATGCAGTATATGCAAATTTATTTGATGGACCAACAACAAAATTATTAAAGGTAAATTTTTCATTCTTGATGCTGGATGATTCTGATGAAGAATCTTTAATATTTTCCGGATTATCTTTTGGAATATTTTCTTCCGGCATAATTTCAAGTTCTACATTGAAACCCATAACATTGTAAAAAGCATCTTCAATAAGACCTTTGTATTTTGACATTATTAAATCAATTTTAAAGCCAGGAGCAGAAACAATAACACGGTCGGCTTCAATTTTTATTAATTTAAGAGGGTCAATCCACATATTGAAAGCTATTGAATTCATGTTTTCACGACAATAATTTCGTACCGGTTCCCAAAATTCAATATAAGAATTCATAAAAAGATTTTCCTTTCTATAAAGATTTAAAATAAGTAGTATAATGCTCAGATTTCAATAAAAAAGGTGTTATTTTGAGTTTTACCTGTTTGAATGTGTACTATCTCAAATTAACAATCAACTTATTTTAACACAAATAAAAACAAATATCAATGGAAAATCTAATAAAATAAATATATATATAATATATAAATATAGG
>JAZNJX010000078.1:0-4359 GCA_045578245.1 Candidatus Fimenecus sp. | reverse complement strand
GAATACATAGACCCGTTTACGGGTAACAAGTAACAATCCTTTGCAGAAGGTAGTCGTAGGGTACGCCTTGAGGCGATGCCAGTATCATAGGGCTTTGCCCGCATATGAAGAACCCCCGGCTAAGCCGGGGGGTTACTATTTACTTAATCTTCTTTTTAATTAAAGACCCAACTGTTGCAACTGTTGCCACAGCACCTGCCATTGGCAAAACATATTTTTTTGCAATTCGTTTAACTTCATCTACACTGGTTGGTGCATAAGTATAGAAACCGTGTTTGATTTTTTTTGTTATTCTAAATTCATCAAGGTCTTCAACTGTCAGTGTTGTAGTAGTAAAGTCTCTTGGATTTGATTCATCAAAATCAAAAATTCTGACACCTCTTTTTCTGCCTGGACCATACACATTGAAACCACAACCTTGAGTATAACCCATTTTCATTCCTTTGTATTCTCCTACAAATGAGTTGTTATGGTCATGGCCAAAGAACATTGCCATTACATCGCCTTTTTCATTCATCGTTTCAAACTGACCGCCATTTTCTTTTGGTACACTTGGTGTTTCTCCAATGAATGTACGATTATCAATTCTTACTCTCTCTGGATTTACTGCAAAGAATCTACCTTCCCACTGACGGAAGCCTCTTGCACTGTTAGGAGTGCCTTCCGGAACCTCTATAAGCAACTCGTAAATTTCTTCAACAGGAATATGTTGGAAAACGATTGATGGAACATAGTCACCGTTTTCTTCTTTAAGCTTATCTCTTGTGTTTTTATACCATTCAAGCTGATTCTCGTGAACATGGTCACAAGTGCCGTCAAGAGTTGCTGTAAGGCTATCCACAAGAAAAACATTAAGCTTTGTTTTTCCGTCTTCGCCTTTAATTTCAAGGTTGTGGTTGCAATATCCGTCAATTTCGTCATCTGCATTATATGCTACACAGTTTTCGTGGGATTTATAAATCTCAAACTGTTCTTTCTTTGAAATTGAAAAAGCCTGGTCGTCGTGATTACCAAAAACAAATGTAAAGGGAATTCCTGTTTCATCAAGTGGAGTTAGGAATTTGTTTATACATTCTGTAACCTTCTTTTTATTATCTCCACCCATTAAATAAAACCCGTAACCCTTGACCTGGTCACCTGTAAAAATAACAAGGTCGGGCTTTGCCATTTTCAATGCTTCACGGATAAAACGAACTGTATCATCAGATGTATTCTGTGTATCCTGAACATCTGCAATCTGCATTATACGGAATTTTCCGTTATTAAATTTAAGTTCCATAGTGTATCACCTCATGGATATTATTCTATCATAACAAGGGGTAAATAACAACATAAGATTTTCGACAAAAAAGCGGAGTTGAAACCAACTCCGCCATTTTTAATTAATTTACAATTATTTAAGGTTAGCCTTGAGTGTTTCAAGTTCAGCCTTAAGTGTTTCAGGAAGCTTGTCACCGAACTTAGCGTAGAATTCGCCTATACCTTCAGCTTCAGCAGCCCAAAGAGCCTTGTCAACGTCAAGGATGCTTTCAAGTGATTCAACTGAAACTTCACCTTCAAGACCTTCGATGTTAATGTCCTTAGCATATGGGAGATAACCAATTGCTGTTTCCTGAGCATCTACTTCGCCTTCGCAACGTTTGATAATCCATTCAAGAACACGGAGGTTATCACCGAAACCTGGCCACATGAAGTTGCCTTCGTCGTCTTTTCTGAACCAGTTAACATTGAAGATTTTTGGAGCTTTATCAGCATCAAGAGTCTTACCAATGTCAATCCAGTGCTGCCAGTAGTCACCCATGTTGTAACCACAGAATGGAAGCATAGCCATTGGGTCACGACGAACAACACCTACTGCACCTGCTGCCGCTGCTGTTGTTTCAGAAGCCATGATTGAGCCTACGAATACACCGTGGTTCCAGTCACGTGACTGATATACGAGTGGAGCAAGTTTTGCACGACGGCCACCGAATACGAAAGCAGAAATTGGAACACCTGCTGGGTTTTCGAATTCAGAGCTGATACATGGGCAGTTAACAGCTGGAGCTGTGAAACGGCTATTTGGATGAGCAAGGTTTTTGCCTTCTGCTTTCCATTCAACGCCATTTGTTTCGATTCCTGTCCATTCAACTGCATTTACTGGAGGATTCTTATCGAGACCTTCCCACCAAACTGTATTGTCATCAAGGTTACGAGCAACGTTTGTGAAGATTGTACCTTTCTTTGTTGAAGCAAGAGCATTTGGATTTGACTTAACATTTGTACCAGGAGCAACGCCGAAGAAGCCGTTTTCTGGGTTGATAGCGTAGAGTCTTCCGTCAGGACCTTTACGAATCCATGAAATATCGTCACCTACACACCATACTTTGTATCCCTTTGCCTGGTATCCTTCTGGTGGAATAAGCATAGCAAGGTTTGTTTTACCGCAAGCTGATGGGAATGCAGCACAGATATATTTAACTTCACCCTTTGGATTCTGGATACCAAGAATGAGCATGTGCTCTGCTTGCCAACCTTCTTTCCAACCTTGGTAAGAAGCAATACGAAGAGCAAAACATTTTTTACCAAGAAGAACGTTTCCGCCGTAACCTGAGTTAACAGAAATAATTGTGTTATCCTGTGGGAACTGGCAGATATATCTCTTTTCTTCGTCAATAGAGCAACGGCAGTGGAGACCACGAACCCAGTCATTGCTGTCGCCGAGAACATCTAAAACAGCTTTGCCAACTCTTGTCATAATAACCATGTTGAGAACAACATAGATTGAGTCAGTAAGCTCGATACCAATTTTTGCAAAAGGTGAGCCAACAGGACCCATTGAGTAAGGAATAACGTACATTGTTCTGCCTTTGTAGCTGTCACGAGCTATATCATAAAGCATTGTGTATGCTTCTTGAGGGTCCATCCAGTTGTTTGTAGGACCTGCAGCTTCTTTAGTAGGAGCACAGATGAAAGTACGGCCTTCAACACGAGCAACGTCGTTAACTGCAGTTCTGTGAAGATAGCAGTTAGGAAGAAGGTCTTGGTTGAGCTTAATAAGTTCGCCTGTTGAACAAGCAGTAGCTCTTAATTCTTCGATTTGTTCTTTAGAACCATCAATCCAAACGATTTTGTCTGGTTTTACGAGTTCTACTTTCTCGTCAATCCAAGAAAGAACGCTTTTGTTTGTTGTTAATGCGGACATTGTAAATACCTCCTGTGAAAATTAGTTTTTCACCAAATTTATACATTTAACATTTTACACTATTTTTAGTCAAATTTCAATAGAAAAGGTTAAATATTTATATACAATATTTTATGTTATTTAATATATTTATTTGTAAATTCTTCTACTTTATTCCAATAAAGTTCTGGGTGAACTTTATATGAGTCAGCGTGAGTAGCGTCTGGCACTACTAACATATCTTTCTCAGAAGCACAAGCATCAAAGTTTTTCTGTAACATTTCGAATGGCACGTAGTCATCCTGTTCGCCGTGAATGAAAAGAACAGGGGTCTTTGATTTCTTTAACTGCTCAATAGATGAAGCTTCTTTTAAACTATGACCTTTAAAAATTGAGTGGATATTACTTGAAGCGTAAAGGGTAGGGAAGGCGTTTAATTTATAAGTCTTTTTAAGCTCGTATTTGAATTCATCCCATACACTTGTAAAGCCGCAGTCTTCAACTGCACATTTAACATTTTTCGGTAAATCTTCACCGACTGTCATCATAACAGTTGCACCACCCATAGAAATACCGTGGAGCACAATCTGACATTCAGGGTGAATAGTAACTAAATAATTAACCCAGTCAACCATATCGAGTCTGTCCAGCCAACCCATTGATACTGCATTATGCTCACTGTGGTCGTGACCACGTAACGCAGGCATTATAACATTATAGCCCCATTCATAATATTTTTCTGCTAAATTTGCCATATAGAATGGTTCACAGTTGAATCCGTGAATTAAAATTGCCCATTTGTTACTTTCAAGGGGATTTTTAATCATAAATCCATGAATTGATTTGTTATTACGATTTTTGATAACAATATGGTCTGATTTTGCCTGTGTTTTACTTGTGTCTGCAGGTGGTTCAGGTTCGTTGCCTTTAACCCAGTCTGCAAACTTTGAAAAATGTTTGTGTGCACGAGTTAAAACGAAACCTGTAAACGCAGCACCGCTGACTGCATAAACCGCACCAGCACCAATTGCTACTTTTAAAAGTTTATTCTTTTTACCCATAAAATCACCCTTCAGAATTAATAGTCATTTTTATTATATAGTTTTTGCTTTATTATTGCAATTGTTTAATTAATAAAATTTGTGAACTGATTATTAAAAATGCATTATTATAGTGTGGCTAGTGTGGCTAGTGTG
>JAZNJX010000077.1:0-12413 GCA_045578245.1 Candidatus Fimenecus sp. | reverse complement strand
GGCGGTATCCCGACAACTATTGAAAATCTTAAAGATGCTGCTGCAGGCGAAAATTATGAGTGGACAGAAATGTATGCTGAATTTGCTGTTGTAGCAAAGGAAGAAGGCTTTGACCATATTGCTGCTCTTTTTGAAATGGTTGCTAAAATTGAAAAAGACCATGAAGAAAGATATAAGAAACTTCTTAGCAATATTGAGGGTGGTCTCGTATTTTCACGCGAAGGTGATATGATGTGGATTTGTTCCAACTGTGGTCACGTTCATTTTGGTAAAGAAGCACCTGAACTTTGCCCAGTTTGCGCTCATCCAAAAGCATATTTTATGGTTAAAGCAGAAAATTATTAATCTAAGTTGAAAGTGGAGTTTTTGACTCCACTTTTTTATTTTTCATAGTTATCTTGTACCAAATTTGGTAAGATAAAGTACATGTAAAAAAATGAACAAAATTTTATTGATTTATTAAGTTATTTTTGTTATGAGAAGGACACAAATTTAAGGTTTATTAATTGACATAATTCTGCAAAAAGTATATAATATTGATGCAAATAACACACCCGTGTGACTGACGGAATTATGTGGAGCACCACAGAGGAGCACGGTGAGATAAAATTTTGTCGACCGTCTGGGCAGTTCTACTTGATTTAATCAGGATAGGACTGTCCTTTTGCGATTTTATGGAGGTAATTATGAAAAAAGTTGGTATTGTTATGGGAAGCGATAGCGACCTTCCTATTATTAAAAAAGCTACTGCTGTTTTGGATGATTTAGGTATTCCATACACAGTAAATATTTATTCTGCTCATCGCACACCTGAACAAGCTCGTGATTTTTCACTTAAAGCAAGAGCTAATGGTTATGGTGCATTGATTGCAGCTGCTGGTATGGCTGCACATCTCGCAGGTGCTGTTGCAGCAAACACAACATTACCTGTTATCGGTATTCCTTGTGCATCATCATATCTTGATGGTATGGATGCTCTTCTTTCAACTGTTCAAATGCCATCAGGTATTCCCGTTGCTACAGTTGCAATTAATGGCGGTGCAAATGCTGCATTGCTTGCTGCACAGATTATTGCTGTTGAAGATAAAGAGCTTGCAGATAAGCTTGATAAGATGCGTAAAGACGCAGCTGAAATTGTTCTTAAAAAAGATGCAGACGTTATGTCTAAATTAAATTCATAATCAATTTTTCTTATAAAGGAGTTATAACCATGGAAAAAATTTACACAGGTAAAACAAAGGACGTATTTAAACTTGAAAACGGTAACTGTCTTCTTAAATTTAAAGATGACTGTACAGGTAAAGATGGCGTTTTTGACCCAGGCGAAAATTCAGTAGGTCTTACAATTGATGGTGTTGGTGATGTTAACCTTCGTATGTCAATTTATTTCTTTGAGAAAGTGAATGCAGCTGGTATCAAAACACACTATGTTAGTGCAAATCTTGAAGACACAACAATGGAAGTTCTTCCTGCAAAGGTTTTCGGCCATGGTCTTGAAGTTATCTGCCGTCATAAGGCTGTTGGTAGCTTTATCCGCCGTTATGGTGATTACATTGAAGAAGGAGCTGACCTTCCTGCATATGTTGAAATGACATTCAAGAACGACGAAAAAGGTGACCCACTTGTAATTAAAGACGCTCTTGTTGCTCTTGGCGTTATGACAGACAAGCAGTATGATGATATCAAAGAAATGACACAGAAGATTACTCAGATTGTTGCTGATGACCTTAAAGAAAAAGGACTTGTTCTTTATGACATCAAATTTGAGTTTGGTTATGATCCAGATGGTAATGTAATGCTTATCGATAGAATCGCATCAGGTAATATGCGTGTATATAAAGATGGCAAATACATTGACCCAATGACACTTTCAGAACTTTTCTTCGCATAAGGAGTAAATAAATGGGTGGTTTTTTTGGTGCAGTCAGTAAGAATGATACAGTTTTAGATGTCTTTTTCGGTACTGACTATCATTCTCACCTTGGTACTCGTCGTGGTGGTATGGCTGCTTATGATGAGAAAAAAGGATTACAACGAAAAATTCATAAAATCGAAAATTCACCATTCAGAACAAAGTTTGAGAATATTTCAAATCAGATGGTAGGTAACGCTGCAATAGGTTGCATTAGCGATTCTGATGCTCAACCTTTGCTTGTTCGTTCGAAACTTGGTTTGTACGCTATATGCATTATAGGTTTAATCAATAACAAGGAAAAACTTGTTGAAGATTATCTTTTCTCAAATGGTGGTCATTTTGGTGCAATGACAAATGAGGGTATCAACTCAACTGAGCTTGTTGCAGCAATGATAAATCAGAAAGATAATTTTGCCGATGGTATTGCTTACGCACAAAGTTTAATTGATGGTACCGCTTCAATTCTCATTTTGACAAATCGTGGCACAATAATTGCAGCACGTGATAGATTGGGCAGAATACCAGTTCTTATTGGTAAACGTGATGATGGATATTGTGTTTCCTTTGAAGATTTTGCGTATAAAAAGCTTGATTATGCAGATTACAAAGAACTTGGTCCTGGTGAAATTATTGAAATAACTTCGGAGTCTTTTAATATATTAAGAGAAGCAGGAAAAGATATGAAAATCTGTGCTTTTCTTTGGTCATATTATGGCTACTCAACATCTTGCTACGAAGGTGTAAATGTTGAGGTTATGCGGTACAAAAACGGACAAATTATGGCTAGAACAGATAAAGAGAACGGAGTTGCACAGGATATTGATTATGTAAGTGGCGTTCCTGATTCAGGTACTCCCCATGCAATTGGCTATGCAAATGAAAGTGGAGTTCAGTTTGCTCGTCCTTTTATTAAATATACACCTACTTGGGCAAGAAGTTTTACACCATCAAATCAAAGTGAGCGTAATCGCGTTGCTAAAATGAAACAAATTCCCGTTCATGATTTAATTAAGGATAAAAAACTACTTTTTGTTGATGACAGCATCGTCCGTGGTACTCAACTTAGAGAAACGGTTGAGTTCCTTTATGAAAATGGTGCAAAAGAGGTTCATATTCGTTCAGCTTGTCCTCCGATTATGTATGGATGTAAATATCTGAATTTCTCCCGTGCAACATCGGATATGGAGCTTATTGCCCGAAGCGCTATTGTTGAGCTTGAAGGCGAAGAAGGTTTTAAATATATTGGTGAATATATTGATTCCTCAACTGAACGTGGTAAAAAATTAAGAAGTGCTATTTGTGAAAAATTGCACTTTACTTCTCTTGAATTCCAATCCATTGATGGAATAATCAAAGCTATAGGACTTCCGGCTGACAAGGTATGCACTTATTGTTGGACAGGAAAAGAATAAAAAACACAGGAGAGTGTAATATGGAACATAAAAATTCATTTTCTGCTAGCTACGCAGCTGCAGGTGTAGATATTACTGCTGGTTATAAATCAGTAGAATTAATGAAGAAACACGTTGCAAGAACTCGTAATGAGGGTTCAGTGGATGATGTAGGAGGCTTTGGCGGTTGCTTTGACCTTAGCTGTGTTGCTGGAATGGAACATCCTATATCAGTTTCTGGTACTGATGGTTGTGGTACTAAAGTAAAATTAGCTATTCTTATGGATAAGCACGATACAATCGGTATTGATGCAGTTGCTATGTGTGTTAATGACATTATCTGTGTTGGTGCTAGGCCTTTATATTTCTTGGACTATATTGCTTGCGGCAAAAATGTTCCTGAAAAGATAGCAGAAATCGTTGGTGGCGTTGCTGAAGGATGCGTACAGTCTGGCTGTGCTCTTATCGGTGGCGAAACTGCAGAACATCCTGGTTTAATGCCAGAAGAAGACTACGACCTTGCAGGTTTTGCAGTAGGTGTTGTTGATAAGCCAAAGATGATTGATAACAGCAAGATGGCTGTTGGTGATGTGGTTATTGCTCTTCCATCAACTGGTATCCATTCTAATGGTTTCAGCTTATGTCGTAAGTTTTTTGATATTGATAACAATAATCCTGAACTTTATGTAGCTCGCGAAGAATTAGGTGGCAAGAGCATTGCAGAAGCATTACTTGTTCCTACAAAGATTTATGTTAAACCTGTTCTCGCTCTCCTTGAAAAGGTAAATGTAAAGGGTATTTCTCATATCACAGGCGGTGGATTCTACGAAAATATTCCTCGTTCAATTCCTAATGGACTTTGTGCTAAGATTGATAAGTCCGCTGTCAAAGTGCTTCCTATTTTTGACGTAATTGCAAAATGGGGAAGTATTCCTGAACGTGATATGTACAATACATATAATATGGGTGTTGGTATGAGCATTGTAGTTCCTGCTAACGAAGTAGAAATTTCACTCTCTATTCTTAAAGAAAATGGTATCGACGCTTATGTAATTGGTGAAATTATTGAAGGCGACGAGAAGGTGCTTTTATAATGTATAAGAGAATAGTAGTTCTTGTATCCGGCGGAGGTACTAACCTTCAGGCTCTTATTGATGCTGAAAAAAGAGGGGAGTTAGGTAATGGAAAAATAACTTGTGTTATTGCTTCCAAAGCTGATGCCTATGCTCTTACACGTGCCGAAAACAACGGTATTAAAACAAGAACACTTATCAGAAAAGATTACGTAGATATTTCATCATATAGTTGCGCAATGAGAGATATTCTCATTGAAGAAAAAGCTGATTTAATTGTATATGCAGGTTTTATGACTATACTTGATGAAAATGTCTGCGATACATTCCAAAACAAAATGATTAATGTGCATCCTGCTCTTATTCCATCTTTTTGTGGAAAGGGATTTTATGGATTGCATGTTCATGAAGAAGCCTTAAAAAAAGGTGTTAAAGTGTCAGGTGCTACTGTACATTTTGTAACTGCTGAATGCGATGCAGGACCAATAATCTTACAAAAAGCAGTTGAGGTTATGGATGACGACACACCTGAATCATTACAGAAAAGAATTATGGAACAAGTTGAATGGAAGATTCTTCCAAAGGCAGTTCAGCTCTTCTGCGATGATAAAATAACTATAGAAAACGGAAAAACATATATTAAATAAACGGAGGATGTTCAAATGGAAATCAAGTCACTTGAATGCGAACTTAATTCACTTCCTTACCATGGTAGAGGTATTATTATTGGTAAAAGTGCTGATGGTAAAAAGGCAATCACTGCATACTTTATTATGGGTAGAAGCGTAAATAGCCGTAACAGAGTATTTGTTGCAGAAGGCGATGCAATGCGTACAAAAGCTTTTGACGAATCAAAGATGACTGACCCTCATCTTATTATCTATTATCCTGTCAGAGTTCTTGGAAACAAGACTATTGTTACTAATGGTGACCAGACAGATACTATTTATGAACTTATGGATAAGCAGATGACATTTGAACAGGCTCTTCGTACACGTGAGTTTGAAGATGATGCTCCAAACTACACTCCTAGAATTTCGGGTATCATAAGACTTGAAAACGGTGATATGAATTATGCTATGTCAATTCTCAAATCTGCAGATGGTGATGGTTCATCTTGCCAGAGATATAATTTTGCTTACTCAAATCCTCTTGCAGGTAAAGCAAAGTTTATTCATACATACAAAGCAGATGGTAATCCACTTCCAAGTTTTGAAGGTGAGCCAAAAACATTAGAACTTCCTGATGTTGACATTGATACAATGACAGATATTATCTGGAAAAATCTTAATGAAGACAATAAAGTTTCTCTTTTTGTAAGATATATTGACCTTGCAACTGGAGAAGCAGATACAAGAATTATTAATAAGAATGTATAAGGAGTTTTAAAATGAAAGAATTTGAACTTAAATATGGCTGTAACCCAAACCAAAAGCCTTCAAAGATTTTTATGGAAGATGGTTCAGAGCTTCCTATTGAGATTCTTAACGGCAGACCTGGATTCATCAATTTCCTTGATGCATTCAATTCATGGCAGCTTGTAAAAGAGATTAAAGATATTCTCGGTATGCCTGCTGCAACATCATTCAAGCATGTAAGCCCTACATCTGCTGCAGTTGGTGTTAAACTTCCTGAATCACTCAAAAAGGCTTGTTTTGTTGATGATATAGAAGACCTTGATGAATCTCCACTCGCCTGTGCATATGCGAGAGCAAGAGGTACAGATAGAATGTCATCATTTGGTGACTGGATTGCTCTTAGTGATAAATGTGATGCTACAACAGCGAAACTTGTTGCTCGTGAGGTTTCTGACGGTATCATTGCTCCAGGATATTCAACTGAAGCACTTGAAATCCTTAAAGGCAAGAGAAACGGTAATTACAATATTGTTAAAATCGATGCTGATTACATTCCAGCTGTTCAGGAAAAGAAACAGGTATTTGGTATTACATTTGAGCAGGGTAGAAATAATTTCAGAATTGACGAAGAACTTCTTGCAAATATGGTTACTGAGAATAAAGAATTTCCTGAAGAAGCAAAGCGTGACCTTATAATTGCTCTTATTACACTTAAATATACACAGTCAAACTCAGTATGCTATGCATATGATGGACAGGCTATCGGTGTTGGTGCAGGTCAGCAGTCAAGAATTCACTGCACAAGACTTGCAGGTACTAAGGCTGATACATGGCATCTTCGTCAGCATCCAAAAGTACTTAATCTTCCATTTAGAGATGACATTCGTCGTCCTGACAGGGATAATGTTATTGATGGTTATATTAATAAAAATGAGGAAGATGTTTGTGCAGAGGGTATTTGGCAGAAATACTTTAAAACACAGCCTGAACCACTTACCGCAGAAGAAGCAAGAGCATATCTTGACACAATAACAGGTGTTTCTGTTGGCTCGGATGCATTCTTCCCATTCAGTGATAACATTGAAAGGGCACGTAAGAGTGGTGTTTCATACATTGCTGAACCAGGTGGTTCAATCCGTGATGACGTTGTAATTGATTGCTGTAACAAGTATGGTATTGCAATGGCATTCACAGGTATGCGTTTGTTCCATCATTAATTTTTCTGAGGTATATTTATGAAAATAATTGTTGTCGGTGGTGGCGGTAGAGAACACGCTATCATAAAAAAAATAAAAGAAAATAAAGATGTTACAGAAATCTTTGCATTACCAGGTAATGGTGGTATCGCAGCTGATGCTACTTGTGTAGACATTGGTGCTACTGATATTGATAAAATTGTATCCTTTGCAGTAGAGAATATGATTGACTATGCAGTTGTTGCACCTGACGACCCATTGGTTTTGGGTTGTGTTGATGCACTTGAGGCAAAGGGTGT
The DNA here is from genome assembly GCA_045578245.1 of Candidatus Fimenecus sp. Lineage (GTDB taxonomy): Bacteria > Bacillota > Clostridia > Oscillospirales > Acutalibacteraceae > Fimenecus. The sequence goes on along the minus strand of JAZNJX010000077.1, from coordinate 5,181 downwards.
TCCTTGTTTTGGACCAAAAGCTAATGCAGCGATTATTGAGGGTAGTAAAGTTTTCTCAAAGAATTTAATGAAGAAATACAACATTCCTACTGCTGCATACGAGGTTTTTGAAGATATGGAGGCTGCTCTCAATTATCTTGAAAATGCTCCTATTCCAACAGTTATTAAAGCGGATGGTCTTGCACTTGGTAAGGGCGTTATTATTGCACAGACTCGTGATGAAGCAAAAACTGCAGTTCGTGATATGATGGAAGGTGGTATTTTTGGTAAATCAGGCTCTCGTGTAGTGATTGAAGAATTTCTTACAGGCCCTGAAGTATCAGTTTTAGCTTTTACTGATGGTAAAGTTGTTAAACCAATGGTTTCTTCAATGGACCATAAACGTATTGGTGATAATGATACAGGTCTCAATACTGGTGGCATGGGTACGGTAGCACCTAACCCTTATTATACAAAAGCTGTAGCTGATGAATGTATGGAAACAATTTTTCTTCCTACAATTAACGCTATGAATGCAGAAGGTCGTACATTTAAGGGTTGTCTTTACTTCGGACTTATGCTCACACCAAATGGACCAAAGGTTATTGAGTATAACTGCCGTTTCGGTGACCCTGAAACACAGGTTGTTCTTCCACTTCTTGAAAGTGATTTGCTTACTGTTATGAAAGCAACAACAGATGGTACTTTGGCTGATACAGAAGTTAAGTTTGCAGACAAACATGCATGTTGTGTTATTTTGGCTTCTAATGGCTATCCAACTGCTTATAAAAAGGGCTTTGAAATAAGCTTTACAGATGAAGCGCTTGCAACTACTTTCGTAGCAGGTGCAAAGTATGAAAATGGTAAACTTGTTACTGCAGGCGGTCGTGTTACAGGTACAACTGTTGTTGCAGATTCTCTCGCAGAAGCAATCAGAGAAGCCTATCGACTGTCCGATGGTGTGAAGTTTGAAGGTGCTTATCGCAGAACAGACATTGGCCAAAAGGCACTTCAAGCTTTAAACTAAGTGATAATGGAGGAATAATATCGTATGGTTTATCGTATATTTGTTGAAAAGAAGACTGGCTTAGATAATGAAGCAAAAGGTCTTCTTAACGAAGCAAAAAATTTGCTTGGCATTGAAAATTTAGAAGATATTCGACTTTTCAATCGCTATGACGCAGAAAATATAACAGAAGAGTTGTTTGATTATGCCGTAAAAACAGTATTCTCAGAGCCACAGCTTGATAATGTGTCTTCTTGTGTGGATATTCCTGATGCATACGTTTTTGCAGTTGAAGCACTTCCAGGTCAGTTTGACCAGAGAGCGGACTCTGCTGCTCAGTGTATTCAGATTATTTCTCAGGGTGAGCGTCCACTCATTCGTACAGCAAAGGTTTATGCCCTTTATGGTGCATTAACTGATGCTGATATCGATGCTTTCAAAAATCACGTAATTAATGTGGTTGAAAGCCGTGAAGCTTCTCTTGAATTACCTGAAACACTTGTTGCTGAATATGCTGCTCCTGAAACAGTTGCCACTGTTGAAGGCTTTATCACTATGGATGAAACAGCACTTAGTGAACTTCTTGATGAAAAAGGTCTTGCAATGGATCTTGATGACCTCAAGTTCTTGCAGGCTTATTTCAGAGATACAGAGCATAGAGACCCTACAATTACAGAAATTCGTGTTGTTGACACTTATTGGTCTGACCATTGCCGTCATACAACATTCTCTACACATCTTGACAATGTTAGTATTGATGACCCTGCAGTACAAGAAGCTTATGAGCGTTATCTTGCTGCAAGAGTAGAAGTTTATGGTGAAGAAAAAGCGGCAGCTCGTCCACAGACTTTGATGGATATTGCTACAATCGGTACTAAGACTCTTAAAAAGCGTGGTCTTCTTCCTGAACTTGACGAAAGTGAAGAAATCAATGCTTGTTCAATCCATGTTACAGCGACTGTAAATGGAGAAGACCAGGATTGGCTTCTTATGTTTAAAAATGAAACCCACAACCATCCTACAGAAATTGAACCATTCGGTGGTGCAGCAACATGTATTGGTGGTTGTATCCGTGACCCTCTTTCAGGTCGTGCTTATGTTCATCAGGCAATGCGTGTAACTGGTGCAGGTGACCCAAGAAAGACCATCGCTGAAACTATGGCAGGTAAGCTTCCACAACGTAAAATCTGTCAGACTGCAGCTGCAGGTTACTCTTCTTATGGTAACCAGATTGGTCTTGCTACAGGTCATGTAGCTGAAATTTATCACGAAGGCTTTGTTGCAAAACGTCTTGAATGTGGTGCAGTAGTTGCTGCTGCCCCTGCTTATAATGTACGTCGTGAAAGACCTGCTCCAGGAGATGTTATTGTTCTTCTTGGTGGACGTACAGGCCGTGATGGTATCGGTGGTGCTACTGGTTCATCAAAGAGCCACAATATGAAATCACTTACAACAATGGCTTCTGAAGTTCAGAAGGGTAATGCTCCTGAAGAAAGAAAAATTCAGAGACTTTTCCGTAATGCTGACGTTACTCGTTTAATCAAACGTTGTAATGACTTTGGTGCAGGTGGTGTATCTGTTGCAATCGGTGAACTTGCTCCTGGTCTTCAGATTGACCTCGATGCAGTACGTAAAAAGTATGAAGGTCTTGATGGAACCGAAATCGCAATCTCAGAATCACAAGAAAGAATGGCAGTTGTTGTTGCCAAAGAAGATGCAGATAAGTTTATTGCATTTGCTCAGGAAGAAAATCTTGAAGCATATCGTGTTGCTGTTGTTACAGAAGAAGAACGCATGGTAATGAAATGGAAAGGCAATATTATTGCTAACCTTAGCCGTGCATTCCTTGATACAAATGGTGCAGTTAAACACATGGACGTTACAGTTACAGAGAAAGATCTTTCAGTATTAAGTAAGGCAATGTACGGTTCATTACGTGAAATGGCTGCTGACCTTCGTACAGCAAGCCAGAGAGGTCTTGTTGAACGATTTGACTCAACTATCGGTGCAGGTAGTGTTATTATGCCTTATGGTGGTAAACGTCAGATGACTCCTGCTCAGTCTATGGCTGCAGTGTTACCAGTGCTTCCAGGTCAGGAAACAGACCAGGCAAGCGTATTTAGCTGGGGATGTGACCCTGACCACCTTTCAGTTGACCCATATACAGGTGCTCATGCAGCAATTTACAACTCTGTTGCAAAACTTGTTGCTGCTGGTTGTGACTATAAACTTGCTTATCTTACATTACAGGAATTCTTCGAAAGACTTAAAACTGAACCTGAACGTTGGGGTAAGCCATTTGCGGCTCTTCTCGGTGCACTTGATGCTCAGTTAGAGTTAAACGCTGCTGCTATCGGTGGTAAGGATTCAATGTCAGGTACTTTCCTTGATTTGGATGTTCCGCCAACACTTATTTCATTTGCTATTGCTCCAATCAAGAAGCAAGATGTAATAAGCCCTGAATTTAAAGAGGCTAATCATCCTGTTTATCTCTTTGGTGCACCTGATGAAAGTGCAGATAGTCTTAAATCTACTTGGGATGCTTTCCATAACCTTTGTAATGAAGGTAAAGTTAAGGCTTCATGGGCAGTTGAACACGGTATTGGCGAAGGTATTATGAAAATGTCTTTCGGTAATAATATCGGTTTCTCTTCATCTGCTGAACTTAAAGAGAATTGGCATATTGGTATGTATGGCTTCATCATTGCTGAGCTTACTGAAGATGTTGAAATTCCAGGTGTTATAAAGCTTGGTACAACAACCGTAGAACCTATAATTACACTTGAAAACGACACTGCAACCATTGAAGAGCTTTATGAGTTGCATACTGCTACACTTGAAAGTGTTTATCCTACTAAGGCTAAAGAAGATAAGGGCGAAATTCCTACATATTCTTTTGAAGGTAAATGTGAAGCTTCTCCAGCAAATAAAGTCCACAAACCTAAGGTGCTTATTGCGGTATTCCCAGGTACAAACTGTGAATATGACTCTGCTCGTGCAGTTGAAAAAGCAGGTGGTGAAGCTGAAATTTTCGTAATCAGAAACCTTACCGCAGAAGATGTTGCAAGAAGTGTTGAAGGCTTCTCAGCAAAAGTAAGAGAAAGCCAGATTATCTTTATTCCTGGTGGTTTCTCAGGCGGTGACGAACCAGATGGCTCAGCTAAGTTTATCACTGCATTCTTCCGTAATCCTGCAGTTAAAGAAGCGGTTACAGACCTCCTTGATAATCGTGATGGTCTTATGTGTGGTATTTGTAACGGTTTCCAGGCACTTATTAAACTTGGTCTTGTTCCTTATGGAAAGATTATTGATACTGATGAAAATTGTCCTACACTAACATTCAATAACATCAGTCGTCACCAGAGCAGAATTGTTCATACAAGAATCGCATCAACAAAATCTCCATGGCTTAGCCTTATGAATGTTGGTGATGTTGTAAATGTGCCTATTTCTCATGGTGAAGGTAAGTTCCTCGCTTCTCCAAAACTTATTGCAGAGCTTGCTGCTAATGGACAGATTGCTACACAGTATGTTGACCTTGATGGTAATGCTACAGCTGATATCAACTTCAATCCAAATGGTTCATTGTGTGCAATTGAAGGTATTACTTCACCTGACGGACGTGTATTCGGTAAGATGGGACACAGTGAGCGTATCGGCGACGGACTTTATAAGAACGTTCCTGGTGAATATGATATTCGCATGTTTGAAGCTGCAATTAAGTATTTTAAATAATTATAAATATAACCTGAAGATGTAAAAGTCTTCAGGTTATTGTTTTTTATAATTTATTGTAATATAATAATGTTGAGGTGAGTTATATGGCAGTAAGATTAAATGAAAATAAAGAATTGGTTAAAAAAATTCAAGAAGGACTTAAGAAAAAAGACGGTTATTGCCCTTGTAGATTAAAAAAACTTGAAGAATATAAATGTATTTGTGAAGAATTTAAGCAACAAATTGCTGACCCTGATTTTGAGGGGTATTGTCACTGTAAATTATATTATAAATCAAAGGATTAAAAAAGATGCTATGTTCTAACATAGCATCTTTTAATTGTATTCGAAAACCCCTGGCTGTGCTAGAGGTTCAAAAAAGCTTTAGCGATGAGTATAAAAATAAAACTCCTTTTGATAAAATTAAAATGCGGCTACCAACTGCATTAGAAATCAAAAGGAGGACATTCAAAATGAATG
>JAZNJX010000076.1:0-2010 GCA_045578245.1 Candidatus Fimenecus sp. | reverse complement strand
ACAAAGTTACGGTTCTTTTTTTATCTCAAAAAACCTTAAACAAAGAGGATTCTCAAAAAAAGAAAAGTTTCTTCGTGATTTTATATACGTTTATTGGGAGGAAATATTGCCACAGGACACTTTTTCTCAATTCACAATGAAACTTATCTCTGAAAATAAATGCACCGCTTTTGACTTTAAATTTCGTCAAAGCGGTGCATTGTTATTCGTTATTAGAAAAGTTGTCCCGGAAGTTTCAGTTTTTCTTTATAAGGGAATTTTTTGTCAAATCCCTCTGCTTCTTCCTCTGGGAAAAGATATACCTCCGGTGGTCCGTATTCTCCTGTGATACCGCTTAAATATCCGGGAATTAATTCTTTGCATAAGAAGAACGATGCATCTGCATCTTCAGGCAGACCGTGATAACGGAGTCCGAATTCACTTGCAAAGGTAAACCCACTCTTGCCATAAAAGTTAATATTACCTTCAAAGCACACTGCACCAAAGCCAAGTTCGATAGCTTTCTCAATTGAATAATCAAGCAGAATTTTACCATAACCTTGTCTTTTAAGCTTTGGTGTAATACAAATAGGACCCATTGTCAGAATCGGAATATTTCTTCCATCATCAGCCTTAATATTTGCCTTTACAAACACATTTTGACCGATGATTTTGCCGTCCTTTTCCATAACAAAGTCAAGTTCGGGAATGAATGCATCATCATTACGAAGTTGGTTGAGTACATAATGCTCAAGGCAACCGGGACGATACACATTCCAAAATGATTCCCTTACAAGATTTTCAACTTCTCTGTGTTCTTCTTTTCTTTCTGAACGGATAATATAGTCATTTTTATTCATTGTTTTTCCTCCTGAAAATTGTTGACTTCAATATTGGGAGGTTGGTGTGATTGTATTGCCAAACCTCCCGGTTAAACTACAATCTCCAATGATTTGATTGTCTTTCTCAAAAAGCAATCTCCTTTAAAATAATATTTATAATCAAGCCTTTCGGCAGGATTAACTCAATAAACTAATTATACCACTCACAAAACAAAAAGCAACAGCGAAATACTGTTGCTTACAAATCTATATCAATTTCATATTTATCATCAATGAGGATGTAGTTCACATTATGCTGTTGTGCAAGGTTTAGCATTTCTGAATTACCTGATAACACATTTTCTATAGTACACCATTCGTCATCCAAACGATTTTCTATAGTGTTGGCGTATTTCTTTATGTCAGAAAAATGATTCTTTATATAATTTTCACTCATTATGAGGCAGTAATATTTTATGTTGTCGAGATAATCATTCTCAAAATCTTTTGCCCAGTCGAATGGGATATAGCAACCCTCAACGATTAAATTCTGCTTATTTTCAATGGCAGTTTTAATCATTTCACGAACGATGGGCCATAAATATTCAGTTAGTTTTTCGTCATCACTCATTGGCGTAAGGTCTGTGTTGCCACTGCGGATTAATCCCATCTTCAGATGGTCGATTGAAAGATAGGGATGCTTGTATCTTTCAAGCAGTCTTTGAGCAAGTGCAGTCTTACCCACATGTGATGTGCCTGTAATTATAATAATCATTTTTTACACCTGTAAATTTTATTAACTGAAATAATTATACCACTCACAAAACAAAAAGCAACAGAAAAAAGGACAGACAAGGATGTCTGTCCCTACGCGGTTGCTCATAAGTGTTTATGATATTTTTACACAATTCCCATTGCCATTTCAACAAGCAATGCAACTATGACAACGAGTGCTGAAATTATAAATCCGTGAATCATAGGGCGTATGCCGGATTTCTTGAAGCTTGAGAATGAAGTGTTGAGTCCGATTGCTGCAAGAGCGCTTACCATAAAGAATTTGCTTACAGCCTTTGTGCCTGAAACAAGCTCTGCAGGAACTGTGAAAATACTTGCAACAACTGACATTGCAACAAATCCAAGGATAAACCAAGGGAAGATTTTTTTGATGCTGAAATTTGCCTTTAAGCCGTCTGCATTTTCACTATTCTTT
>JAZNJX010000075.1:0-1832 GCA_045578245.1 Candidatus Fimenecus sp. | reverse complement strand
TTTGTTTTTCCGTCCTTGTAAACTGACATTTAATCATTCCTTTCTGTGCTGTCAGGTGTACCGTAGTACACTCTTTCCATAAAATACTTCTTGTTTACACGTCCTGAAATTGTCAGGAAGCCTTTTTCTTTCAGCTCATCGTTGAGCTTCTGAACAATTTTGTAAGCGTAGGATTTTGAAATTCCGAGAATCTCTGCAACCTCCTCCACTTTCATAAAAGTGTTATTGCTCATTCGCAACCCTCCTTTCTGTTATCTAAATAGCCATGAGCAAAACTCTGAAACAGACGTAACAACGTCGCTCATAGCTTTATTTTCATTATTTTATCACTCAATATATATAGAAACAGCCAGCTTTCTTTGGTATAATTTAATTGCAAGAAAAAACACGAAAGGGGCTGGCTGTTATCTATCGCCAAGAAATTATACAGGACATCACATTTTTCACTGCTGCACCGAAGGCAGTTTTCTATGATAAACTATTTTTGAACCTTGATCTTTCTGATTTTCCGGAATATCCGGCTAAAACCGGTAGAAACGGTTATTCAAAAAGAGCTTTGCTCTGTGCTTTCATAGTTATGAAATGCGAATGTTTTTCCTGCATTACTGATTTACTGGATTATCTCCAGAATAATCTTTTAATCGCCCATTATTGCGGATTTAATATTATGGAACCTTTACCTTCCTACTGGACACTGGATCGTTTCATAAGAAATCTTGATAATTCAAAACTCAAAAATGTTATGAAAAATCAGGTTCTTAAACTCTCTGAGCTCGGTATAGTTGACACTTCGTTTATCAGTCTTGATTCAACTCCGATATCAGCTAATACCTCAAATAATAATCCGAAATCCTTTAAGAAGAACAAGTTTTCAAAATCAAATCATCCTACATCTGACAAAGACTGCGGACTCGGTGTCCACACTGCTTCCAATCAGATTAATGAACGCAAATTCGAATACTACTGGGGTTACAAGAATCATGTGCTGGTTGACTGCATTACAGGCTTACCAATTTATGAATTAACTACTACTGCAGATATTGCCGACAGTACAGTTACTATTGATATTCTAAGCCAAACCAATAGTTTTCTTTCTGTTGATGAATGTACTTTCCTTGCCGATAAAGGCTATGACGTAAAAGAAATATATAACACCGTCAAAAACAAATATCACGGTGAATGTGTTATTCCTTTAAACAAACGCAACACTAAAAATCCTAAAAAGCTTGCAGCCGGTAACATTATTTGTGAAGCCGGTCTTGCAATGCATAAAGACGGTAAATCATATGACAGAGGAAGAACTCGTCAAAAGTTCTGCTGCCCTTTAAAAAGTTCAAAAAACTGCGTTTGTCCTTGTAATCATAAGAACTGGAACAACGGCAAGAAACATCGCGGATGTGTCAAGTGGACTACTATCCCTGACGATTACAGACTTTCCATCGACCGTGAATGTCTGTCTTTTAAAAAGCTTTATTCTCTTCGTACTGAAGCTGAAAGATACAATTCAAGATTCAAACAGACCGGTCAGGAGCGATTATGGATTCGCAATGCCAAATCCGCTGCTAACCTTAACACTATTGCTCATATTTCTTTGCTCGCTGTTGCTGTCGCTACGGTAGTCACCAAATCTGTTGTTTCTTATCGTTCTCTTAAATCTTTGAAACGTCTTGCTTAGCTAACCTGGTTTTGTATATTTTCAACAACCTCAATTTGTTTTGACCTGAGGTTAGCCTTGCTATGCTTTATTTCAAACGATAAAATGATATCTTTCTCTTGAACACACTTTTTCCAGGTGTGCCTTTTTTATTTGAATGAGTTTTGCTCATCCCTAT
>JAZNJX010000074.1:0-34376 GCA_045578245.1 Candidatus Fimenecus sp. | reverse complement strand
GCATCGGAAATTATTACACTCTTTTCTGTTGCTGTTATGCTACCATCTGTCTGAATATTAGCAACAAGGCAGAATTTAAGTGCATTATCTTCCATTTCACCTGAGTGAATAATTCTTCCTTTTTCATATTTTGCATTTCCGTGTGCAGATGAAAGCTTGATTTCAGTATTTAACTTTTCACCTGTTCGTGTAATACGAATCACACCACATTTATCAGGATATGACACAAAAGCCGTTCTATCGTCGTGAAGCTTCTTTGTGAAACCTTTTTTCGCATCATAGAAAACACTACATACGCCGTTGGACATATCAAGCTCACGATGATAGTTATGTTCATTGCGAATACAGCTAAAATCGAAGTCAAATGTACCCCAGCAACGATATCCACCGTACCCATCCATGATACCCACTAACTTTTCACAAAGGTCGTGAGCAAGCTTATCGTCACCATTTTTAAACGCAGTATAAATTTCCTTATAATAATCAACAGGTAATTTTCCGTCTTTATCAGGAGTTGTAATATTACCACCACAATAATCAGGTCTTTTTGGTGATGGACCTCCTGCCCATAATGTCTTATGATTAAGGACAATTGTATCAGACTTAATATTACCGATTACGCCCATACCAATACTACCGTTACCAAGTGGCAACGAGGTCTGTTCCCAAATATTCTCAAATCCCTTGAAATAGGGTCTTTTAAGTCTCATTTTTGATGGAGGCTTATTGTAAAATAATTTCATATTAGCTCCCTAAAAATTCAATATCATGTCGTAGTGTGGAATATTTTCTTCAAGATACTCAGGAGTCCCTAAAAGCTTAAATCCACATTTCTCGTAAAAACCTACTGCATGAGTCTGTGCACCTACACGGACAGTTTTTGCTCCGTCTTCTTTTGATTTTCTCAAAAGTTCAAGAACGATTTTTTCACCGAGACCTGTACCACGCATACTTTTTTTAACAGCAATTCTGCCGATTTTGACAGTGTCCTCACCATAAGGAATAACTCTGCCTGTTGCAACAGGCTCGTTATCTGAAAATATTACAAGATGAGGCACCTGCAAATCATAGTCGTCAAACTCATTTTCTTCAGGAACACCCTGTTCTTTTACAAAAATGTCAATTCGCAGATTCCTAAAAGAGTCGTCTACAACCCCTGCAGGAAACCATTTATATTCTATCATAATTATTCACCCTTAAAAGCAAATTTGAAAGCAAGTGTTTTATTTGTCTTTATGCAGTATTTGTCAAGTGTATCAGGTCCACAAGTATTTGTACCTGTACCACGCATAAATCCATCAATGCTAAGAACAGTTGAATTAACAAATTCCACCTCTTCCTGATGTTTTGCCTTATGTAAATTCTTCTGTGTATAGTTATGTGCAGAGAAGCTGAACTTTGGTTCACCATAAACTGTAAATGTGTTGCCAACGTCATTTGAAAGTTTAAGATATTTAACTGCACCGCAGTTACCATTATCCTGAGGCATTACATATGGTTCGTGCATATTTTCAACAGTTGTTTTCCAGATACCGATGTGTGCATGGTCCTTCAAATCACAGATATTCTCCATTTTTTCGTCGGAGCCTCTGCCATAGAATTCGATATTCTTGAACTGAGAATCAAGTTCAACTGTTACACCAAAGCGTTGTAAATCACTGCAACCGAACAAAGCCTTATCAAGTTTGCATCCAACTTCAACAAGACCGTTTCCGAAAATCTTATATACAACATCCGCACGGAAATATCTCTTGAGACCTTTTTTAACTGAATATGATGCACCGACGTGGAGATAAATTGATTTATCAACAAATCTGAAATCATCAAGAACGATATCAGCATCGTGAAGATTAATCTTATCCCATGGTTCCTTTTGTCCATAAGAATCATTGTCAAGAGATGCTCTTACAAGATTTGGAACAAAGCCCTTTTTACCATCAGCAGGATTGATGTTGATAAACTCACAGTTATCCTTCACATAGCTGATAAGTTCACCTGTTGTCTTATCAAATGTTACCTTACCACCGTCGAATGATACATTCAGTATCTTCTTATCTTCGTTCACAGAGTATTCCCCTGAAAGTGAAAGTCCCTTTGTAAACTTTTTCGCATCACTGATTACTGACTGCTCCAATGCACAACGAACATCACCGTCATAATATGCGATGTTGATATGACAGTCATTACCAGATTCGAATGTATCATAAGGAATCTCGTAAGTCTTTGTCTGCATTGGTGCAATATCAAGGGATAGTTCACCTGATTTCACCTCAATACCGTTTACAAGCTGAGTCCAAAGAACCTTTAAATACTTAGTATTTTTAAATCTGTTTGTATTTGTAAATTCAAAGCACTTACCGCTGATATGCTTACTTCTTACAGGACGATAAACAGCCTTAATTACATAAGCACCTGTATGAGGAGTCTTATCAGGATAGAGCATACCGTCAACACAGAAATTGCTATCGTGCTTTTCTTCACCATGGTCTCCACCATATGTATATTGATACTTATATTTATCATTTCCGTCGTGATATACAGCATGGTCAGCCCACTCCCATACACAACCACCCATAAGGTTGTCATGTGCATAGATGCTTTCCCAATATTCTTCAACTCCGCCAGGGCCTACACCCATAGCATGAACATATTCACACATAAAATATGGTTTTTCGTGATATCTCTTATCCTTATATGTCTGTGCACCATACTTCGCAACATTTTCGTGTGATGGATACATTTCAGAAATCACATCATAAGCAAAACGCTTTGTAGTAACTACACTTTCATAATGTACTGGGATTTTTGAACCACTATTCTTAATATAATCATAGCAGGAATCCTGACAATTATAACCCCACGCCTCATTACCCAATGACCACATTGTGATACTTGGGTGATTACGGTCACGACAAACCATTCTGCTTACTCTGTCAACATATCTACCTTCCCATTTAAGGTCATGGCTGATTGTACAATTATCGCCGACCGGAGCCTTAATATGCCATGCACCATGTGTTTCAATGTCAGCTTCATCAATGATATAAAATCCCATTAAGTCCGCAAGTGTCAGAAGTGTCGGGTCAGGTGGATAGTGAGAAGTACGGATAGAGTTAATGTTGAACTTTTTCATAAGTTCAAGCTCTTCCTTGATTTCTTCACCTGTAAGAACATATCCGTTCTTCATGTTTGTATCGTGATGGTTAACACCTTTGAATTTAATAGGCATACCGTTGAAATAGAAGATATTACCCTTTATTTCAACAGTTTTAAAGCCTGTCACATTCTTAACATAAGTCTTGTTACCCTTTGCATCTTCAAATGTAATGAAAAGGTCATAAGTATATGGTTCTTCAGCATTCCATTCTATAACATCAAGATTTGAGAAAATAATCTTTGATTTAGCACGAGCATCTGCAGTTTCTTTTGCAAGAACTTTATCACCATCGAGTAATTCAGCAGAAATTGTGCAGCCTTCTTTATCACCTTTAATTTTAAATGAAACAGAAAGTTCGTATTTTCCATTTTTCTTTTCTGTATCAACAGTAAAATCATAAAGATATGTTTTATCAAGTGTTGTCAAAAGAACATCACGGAAAATACCATTTTCACGGAACATATCCTGACACTCAAGATATGTTCCTGTTGACCATTTACTTACAACTGCAAGAATTTCATTTTCACCTTTTTGGAGATATTTTGAGATATTGAATTCAGCAGAGTTATGAGCACCCTCACTATAGCCAACAAACTCACCGTTAATATAGAGGTCAAGAGATGAAATTACACCCAAAAAAGTAAGAATATATACTTTATTAAGGTCATCAATGTTTATGAATTTTCTATAAATACCCATTGGTACTTCTTCTGGTATTCCAGGATAAAGCTTTGCGTTGAATTCATAACGAGTATTGAGGTAACAAGGTTCACGATAGCCTGTTCTCTGCCAAGTAGATGGCACAGTTACCTTATCAAACTGAACTCTTTCTGTATAGAATTCTTTTGGAATAAGCATATCTTTATCATAATACTTAAAATCCCATTCTCCGTTAAGGATTGTTACCATACTACTGTTATATCGTTCTGTAAGAACATCCTGTTCGCAAAGTTTCTCTTTCGATGCATAAGGAACAAAATATGCACGTGGAGCAAGTTTGTTGATTTCAGCAGTATCAAAATCTCTGAAATTAGTTGTATTGATGATATATTTCATAAAAAAGACCTCCGTCTTACATATAGATAAGTTAAGTTTATCACATAAAAAAATAATTTACAACAAAAACAAAAAATAAAACCAAAGTTATTGTAAAAACAAATCCCTTGGTTTTATTATAAATTAATATAATTTTATGCTTTTGTGTTTTCGACTCTGGCGCTGACTTTACCTTCAGGTTTGATTTCTCCTGCTTTCTGGAGTGAAATCTTTGTAAGGAATGGACCAACAAGTTCATATATAAGTACGGCAAAAAGAGTTATATTTGCAACAATTGAGCCCTCTGGACCAAGTTCTTCCGCCTTGATTGCCATACCAAGGGCAACCCCTGCCTGTGGGAAAAGAGTGATACCCAAATACTTAACAATATTCTTATCACACTTTGTAGCCTTTGCACTTATTGACGCACCGGAGTATTTACCGATACAACGAGCAAAGATATAGACAAGACCGATAAGTACAATTCCTAAATCCTTAAATGTTGCCAATTCAAGTTCAGCTCCGCTGATTACGAAGAAGAGAATCAGAAGAGGTGCTGTCCAGCGGTCAACTCTGTCCATAAGTTCCTCTGAAAAATCACATATATTGCAGAATATTGTACCAAGCATCATGCAAGATAATAATGATGAAAACGCTATATGTACTCCACCGATTTCAAATTTAAGCATTGACAATGCAACGGTTAAAAATACAAATGTAACTGACATTGAAAGTCGCTTTGACCTTGAGTGGAAGAACTTTTCACAGAAAGTGAACAACACACCCATAAGTGCTCCAAGCACAAGAGAAAGAACAACTTCAAGAAGAGGTTCAATGATAATTGAGATAACATCAACACTTCCTACAATGAGAGCTTTGGCAATACCAAATGAAACTGCGAAAACAACAAGACCAACAGCATCATCAAGAGCAACAATTGGGAGAAGAAGACTGGTGAGTGGTCCTTTTGCCTTATACTGTTTTACAACCATAAGAGTCGCAGCAGGAGCAGTTGCAGTTGCAACAGCACCAAGTGTAATTGCTGCAGGTAATGATAATTTATCAGGAGCAATAAAATGCACCACAATTAAAACTGCATCTACAACAAAACATGTTGCTATTGCCTGAAAGATACCAATAACAGTTGCCTGTTTACCAATTTTCTTAAGTTGAGAAAGTCTGAATTCATTACCAATTGAAAATGCAATAAATCCAAGTGCCACATCAGGAATAATATCGTAAGCATCGATATTCTCCATACTTGTAAATCCAAATCCGTTAAAACCTAATGAGCCTAGGAAATAAGGTCCTACGAGAATACCTGCTACAAGATATGCAGTAACAGCAGGAAGTTGGAAAATTTTTGCAACACGCGACAACATAAGTCCGGCAAAAAGTGCAATAGACAAACAAAGTAAGGTTTCCATAAAATTCGCCTCGAATTTTTATAATTTAAGCGTCTATATTTTAGCACTCGAGTTACAGATTCGCAATAATCAAAATGACAGTTTAATGGGTAAACCGAAAAATTTTTTTGTTACTTATGCCATTTGATGATGTAAGGGTTCAAGTCCGTAACATATCAAAATATAAAAAAATAGAGAAACCACAAATGCGATTTCTCTATTTTTGGTGCTGGTGACCGGACTTGAACCGGTACGGTATTGCTACCGAGGGATTTTAAGTCCCTTGCGTCTGCCGATTTCGCCACACCAGCATACTGTTTTAACAGCCTTATTATTATATATTATGAAAATTAAAATGTCAATATGAGAATGTAAAAGAATTCAAATAAAATTGGGACGCTATAATCAGCGTCCCAGAAATATTTATTTAACTTTATATATATTTACTTCGTATGCACGGAGCTTATCTGCTGTTGCAGGGTAGTTTGAAAGCACGCACTCACCTTCTGCAGGTCTTGGACGAGTTACAATATTTTCTGTAAGATTCATTTCGATATAGAACTTACCTTCATTGCTTTCTCTGTAAAGGCAGAATGTCTTATCATTTGTCTTGAGTGGCTGGAAGTCACCATATACAAGAGTTGCCTTATTTCCCTTACGGAGTGCCATAAGTGCTTTATAGTAATTGAAAGGACTTGTCTTATCTTCAAGTTGTGCCTTTACATTACATTCTTTATAGTCACCATTAACACGAATCCAAGGTGTACCTGTTGTGAAGCCTGCATTTTCGCTATCATCCCAACAAATAGGAGTTCTTGAATGGTCACGGCTACCTGCCATAATTACTGCCCAAGCATCTTCAGGAGTACTTCCTTTTTCAATCATTTCAGCATACTTATTGATTGATTCAACGTCACGAAGTTCACTCATATCGTTGAATGCACAGTTCATCATACCAAGTTCTTCACCCTGGAAGATATATGGTGTTGCACGACCTGTAAGAAGCATTGCACCAATAAGCTTTGAAAGTGGCTTTCTGAATTTAGGGTCAGGATTAACCTTTGAAGTCATTCTTGGGTTATCGTGGTTTTCAATAACAAGTGTTGGCCAAGATGAGCCATAGAGAGAAAGCTGATACTTTGTAATCATTTCCTTTAAGTATTTAAGGTCATATTTATAGTCGCTCCATCTCTGTTTACCAGGAGTTTCAAGCTGGTCAAAAAGGAATGTTTCTCTGATTTCTTCACGTGAATCATCAACAAGGTATTTAGCCATTTCAACGCCGATACCACCTGTTTCACCAACGCAGAATGATTCAGGGAATTTCTTGAATGAGTTTTCGTTAAGCTCGTGGAGATATTCGTGAAGTCTTGGTCCCCAGAAATAGTGTTCACCACCATAACCGATAAATTCACCAACAAGCGGATTGCCGTCAGGGAGTCCCTCTACCTTTGAAATAAGGTTAATAACGTCCATTCTGAAACCGTCAACACCCTTCTCGAGCCACCAGCAAACCATTTCAGCAATTTCTTTTCTCATGTCAGGGTTTTCCCAGTTAAGGTCCATCTGCTTTGATGAGAAAATGTGCATTGCCCACTCATCAAGTTCAGGATAGTAATTCCAAGCTGAGCCTGAAAAAACAGATGTCCAGTTATTTGGAGGAATTCCGTCACCTTTGCCCTTACGGAAGATGTAGTAGTCTTTATATTTTTCGTCCCCTGCCAATGCTTTCTGGAACCATTCGTGTTCGTCCGAAGTATGATTTACAACAAGGTCCATAACGAGTTTCATTCCACGTTTATGAATTTCTTCGAGCATCTGGTCAAAGTCTTCCATTGTACCGAATTCAGTCATAATCTTACGATAATCACGAATATCATAACCCATATCGTCGTTAGGTGAATCATAGATAGGGCTGAGCCAAAGCACATCAACACCTAAATCCTTAAGGTAGTCGAGTTTTGAGATAATACCCTGTAAATCGCCGATACCATCACCATTTGAGTCCATAAATGAACGAGGATAAATCTGATAAATTACAGATTCTTTCCACCATCTTGGGTCAACTTCGTTTTTTGTGATAACTTTTTCAGGTGTGCAGTTGAGAAGGTTGCACATATGCTCAATAGTTTCCATTGGAAGCTTGTCACCCAAAAGTTTTGGGATAGTTTTCAATTTCATTTTGCCCACAAGAGGATTGTGAATAACCGCACCAGGGATGCCGGTATGGTAAGCTACCATTTCAACAAGGTCGTTACCAACAGGAGTATTCATAACATCTTTCAAGGTGCTTGCAGGAGTAATTTTCATAAAATCTTCCTTTCCAAGATTTGTAATTCAATTATTATACAATATAAAATTATAAATTTCAACAACATTGAAAAATATAGTTTTATATGGTAATATAAATAAAATGACTACAAAGGGATGATTTTTATGAAAAAGATTTTAAGCATTATACTTGCAGTTGTAATGATATTCAGCATTATTCCAATGTCAGCTTCTGCAAGTAATACAAAAGCAACTACATCATTAACGATTACTGATATTCTCTACACATTCAAAAACATTTTCGATAGTTTTTTAGGTTTACTTGGTGGAGATAAAAGAGTTGATGTGGAAAACTACACAGAATATCCTTGTGAAGTGCCTGGACTTGATGACGGTTTTATACCTCAAGGTATTTGCTATGTTGAAGAATTAGGTATGTTTGCAATTAGTGGTTATATGCCTGATGACAAAGATGGAAACGAACAATACTCAAGAATTTATTTTGTAAACCCTGATACAAACGAAAGCAAGATGTTCATTATTGACAAATTCACAGGTCATGCAGGTGGAATTGCTTCAAATGGTAATGACATTTGGATTTCATCAGGTGGCAGTTCAAGTTCCAATGGCAAAATCTATCATTTTACAGTTGATATGTTCACAGGTGAAAGTGGTTCATCAGTAAAATATGACGGGTATTTTTCAGTTCCTGTTAAAGGGTCTGTTCTCTACTGTGATGGTGATAAGCTTTGGGTTTCTGAGTTCTATAATAATGATAAAGACAGTAACAAAGTAAATAAAGAACATCATAAAAGCAAAAATCACGCTTGGAGCTGTGGTTACAATTTACCATTGGATGTTGATTACTCTGCAAAGGAGACAAAGGCTCCTGATGTCATTCTCTCAATTCCGGATAAAGTTCAGGGAATGTCAATTACCGCTGATGGTGAAGTAATTTTCAGCACATCTTACGGTCGAAGAAACGACTCAAGAATGTATGTTTTTGAACCATACATAGAATGGGATACGGAAACTGTTTCTGTATTCGGTGAAGACGTTTCTGTGTATATTTCAAGAAAGAAGAATACTGTTATAAGATTTAAAATGCCAACCTTAATGGAGGGTACTGATTATCACAACGGAAAACTTTATATTGTATTTGAATCAGGTGCAAAAACATATTCTGATGCGAAAGAAATAAACAAAGATATTTGGGAATTGGATATTGATAGTATAATCGGATAATTCATATTGACAAATTAACAAACTGAGAGTAGAATTCAAATTGCAGTTCAAATAAGTGGTGGAGTCTGTCATAGAACAATGTTGTTCTATTTGTTAGGATTGCTTTGGATTAATTTTTATTCCGAATTACGACAGAACTCGCAAGGGTTCTGTTTTTTTGTGCAGACTCATATTATGTTTTTTGGAGGTTCAGATTACGAGTCCAATCACCATCACAGCACTGGTCATTTTTGCAGTCACATATATTCTTATGTTGGCTTTTCAAAAAATACGACCATACATCACAGTAACTTCTGCTATTCTTTTTGTAGCACTTGGCATTATTGCTTCTGCAAATCCAAATCTCTTTGGAGAAGGATTTTTCAGCCTCGGTCAAGGAGTTTACTCGTATTCGATTAAAGATGCTCTAGGCGAAATTGACTGGAATGTTATTATGATGATTGCAGGTACAATGGGTACAGTTTATCTTTTCATTGAGTCAAAAATGTCACAGCTTATGTCGGACATTCTTATTTCAAAAATACCCAATGTAAAGTGGACGGTTGTAGCCCTTTCACTCTTTGCAGGTATCGGTATTCTCCGTAAAGAGGGATATGAAGTTAAGAGTACAACATTTATGAAATACGGTGTGCCATTCACAATGGCAGCTGTTATTACCGGTTATCTCCTTCTCTGGGTTATCTGGGCATAAAAAACATTATATATATTTTAAGCCAGACTGTAATTACAGCCTGGCTTTTATTTTGAGTTTTATATTTTATTTTGCAGGCATTGCCTGTCTTTCTGCTGAATAGTTTACTTCAATTGCTTTCTTGAATAACAAGTAGTCGTACTTAGGAATCCAGTCATCGCCTATTTCTAATGAAGAAAAATCTTCTTCGCTTACAGCAACGTTAGCAACTGTAACACCTTTAAGTTCACCATCTTCTTTATAGCATGTATCCCAGAAAGCATGGTGACCAATTTCTGTTACAGATGATGGGATGTAAACATACTGTAATGCCTGATTGTAGCTGAATGCGTCAGAACCGATGAATTTAAGCCCTTCAGGGAGTGAAAGGTAAACTTCATCGAGTGCATCCTGCGATGTAAAATGTGGGTCTGCTACATCAGCTGACTTGTATGTAAAGATACTGTGAAGTGATGGAGTTGTTCCCCACTGGTCAACACGTTCATGAAGCTTGAATACAGCAAGTGTTTCGATAGTTTCAAGACCTTCTGGAAGATAGATTGCACGAAGGTTTGCGTAGTTGAAGCACATTTCACCGAGTTTCTTAACAGTTGAAGGAACTACATAAGTCTGAATATCTCTTTCGTATTCAGGAGTAACCTCATCTCTGTAAAGTTCTCTTTCGTATCCGTATTTTTGACGAAGGTATTCATCGTGGTCACAAGGATAACAAAGAATTTCTGTTTTATCCTTGTTGTAGAGAACACCGTCAACGTCGCAGTAATTAGGATTGTTCTCATCAACCTCAATATTCTGTAATGCCCAGCATGAATAGAATGCCTTACCATCAATATCAAGGACATCCGGACCAATTTTAATAGTCCTGATTTTATCGTCACAGTTAAGAGTAAACTGTCTTACAGAAGTGATTGGTTTTGTTTCATCCTTAACCACCTTAAAGTTTGTTGCAGGGTCGTTGTTGCCTGGGATGTACTCAATATCAGAAACATAGTCGATATCCAGTTCATAAAGATAACCTGTATTACTGAATTTTGAGAATTGGTATCCGTTTTCTATTTCCTCATATTCAAATGTTTCGTTCTGCAATGCAAGAACGGAGAAAAGCATTGAAAGGAAAACAGAAATAACAATAACGATTACAAAGATAGCCTTTTTCAAATTATAATATTTGTAAGGCTTGTTAATATGAGGTGCTGCAAGGCCTTCTACCTGGTAAGTCCATATTTCGTCTTCCGGAATGTCAAGCTTGATATCTTCTTGTAAAGCAATACCCTTTGCTTTCTTTTCTTTTTTACTCATAAAAACTCACCTCCATTAACCCTTATAGCTACCAGCTGTTGATTTACCAGCCTCTTCTGCTTGTTTTTCAGTAACTTCTGCACGGCGCTTAAGAACTTCCATAACAAGGTTCTGTTTCTTGTTGTCGTAATCCCAGAAGAGGTATGGAATTGTCATGAGGAAGAAACCAATTGCGTCAACGATAATTGGAACAACAACGATGTTTCTTCTTGAACCGTCGAAGAAGAGAATTTCCCAGTTACTGTTGAAACCGTATTTGAGCAAGAAGATTGGAATAATAAGACCAACGAATGATGTGATAGGTCCTGTAAACCAACCAAAGATACCAGTGAAGCTTTCAAGACGTTCACCTGAAAGGTACATCTGATAGTCACTGATACGAACACCCATGTCGTGACCTGCTGTTGTAGGAACTGTTTTTGTCATTTCCATGAAGAAGAGAACTACGATACAAATTGTACCACAAAGAGCAAGATTATCGCCAAGAGTCCACATTGCAATAGCAATAATAGCATTACCGATTGCACGGCTTAACTGATAGAAAATCATAATCTGTTTGTATGAGAATCTCTTAAGGAAGTATGGTGATAACAAATCAGGTGGAGTACCTGCGAATGAAACAAGTGCTACCAACAATGAGTATGGAAGACCACTCAAACGGAATGTATAGAAGTAAAGAATAGTTGCGAATGGCAACATACCATTACCAAGTGAGTCAATAAGACCAACGATTGTGTTAATCAACAGATACTTATTCTTAAGAACACCAAGCATACCATCCCAGAACTTAATCTGAACTTTTTCTTCAATTGGTGGCTGTGGAATTCTTTCTTTGATTCTGCCTGCAAGACCCATTGTGAATGCCGCTGAGATACAGAATGTTACAGGAATAACCCATCTGTAGAAGTTAATATCTGCCCATTCGTGACGGAGCATACCAACAATTGCAGGAAGGATAATTGCAAGAATTGAGTTGAAAATGTGTGAAAGTTTTACAGGATAGCTACGAACAAGGATTCTTTCCTGAAGGTTTGGACTGATTCTCTTTGAACATTCTTCAAGAACATTACCGAAACCGAATACGTTATATGTAGCGAAAAGAAGGTTTGCAACCCAAACACGAGTAGCAACGTCAGCAATGTTATAAACTGGAAGCCAACCAATAAGAATAACCATTACGCACTTTGGAATAACGTCGCAGTAAAGGCCGTACTTATATCTGCCATATTTAGGAATCAGTTTTTTACGCCAGAAAATGTTTCTGGCACCTACCCAACCTGAATACAGGAAGTGTGTACCAAAAGTTTTAAAGCATGCCGTGGCATTCATACCCTCAAAGCTATTAAGCATTGTTATGAAAGAACCAGACTGGTCAAACAATCTTGAATAGTCAAATAACAATGTGGATATACCAAATGCCATCATAAGACCGTAAACAAGATAAACTTTTCTTTCTTGTTTCTTTGGCAAGAAGCCCAAGTTGTCGCATACATACCACCAGATAAGGGCTGTAATATAACCGAGAGGCATATTAAGAAGACCGATAACTGAGAATGTAAGATAAGGCAACTTATAGTGGTGCATAATGAGGAAACAGCTTGACCAGAAGCCGATATACTCAAGTGTTTTTGCACCTGTGTAGTTTGCGCCGACACCAATAACTACGTCCTTATATTCTTTATAAGGAACATATTTACCTTCTGCCGGGGTGTTCCAATGAGTTTTGATTTCAGTACCTAAATCTTTTACTTTATCAAGTACACTCATTTTTTCACTCTCCCTTTCTAATATAATCAATTAATTTTACCACAAATCAGGTTTAATAACAATGGAGTTTCAACATTTATTTTTTCTTTGTAGAGTTTCAACAAAAAAAGGACTTGTTACTTATGCAACAAGTCCTTTAGTGTTATTTCTGTATAATATCCTGTACTTGGGAAATGTCTGTTATTTCATAATCTACTCTAAGATTATTTGTGTTTTCTCCACCATATGGATTATACCAGCAACAGAGTATATCTGCGTTATTTCCGCCACGAATATCACTTGTAAGAGAGTCACCGATAATCATAACATCGTCGTGTTTGAATCCGCCGATTTCTTTCTGTACAACATTAAAAAATTCAATTGAAGGTTTTTCAAAACCAATCTTATCGGAAATGAAAACTCCGTCAAAGATTTTATCAAGACCTGATTGCTTAAGCTTTCTATCCTGTGCAACAAATGTACCGTTTGTTACTGCATACTGTTTTACTTTTCCTTTAATACTCTGCACAGTTTCAAGTCCGTTATCACAGAAGAAAACCTTATCACCGAGACGATATTGATATTCAAGGTTGAATTCATCAATTTTGTCAAACTCAATACCCTCTTTTTCAAAAAACTCTACAAATCGACCACGAAGCACCTCAGGTTTTGTAAGTTCATTTCTTTCAAGCTTTTCCCAGTACTTCCTGTTGATTACCGAATATCGTGAAAGCATTTCGTCAGTACATTCACCGAGTGAAAAAATCTCAAAGCACTTTCTTATACCATACTCTTCAGCTTTAGAAAAATCGAGGAGTGTACCATCAATGTCCCAAAGTATTGTTTTAATCATTTTATCCACCTATTATTCCAAGTCCTTCAAGCAGGAACTTAACACCCATCAAAACAAGAACAAGACCACCTGCAAGTTCGGCTTTATTCTTATATTTTACACCGAATTTGTGACCGATGAACACACCGAGTGCAGAAAGTAAAGCAGTTATAACACCAATAAGAGTTACTGCAACAAAAACTGCATTTCTTTCATATTCAAGAGCAAAAGCAACCCCAACTGCCAGTGCATCAATACTTGTGGCAATTGCAAGTGCTGTTAGCTCTTTAATGTCAAGTTTACTCTCACAGCATTTACACTCATCTTCATCATGAAATGATTCATAAATCATTTTACCACCGATAATCAGGAGAAGAATGAATGTCACCCAATGGTCGATGCTTGTAATATAGTCAGCAAACTTTGAACCTATAAACCAACCAATAAGCGGCATTCCCGCCTGAAATCCACCAAAAAAGAGAGCAATAAGTGCTGTCTGCTTATAATCAAGCTTTCTCATATTAAGTCCTTTACAAATTGCAACAGCAAAGGCATCCATAGCAAGACCAACTGCAATAATTACCAATTCTGACATAAAAAACTCCTTGAAAAAAGGCTCATAAAACTATGAGCCTTTAACTATTTCACCAAAAAATGATAGCATTTTTATATTTGTTTGTCAAGAAATCTTCATTCGCAGACGAAGTTTATCACTTATCATTGCAATAAACTCTGAGTTAGTTGGCTTTCCTCTTTCACTCTGAATAGTATATCCGAAATATGAACTGAGAACATCAACATCTCCTCTATCCCACGCCACTTCAATTGCATGACGAATTGCACGTTCTACTCGGGATGCAGTTGTTGAATACATCTTTGCTACTGTCGGATACAATACCTTTGTTACGGAACTCATCATCTCCCTATCATTTATTGAAAGCACAATTGCTTCACGAAGATATTGATAACCTTTAATGTGAGCTGGTACACCAATCTGATGCATTATCTCGCTGACAGTAACTTGCAAATCATTTGAGTCTCTTTTTTCTGATAAGTCACCATTATTTTTACTCCAGCCTGTCAGCTGTGAAATCCTTTGAGCTAACATATTTATATCAAAAGGTTTAAGAAAATAATAATCGGCACCTGCTGACAAAACTTCCTGTTCAAACCTCTGATTATCCGAACTTGACATTATCATTATCAAAGGTTTGCTTTCATCATTGGGTATTTCGTTTATAACCGCCAAAGCATCAAGATTTGCCATAAACGCATCCATAACTAACACATCAACACTACCACCTTTAATTTTTGTGAGTACCATTTTTCCGTCTTTAGGAATCAAAGACACATCACAACCATAAGTACGTAATACATTTGCACAATTCCTTCCGAATTCACTTCCCTCACCTGTCAATAATACTTTCAAATTGCTTCCCATTTTTGAAACCTCCATATTTTAAATCGTTGTTTGATTTCTTATTTCTGCCATATTTTACCATATTTGGTAATTATTGGCAATACTTTTTATAGTTTTATTAGAAAAAACTTTTCGACAGGTTTTGCGTGTTGGGGCAAATAGAAAATGAAGGAAAAATATAAAATCCTGCAAAAAACATGTATAAAAACGAAAAAATTATCGAATAAAATCAAATGATTATACTTTTATACAGTTGTTTTTTAACAGGGATTTGAACTTTGATATTGTCGAAAACTTTGTTGAAAATGTTTAAAACTTGATAACGCTAGGGTTTTTACTGGTAAATATTGTATTTTATGTAAAGTAAAATCCTTTACATTTTAAAAACAAGTAAAAAAAATGTGTATATACAACTGCATATACACACAAAAAAATGAAGGATAAATTTCAAACCCCCAAGGGAACATCCTCAGGGGTTAAAAATACATTAATCTCTTCTAAGAGCTTCAATTGGTGGGAGTTTTGCTGCTCGTTTAGCAGGATAAACACCAAATATAATACCAATTGCAGACGAGAAACCAACTGCAAGTGCAATTGTTGCAGGTTTAACAGTAAGTGGCACTTTCATTATAAATGAAACAAACGCTGCAGCTGCAACACCCAATAACAATCCGATTAAGCCACCTATCAAACAAAGAATAATTGATTCTGTCAGGAACTGGAACATAATTGTTCCCGTTTTAGCGCCAAGAGCCTTTCTGATACCAATTTCACGCGTACGTTCGGTAATGGAAACAAGCATAATGTTCATAACACCAATACCACCAACGATAAGTGAAATTGCACTTACGGCTGCAATAAATATTGTGAAAACATTGATAACAGTATCAAGAAGGTCAATATATGTTGCCATATTGGTTACAGTATAGCAATCTTTTTCGTAGTTATCATGTAATGAGTGTACACGATTAAGTGCTGCTGTACCGATACCATCAAGCATATTCTCGTCAACAGCAGTAATCTGAAGCATATCATATCTGCTACTTGATTTTCCGAGAAGAGTTGCTGACACAGGAGCAGGCATTAAAAGCATACAGCTTGTCATCTGCATACCACCCATCATTGAACCCATACTGCTCATCATCTCTTCGGTGTCAAGATTCATACTTGCCATAATATCAACAACACCAACAATGCGAACAGAAATTGTCAAATCATTTGATGTACAGCTTACACTTTCTCCAACAACATCTTTTCTGCCAAAAAGTTGCAATGCACTACCAACGTCGATTACTCCGACGTTTTTACCTTCAAGGTATTCCTCCTCGGTAAAAAATCGACCATACATCAATGGAGTTCTCATAAGCATCGCCATATCGGTATTACAGCCGATTCCCATAAGAATACCTGTCATATCGTTAGCACTCATCTGACACATTGCGATTGATTGCATCGACGCATACTGAACGCCTTCAAGAGTTTTGATTGCAGCAATATCCTTGTCAGTAAAATAATCGTCCTCATCAGCTAAATTTGCATTGACTGTAAGAGAAATTGCACTGTTACCCATATCACGAATCATACCGACAATATAGTCACGTCCACCATTACCAACAGTGACAATCGCAATAACGGAAGCAACACCAATAATGATACCCAACATAGTCAGAAGTGAACGCATCAGATTTGTTCTTATGCTGAAAATGGCAATACGAATATTCTCTTTAATATTCAATATTCACACCTCTTTTATGCGTTTTTTCCCTTAACTTTTGTACCATCTACCATATTAGGGTCAGGACTTTTAACTACAATCTCACCTTCTGTGAGTCCGAGTATTACTTCGTAATTTGCTTCGTCAAGTAAACCTTTTGTTATTTTGCGTTTTGTAACAGTACCCTCTTCTGCATTATAAACGAATACAGAATAAACACCACTGTCATAAACAACTGATTCAACAGGGACTGTCAGAACATTTTCAAGTGTACCAAGAACAATTTTTATATCAACATCAAAGCCAACTACAATCTTTGAATCAGGGTTGTTAATCTTAACCTTTACGATTGCACCTGACGCACCTGAAGAACCACCCATAAGAGATGTAATCGAACCAAGGTTCAATCCACCCGAAGAATCAGCAGCTTTTGCGCCTACATAAACTACTTCGCCCTCATATTCAGCATCCAGGCTTGAAATTTTGGCTTTCATACCTTTCTTCACTTTAAGAAGGTCAGATTTTCCAACTGTGACTGTAACAACCATATTGTCATAGCTTTCAACAATTACACCGGAACTCATAGGTGCTGATGAACCATTCAAAAGACTTGAAATGATGTTTGCTGTATCGGAATCAACGCCACCACCGATTAAAGAAGAAATATCAAAGCCGGAGCCAGAGCTTTCTTTAACAGGAACAAATGATTCACCAGCTTTAATATTAACAGCAGTAACAACACCATCATTCTGTGCATACCATCCATTTTTCATAGCCTGATAAGCATTATTGATTTTTTCATATTCCATAGCTTTTGCATCTTTCATAGCTTTTAATGCATCAATAACTGAAGAATCAGCAGCCATAGTAGATACATCCTCTGCATAAAGTGCTGAAAGCTGTGAATTGAGTTGTGCCAACTCAAGATTCTTCTGCATAAGCTCTTTCTGTTTTGCTTCTGTTGCTTCATCAACAACCGGAAGCTCAACCTGAGACGCTGCTTTCTTAAATGAAATAACCTGACTTAAAGAAGCACCGTTAGAGAGCATCTGCATAGCAATCATATCAATCTGGTCATCAGGAATAGGGGCTGTCTCACCTGTTGAAGAGTTTTTAATCTGCTCTGTCAAAGCATCAACTTCTTTTTGCTTATCAGCAACCTGCTTTGAAAGCTTTTCAATTTCAGACTTAATTTCATTCTTTCTGCTTTCATTGTTTGCGGAAGATGAAACTGTGTCATTATATTCCTTCAATGCTTTATCATATTCAGCTTTTGCCTTATTAAGATATTCTGTTGCCGCTGAAACATTAAATGTTGCGATTTTATCTCCTTTTTTAACAGAATCACCAACATCAACAAGAACCTCTTCAACAATAACGCCCTGTATTGCAAGGTAATTATCTGTTACACCTGACTCGACAGTACCACTGACATCAAGGTAGTCCGTGATTGTACCGTAAGTCACCTTGGATAAGTCGTATTCAACTGGTGGTTCAGGTTTAAAATTAGAATAAAGAACATAAACCAACAACAATAAAATTGCCAATGCACCAGCAATAATACCAATTTTTGCTTTAAGGCTTTTCTTCTTAAAATTCTTTAACAAGGAAATCACTGTCCTTTAAAAATATATTTTCATTATATTCTACTACAAAAATTAAATATTTCCAAGGAATATTTTGTAAATAAATTGTAAATTTCAAACTTTTTTCATATAAATATATGACTATTCTCAAATAGGTGATAACTATGAAAAGATTATTGACAATTCTATTGGTAATTATAATTATATTATTAACTGGTTGTTCAAAAGAAGAAAAATTTGGAATCGACCAATTTGTCGATAGAATGAATCATGAATATGACACTCAGTACAAGACTTCATATTTTCTATCTGGCAAGAACTCAGCAGAAGAAAACTGCCTTTTTTATGAATATGAAGATTATCTTTTAGTCCTCAGAATGAATGAAAGTAACCAGATTATCGGAACAGGTTTACTGACAACAAATGAAGAGAGAATCTCAGAATATCTTAATGAATTTTGTTGCGTCACTTCCGTATTCACCGGGGAGGAGTATAACCAACAGATAGATATCTTAAACAGTTGTGGGATTTTAGCTGATAATATAAAAATGACCGACAGCAACTGGACGGTTACTGTCGGTAAATATAAATATTCTGTTGTTTGCAACAACTACAGTATTACGCTGTTTTGTGACATGATTTAATCAGTGATTACTTCCTTATTCTCTGTGCCACTTAACGCCCTGTGGTGTATCTTCAAGAACAATACCCTGAGCTTTGAGTTCGTCACGAATTCTGTCAGCTTCTGCCCAGTTTTTATCTTTACGAGCCTGAGTTCTTGCTTCAATCATCTTTTCAATTTCGTCATCAAGACTTTCTGTCTTTCTGTTATACACAAGACCAAGAACACCTGTAAGTTCGTCAAAAAGTTTAGTTGCAAGCTCAACGAGTTCCTTGCTTGGAGCATCTGTAATAACTGTTGTGTTGATATCTTTAACAAGTTCAAATACCGCTGAAATAGCATCTGCTGTATTGAGGTCGTCATCCATAGCCTTAATAAACTGGTCACGACGAGATTCAAGAGTTGCCTTAATTGCATCTGCATTTTCAGGAAGAACATTTGCAGCATTTTTCATTGCAAAGTCAAGGCTTTCACGGCAGTTGTAAAGACGAACAAGGGAAGCTTTGCACTGTTCAATAATATCAATGCTATAGTTGATTGGACTTCTGTAATGTGAAGAAATAAGGAAATAACGGATTGGCTCATAACCATATTCGTTTGCAACATCACGAACTGTAAAGAAATTACCAAGTGACTTTGACATTTTAACATTGTCAACACTGATAAATCCGTTATGCATCCAGTAATTAGCAAATGGAACACCGTTGCAGCATTCGCTCTGTGCGATTTCGTTTTCATGATGTGGGAAAACAAGGTCCTGACCACCACAGTGAATGTCGATTGTTTCACCAAGGTATCTTCTTACCATTGCTGAACATTCAATATGCCAGCCCGGTCTACCATGACCCCAAGGAGATTCCCAGTATGGTTCACCTGGTTTTGCACTCTTCCAAAGAGCAAAGTCCATTGGTTCACGTTTTACTTCTTCAACATTAATTCTTGCACCTGCTTCAAGGTCTTCAAGAGGCTGATGTGAAAGCTTACCATATTCTTTAAACTGTTTTGGGCTGAAATAAACGTCACCATTATCTACTGCATAAGCATATCCCTTTTCAATAAGAGTACTTACGATATCGATAATTTCATCAATATTTTCTGTTGCTTTTGGATGAACAGTTGCTTCACGCACATTCATACCTTTTGCATCTGTCCAGAATTCTTCAATATACTTTTCAGAAACTGTCTTGTAATCTGTTCCTTCTTCATTTGCACGACGAATAATTTTATCGTCAATATCAGTAAAATTCTGAACAAAGTTTACTTTATAGCCACGGTATTCCATATATCTTCTGAATGTATCGAAAACACAGAGAGGACGAGCATTACCAATATGGATAAAGTTGTAAACTGTTGGTCCGCAAGCATAAACTTTCAATTCATTTGGAACAAGTGTTTTAAGTTCTTCCTTTTGTCTTGTGAGAGTGTTAAAAATTCTCATATCATTCACCTTTCTCATCTTTATATTTAGCTAATTCTTTTTCTAACCTATCAATTTTTGCATTTAATCTGCAAAATTCCTGTGACACAGGGTCAGGAATATGAACCTGGTCAAGATTATCAACACGTTTTCCGTTCCGTTTTATAACACGGGCAGGAACACCAACAGCAGTTGAATTTGGTGGGATTTCATCAAGAACCACAGCACCCGATGCAATATTTGAGTAATCCCCTACTTTAAATGGTCCTAATACCTTAGCACCTGAGCCAATCATAACACCGTTGCCAATTGTGGGATGACGTTTCCCTGTATCCTTACCGGTACCACCAAGTGTTACACCCTGATAAATTGTAACATCATCACCAATCTCAGCCGTTTCACCGATTACAACACCGGTTCCGTGGTCAATAAAAAATCTTCTTCCGATTGTTGCACCAGGATGAATTTCAATATTAGTCTTTTTTACTGCTTGTTGAGAAATTGCACGAGCAATAAACTTCATTTTATGACGGAAAAACCAGTTTGCAACTCTGTGCATCCTTATAGCTTTAAGTCCAGGATACAAAAACAGTATTTCAAGAATACTTGACGCCGCGGGGTCACGTTCTTTTACCGTCTGTATATCTTCAATAAGTCTTTTGAACAATTTATCTCCTCCGAAAGTATAAAAGCCTCCGTCTGTAACAAAACAGACGAAGGCGAATAGTCGCGGTTCCACTTCGATTTATAACTCAAATACTTTAACGCAGCTAACGGGTATGTATTTCCTCATACCGACTCACGAATGCACTTCACAAAGCATTTTTAATACGGGCTTTCAGCCGACGACCCATAATCTCTGATAAAAAACTTCTCTGCTACTCTTTTCGGTCACAGTCTTTATTTATATTATATGACATTTTATCACAACTTTTCACATTTTGCAATCATTTTGTGAAATCAATTATTTTTCTGCTATCATACAAGTAAATTCCGCCTGAAACAACTGTTAAAATTGCAGTAATCCAAAGTAATCCGTTGGATATTAAAGATAAATCAGGTAATTCTGCAAACAATATTGCATTAGATGTTTCAACTACAAAATATGCTTCACCCAAAAGCATAATAAGAATTGTAAACACCATCTGACTTACAGTTTTAATTTTCCCCCACACATTCGCGGGAATTACAACGCCATTTGTGGCAGCAATCATCCTGACTGATGCGATTGCAAATTCACGGGTTAATACAAGCATTACAATCCAGATGTTACAAAGCCCCATAAACATAAATGCTAAAAGTGCTGCTGTTGTAAGAATTTTATCTGCAATCGGGTCTAAAAACTTACCAAAATTTGTAATCATATTATTTTTCCTTGCAAGGTGTCCGTCAACAGCGTCAGTAATTGAAGCTATTGAAAAGATAACACAGGCAATTAAAAACCTATGTGGTAATGTTTCCATTAAAATCGTTACAAGAAAAAGTGGCGTAATTACAACTCTCGATACAGTTAATAAGTTTGGAAGGTTTAATTTCATACTACTTCTCCGGTTAATTCGCCATCAATAGCGTTAATGATTTCTACCTCAACAATATCCCCGTCAAAAAGTTCAAATCCACATGTAAAATATATTTGTGTATCAATTTCAAGAGCATCCATATATGTTCTTCCATAATACGAATCGGTATATGCATCATAACCCTCAACTATGGTCTGTAAGGTTTTACCGATAAGTGAATCATTGATTTCGTCAAGAATCACACTCTGATGCTCATTGATAATATCGGCTCTTTCGGCACGAATTTCAAAATCCATCATACCATCAAGTTTTGCAGCAGGAGTACCCTCTTCCTCCGAATATGCAAAACATCCCATTCTTTCAAAACGCATTTCTTCTATGAATTCGCAAAGTTCATTGAATTGCTCTTCAGTTTCTCCAGGAAAACCCGCAATAAAAGTTGTTCGGATTGTTATACCCTCAACTTTTTCACGGATTTTATTAAGGAGAGCAGTAAGACTTTCTCTGTCACCGTGACGATTCATTCTCTTAAGCACATTTTTATCGCAATGCTGAAGAGGAATATCCATATATTTTACAATTTTATCGTTATTTGCGATTTCATCAATAAGTGCATCATCAATTCTTTCAGGATAGAGATACAAAAGTCGAATCCACTCAATACCGTCAATCTTTGACAATGCTCTAAGTAATGGCACAAGAGCATTTTTGCCATATAAGTCTTCACCATAACGAGTTGTATCCTGAGCAACAACGATTAACTCTTTAACACCTTCGGTTGCGAGTTTTTTTGCTTCTGCCAAGATGCTTTCACTTGGACGGCTGCGGAATTCGCCACGGATTGCAGGAATTGCACAATAAGTACAATGATTAGAGCATCCCTCTGCAATTTTAAGATATGCAGAATACGGTGGTGTAGTAAGAATTCTGTTTCCCTCAATTTTAAGGTCAGTTTTAGGAGGGAACAACTCAACTTTTTCGCCCTCAATTATTCTAGTACAGATTTCACATATATCTTCGTTAGCACCGATGCCAATAACTGCATCAGTTTCAGGGATTTCCTTAAAGATTTCTGACTGATATCTTTCTGCAAGACACCCAGTAACAAGCACCTTAAGATTTTCACAATCTTCTTTAAATGAAATCATATCAAGAATGTTTTCGATTGATTCACGTTTTGCGTCTTCAATGAATCCACAGGTGTTAACAATAACAACGTCTGCCTCCATTGGGTCATTTACTATTTCGAAACCACCTTTTTGAAGTTTTGAAAGCATTATTTCAGCGTCCACCTGATTCTTGGGACAACCCAATGATATCATACCAACTTTTTTAGTCATAATTCTCGTCCTCGCAGAATTCTTCAATAGAATTTAAGGCAGTTTTAATATCCGAGTAAGAATATCCAAGACGCAAAAGCCCGTCTATTGCTCTTTTTCTGCCTTTTTCATCATTTATTTTACTTTTATATTTTTTCTCAATTACTAATATAATACGGTTTTGGGTATCAATGTCAATAGAATCTATCGCATTTCCTGCAATTTCACGGTCAACCCCACGAAAAATGAGTTCTTGCTTTATTCTTTTTACACCATAGCCTTTTCTTTCGTAAAGTTCATTTGCCAATATTCTTGCAAATTCTTCATCATTTAAAAGACCTAATTCTAAAAGTCGGTCACAAGCCTTCTCGGCAAACTCTTTTTCATGACCTTTTTCGCAGAGTTTTTTGATAAGCTCCTTTGTACCGTGTGGTCGACGTGAAAGCAAATCAAGGCCTTTGTTATAAGCACGACGAAAACTGACCGCGTCAAGCAACTCGGTCAGTTCTTCATCATTAATTTCTTTAAAATTTCTGTATTTTTCGGAATACCAGTAATCACTATCAACTGTAGCACGGTACTCTTCGTCAACATAGATATGAATCCTGTTGGCTTTACCTTCTTTAATAGAGAGTTTCATTATTCGTCGTCATCCACAGCAATATCAAGAGTTGCTCTTGCTGCTGCTCTTGTTGTTGGAACTTTAATAATTTCAGGTTGTTCGATTGGAGCATTTGTTGTTTTCTTTACACTTGAAAGCTCCTGCATTTTTTCACGAATCTGCTTTTCAATGTCGTTTGCAAGAACTTCATCCTGCTTAAAGAGAAGTTTTACATTCTCTCTACCCTGTCCAAGACGCTGTTCACCATAATAGAACCATGCGCCACTCTTTTTAAGAATATCAAATTTAACACCAAGGTCAACGATTTCACCGATTTTTGAAATACCCTCACCATACATAATGTCAAATTCAGCCTCTTTGAATGGAGGAGCAACCTTATTCTTAACAATCTTTGCACGGGTACGTGAGCCTATAAACTCATTACCCTGACCTTTAAGCTGTTCAACACGACGAACATCGATACGCATTGTTGTATAGAATTTAAGAGCACGACCACCTGTTGTAACTTCAGGATTACCATAAACAACGCCAACCTTTTCACGGAGCTGGTTAATGAATATTACAACTGTATTTGACTTATTAATTACACCAGTAAGTTTACGGAGAGCCTGTGACATAAGACGAGCATGAAGACCAACGTGACTGTCACCCATATCTCCTTCGATTTCTGCACGAGGAACAAGTGCTGCAACAGAGTCAACAATAATAACATCGAGAGCACCTGAGCGAGCAAGCGCTTCAGCAATTTCGAGAGCTTGTTCACCATTATCAGGCTGAGAAACAAGCAATGAATTAACATCAACACCTAAATTCTGTGCATATTCAGGGTCAAGAGCATGTTCAGCGTCGATAAAAGCTGCCTCGCCACCTAACTTCTGTGCTTCAGCTACAACTTGTAATGCAAGAGTTGTTTTACCTGAAGATTCAGGTCCGTAAATTTCAACAATTCGACCTCTTGGAAGTCCACCGATACCAGTTGCATGGTCAAGAGAAATTGAACCAGTTGAAATAGCCTCAACATTAAGTGAGCTATTTTCACCAAGACGCATAACAGCGCCTTTACCATAATTCTTTTCTATTTGCAATAATGCAGTTTCAAGTGCTTTCTTTTTATCAGCCATTTTTATTACCTCGCTATCGCACAAATGTTCGTTTGAATGTATTATATATTATTTCTTCTTAAAATGCAAGTATTTTTCTGCAAATTATTAAAAATATTTTTCAAAAAAGGCTTGCAAATTGATAAACTTTCTGTTAAAATGTCTCTTGTTGTAATTTGATTATTTATCCCCGTATACAAGGAGGTGCCTTTGAAATGGCAAAATGCGAATATTGTGGTAAAGATGTAGCTTTCGGTATTAAGGTTTCTCACTCACACAGACGTTCAAACAGAACATGGAAGCCAAACGTTAAGAGAGTTAAGGCAGTTGTAAACGGCTCTCCTAAGAGAGTTTATGCTTGTACTCGTTGCCTTCGTTCAGGTAAGGTTGAAAGAGCAGTTTAATTCAAAGCTGATTTATGAAAATTAACGGACATCAAATGATGTCCGTTTTTTCTTTATCTATTAACTCCAAACAATTCACGGAGCTCCTCTATCGCCTTGGTTTCAATTCGTGAAACATATGAACGGGAAATACCGAGTTTTTGTGCGATTTCCCGTTGAGTCAACGGTTCAGTATCATAAAGACCGTATCGCATTATTAAAATTTGTTTTTTCCGTTGGTCCTTTATATCTGCGATATAAGAATAAAGCTTTTCAGTCTGCATTTTAAGCTCAACATCATCAAATACGGATTCCGTGCTGTAAATTATATCAGTAAAGGTTAACGGATTCCCCTCACTATCCGTGTCAATAGGTTCATCCATTGAAATCTCCTGTGCATTCTTTTTACGGACACGAAAATGCATGAATATCTCATTTTCAATACACCTTGAAGCATAGGTTGCAAGACGTGTCCCTTTTGTATAATCAAAAGTATTGATTGCTTTTATAAGCCCGATTGTGCCAATTGAAATTATATCCTCCTGGTCGGAGTAATTTGAATAATACTTTTTAATTATATGTGCAACAAGTCGCATATTGTGGTTTACAAGTTTGTTCCTTGCATTTATATCCCCATCACGATGAAACTTTATAAGTTCCTCCTGCTCTTCCTTTGCACTCAAAGGCTTTGGAAAAGAATTTGTTGAGGACAGATGGAGCATAAAATAGAGAATATTTGTTGAAAGACTTTGCAATAATGACAGTAACATAAAAACACCTCGTGAGAATATATGCAAGGTATGTTTTAAAGTTTGCAAGTCCTTTGAAATTTTATGAAAAAAGTCCTTGACATTATGTTTCTTTTGTGATATTATAATCAAGCCCAATACGGAGAGATACCGAAGTGGTTATAACGGAACGGTCTTGAAAACCGTCGTACGGCAACGTACCGTGGGTTCGAATCCCACTCTCTCCGCCAGATGCGGGTTGTAAGTTTTTACAGCCCGCTTTTAAATTAAATAACGCTAAACACGTTACACTTGCAGAAGTACTCAAGTTGGTGACGAGGCGCCCCTGCTAAGGGCGTAGGCCGGGAAACCGGTGCGAGAGTTCGAGTCTCTCCTTCTGCGCCAAATAATCTCATACACCTTTAGGTGTGTGGGATTATTTTTTTGTGTTGATAGACGAGAACTCTTTGTCCATGTGCGACGGTTTGCCGAAGGCAGAGGAGCACGGACATATAAATAGGATTTTGCGAAGCAAAGACAAGGCACAGCCTTGTCAAGTCTCTCCTTCTGCGCCAATAAAACCCATACATCGTTTGGTGTGTGGGTTTTATTCGTTGTATTTAGTTTTATGGAGAGACGAGAACTCTTCGTCCATGTGCGACGGTTCGCCGAAGTGAGTGTAGAATTCAAAACAAAGAGTGCAGAGTTATTTATAATCACATTCACCTTGATTATAAGTTTTATGTTTGTTATAATGTGAAAAAGAGGTGTTATTATGGAAAAGAAAGTATATACAAGAGGTATGGTAAGTCAGTATTGGTATAATTTTACTGAAGCTCTCGCTATGGTTGCTACTTACCGTCCTGTTCCTAAAAATATTACATATTCAAAAATGCTTTATGGTAACAAAAAGTTAAACTATATAAATACTTTTAGCAGAGATGATTTAACGGATACAAAGAAGCCATTATTCCTTTATATTCATGGTGGCGGTTGGATTTCAGGCATTACTGAAATGAGGAATCCGTATATCGCAAACTGGGCAGAATTAGGCTTTTACTGTGCTTCTGTCAGTTATTCCTACGCACCACAAGAAATTTTCCCAACTCAGATTAAAGAAATCTTTACTGCTATTGACTACATAATTGACCATGCTGTTGGACTTAACATTGATACTGAAAATGTTGTTATCGCAGGTGAAAGCGCAGGAGGATACTATATTACATTTGTTGCACATTGTCTTTCACACCCTGAAGTCCTAGAAGAATTGGGTGTTAAATTCAGAAATGCTACCAAATTCAAAATCAAGGCGCTTGTTTCACATTGTGGATGCTTTAATCTTCAAAGTCTTGTTGACGAGAAAAAAGAACAGTCAAAATTTCCCGACATCCGATTAATGACAAGTACATTTATTGGAAAGAACCTTGAAGAAACCCGAAAGTTTTTAGATACAGAGGAAGGCAAGCTGGCTATTCCTGCATTTAACAGCTCCTTCCCACCAAGTTTTCTTATTTGGGCAACTAAGGACTATTTAAGATACGAGACTTTTGACTTGAGTGAAGAATTTACAAAGCTTGGGGTTACACACAAAACATATAAGGCAGACGGAAAAATCGCTGCTCATGCCTGGTCAATTGCTACCATATTCAAAGAATCAAAAGATTGCCTTAAGGAAACCATTGACTTTGTTCTCCCTTACTTCCCTGAATACTTTTAATTATATTTACATAAAAATCGGGACGATGAATTATCATCGTCCCTTATTTTTTATTAATCTTCCATTGCAAAAACAGCTTCATCGAGACACATTCTCAATGATTTTGATTTAATCATTCTGTTTATTGCCTTGAAATCTTTCTTATCCTTACAGCTCATTATTCTCTTGCTTGTAATGAGCTTTTTCATATTGTTACCGTTAAGGTGAATAAGACAGTCAAGTGCACGGTCATTAACCGGCTTATTCTTCTTTGCAACAACACCTGCAACTGCGATATTGATTTCATCAGCAACACTTACACTATGGAGTGTAAATGTGTTTTTAACAACATTTACAGGAGTGTAAAGACCGTTAATCATAACATTAACTTCATCAAATGATGCAATATCTTTAAACTCGAATGTATAATTTCTCTGTGCAGGAATGCAGCTGATAGCAGTACCACCGTTAATCTTGAAATTAACAATATTGCCACCTTCGCTGACAGTCATCTTTGTAATTGAATACTCACCATTCTTGTATTTGCCACTTTCACCGTCGTCCTCATAGAAATTAACGGAATTATTACCACGATAAATATCAATTTTAAGGTTTTCAGGACATCCCCAACCATTACCTTCATCAAGTGAAGTTTGAATAATTGCACCTTCTTTAGCAAGAACCGGAATTGTGTTAATTGGGCTGTTGATGACAACCTTTTGTCCACCTTTATAGATTTTACCGTCGAGTATGTTTGTCCATCTGCCTTCTGGCAACCACATTTTTGTTGCTGCAGTCTTTGTTTTTGCATCAATCTTTGTAGTAACGGGAGCAACTAGAAGTTCTGAACCGAAGAAATACTCATTTCCGTTTTCAAAGCTTTCCTTGTTATCAGGATATGTATAATACAATGGTTCACAGAGTGCTCTGCCATCTTTGAATGTACGATAGTTCATTGAATAGATATATGGAATCATTCTGTGACGGAGTTGGAGATATTCTGTACCAAGAGTTTCTGCTTCCCAAGAGAAGTTCCAAGGCTCTTTACCAAGAACATCAAGACTCGTTGAGTGAAGTCTTAAAATTGGTAAGAAAACTGCAAGTTGCAACCAACGGATGTAGAGTTCATCGTCGTGTTCACCCATCATATGACCACCGATATCATGGCTCCACCAGGTATAACCACAGTTTGCGGCATTTGCTGTGAAATATGGCTGGAAGTCGAGAACCTTCCAGTTGATTGCTGTATCACCTGAGAAACCAAGTGGATAACGATGTGAACCGATTCCCGCATAACGTGAAAGAATCATAGGTCTTCTATTCTCACGGTCTGTATCGAGATAATGATAATGGTTAAGAAGCCATAATGGGTCAAGACCTGCTTTTTTACTCTTTGTACCCTGTTGCCAGTCAATCCACCAGAAATCAACACCAAGATTTTCATAAGGATGATGAAGAATATCGAAATATGCATTGACAAATTTCTTATCTGTTAAGTCAAACTCAACTGTTTCTTCCTTAGTTTTATCAACACCCATAGCATCTGCCATTTCTTCGTACATATCTTCAAATGCACGTACACCATCAGCAGGATGTAGATTAAGAGTAACCTTAAGTCCCATATCATGAAGTTTCTTAAGAAATGCCTTATAATCAGGGAAAAGCTCAGTATTCCAGCTATATCCTGTCCAGCCACTATTGAGAATATTGCTTGACTTATATTTCTTATTGAACCGCTTCTTAAGGTCAACCCAGTGCCAATCCATATCAACAGTAGCAATTGTAAGTGGAATATTACGGTCAGCGAATTCAACCATCAAATCCTCATACTCTTTCTGTGTATATGCTCTATATCGGCTCCACCAGTTACCCAAAGCGTATCTTGGAACAAGCGGTGGCATTCCTGTAACTTTATAGAAATTATTGATACCCAACACATAATTCTTGCCATATGCAAATATATAATAGTCCTTTGTGTCTTTTTCACGTGATGAAAGCATACCATCATCATTTAAAAGCAATGTTTTGCTATCATAGTAAACACTGACACCATCGGTTGAAATGATACCATCTTTAAGCTCTGTTGGACCATATGTGCCATCAAGTGTTCTTGTTGTACCTTTAAGGTTGTTTTCATGATTATAAGTGCATTTTTTGCCATCAATAACAACATATTTAAAACTACCTGAATGACTGTTTATGTAAAATTCGGCATAACTTGTTTTCACACACAATGTATCAATTTTTGTTTCGTGAGTAAACTCAACTTTTCCAAAATTTCTGTACCAGATGCTCTGTGATGGTAAATCTGTAAATTTTCCGTCAGTTGAATACTCAACACGCAACGTCTCAGGAGTCAAAACTGAAACTCTTACATTGCGACTGAGTATAATATTTTCTTCAAAAGCTTTACCATCGGTATTAGCTAAAAGAACTTTATTCAATTCCATAATAATTCTCCAAATTTATATATTCTTAAAAGATAATGCTTTTGATAGCACCTTTAAATCTTTTGCATTATCAGACAATGTGATTTCACAATTCCTGAGTTCACTGCAAACCTCTTCATTATATGCAGAACTGCTCAACTCTTTATTAACATAAAGCTTTGCAAGTCCATTCGGTTCACAAACAACTGTGATTATATCACCTTTCTGAATGGCTATATCCCCTCGGCTCTTCTTCTCGCCAAAAGAAATTACTCCAAGTTGGTCATTGATTGACACATTGAGATTATATGCATTCATTAACTCTCCATCTTCTGTGTCTTCCACTGTAAATTGAACAGTAAAATCACGTACCTCAGGAATTCTATTATCTGAGCAAATATAATTCTCATTGTATTTACCACTGAATTCAACGTCATTCATATCACCAAAAGCATTTTTAACAGTAAGTGAAACAAAAGCTTTTTCCACTGGGTTTTCATATGTGATTTTAAGTGTACTATAATCCTCTAAAACATCAACACTCTTGATTTTTTCGTCGGATGTAATAAGAGAAATGTCAGTATATACTCTTTCATCGAAGAATAAAAGAAGTTCCTGACTTGTTTCAAATCTGCCATAAACTAACTGTGGTACAAGCTCTTTTTCACTTGAGAATTTCATGATTGTAACTTCCAGTGGTGCTAACTCTACAACAAGCTTGTCTCCATACTTGTACAATTTTTCATCTTCAGCTGAATTATAAGGGTATATTGAGATTTTCTTCATGTCCTTTGCACAAGGGAATGTACCTGTCAATTTATCAAGTACAACTGTAAATTTCTTTGTTTCATTTGATGGGTTTCTCAATGATATTACACCTGCATTTTCAGTCCATGCAGAATAGCCGTAAACCTCACCTTTTGTAGGTGAACCGCCAATAAAACGAGAAGTCTTTATAATATTATAATTGTTACGGATGAAACGAAGTGCATCTGCATTTATGCGCCATTTAGCTTCATTAAACATGTTATATGAATAATAAAGTTCCCAAAATGCTGTACCACGAGTTGTCATCATAAACATATACTTACGGAATTCTTCATCAGTCATTGAAATCTTGGCTGTATTTCCGTATATCGGATCGTGGTTGTAAATAAACTCATGTGGGAATTGATAATTTCTTACAACACTAAAATCGTAATATCTTCCGTCACGATATGTCAAAACTCTGTCCACGTCACGGTCACTGAGTTTTTCCCCTTTATCAGTCTTGTCAACAAAACCAATATCAGCACTATTCTGAATCCAAAGGCTATCCGACCACTGTAAGAACCAAGGACTTGCATTACAGTAGCTTGTCTGGTTTATCCACATATCCTTACCAATAGTTTCACGGGCAAAGCGGAGCTTTTTGAATATATCAATCCAGTTTTCCCACATTTCAGTATATTGGTATGTGTTATTATATCCACCTGTGATATGT
The DNA here is from genome assembly GCA_045578245.1 of Candidatus Fimenecus sp. Classification (GTDB taxonomy): domain Bacteria; phylum Bacillota; class Clostridia; order Oscillospirales; family Acutalibacteraceae; genus Fimenecus. Next base: position 2,655 of record JAZNJX010000074.1, on the reverse strand, counting down.
CCGTGTTTCTTGCATGGACAAGCACGAAGGAGGAATCCATCAAGTTTCCAATAGTTTATATCGAATCTTTTCTGATAATCAAGGTAATATTCAGTAATATTTTTAATATACTCATGGGATGATACACAAACATCCTTTGCCGCTCTGTTGTATCCACCCTTACCTGCTCTCTCCATATTTTTTCCAAATCGTGGAGTTTTTATGTCATTATATCCACCTCTTGGACCATTCCAAAGACCAAACTCAGAAGAAAACTTCTTTGCGATTGTTGAAGATGGATATAATTCATATGGAAATTTCTTATTAAAGCTCCAGAAATCTGCATCCCAATCAACAAATCCGTCATCTACAACGTAGGAATCAAGCGGAGGAACCATTGTCTTGGATAAATTATCTTCAATCTTCATAAAGGATTCCATTATGTTTTCATTTGTAATATCGTGCATATGGTCATACCAAGAATTATACTGAAAACGAGGTTTGACTTTTCTCGAAATATCCCTGATATATGTGAGAAAATCTTCACGGATTACTTGTAAGTCAAGGCTTCTTGCTGCACCGACAACTGTATTCCAGGTTTTAAATGTATGACCACAACTAAGGTTCAATTTGTCAAAACTTTTACCACTGAAATATCTGCAATAAACATTATTATCTGCAATATTATTTTCTGACAATGGGAATTCTGAACCTAAAAACAAGCCATTAATATACACAGGCTGACCAAGTGCAGAATGGTAACTTGTAAGATACGCAGGTTCAATTTCCCCGATTGTCCATTGTTGTTCAGGAGTATCAATAAAAATATGTTCACAGTCTATATAATCGATTGTCACAAGATGCTGTTCTTCAGGTGCAACGACCATTTCAATATACTTATGCATATAGTGGTTTTCTTCTTCAATCTGTACAGTTTCAATAAATGAAATTTTAGCACCGTTGTAGATACATGGTTTAAAAATAAACTCCACACGATGTTTGAACACATTTACATTATCAATTTGAAGATTGTTTGAAGATAAAAATGTTGTGCTATAACCTAAAAACTTCTTCTTTTTCAATGCAACAACAAATTCTGCTGAACTTGGCTTGAATTTGATTGATTTTTCTGCTCTTTTATTAATAATTTCCTTTGTGATAAGTCTATTATTCTCGGTTGAAAAACGTCTTTCAATATAATCATTACCAATTATAACTGAGTTTTCTTCAAAATAAGCATACACACCTGTCATTTATTTATTCTCCCCTACAAAAAGTATCTTTTCTGTTGCTAAAGCTGCGTCTTCAACAATTTTAACACATGGTCTTTTTTTATAGTATTCAGTGGTTCTTGCCTCAGGAACAGTTGATTTTTCAGGTTGTAAAAGTCCAAGCAGTTCCTTGCAAACTATGGAGTGATTAGTCTTTTTGAATTCATCTACAATAAGATTAACGAGCTTATAAACTTCTGCTTTTTCAAGTTCAGGATGCTTAAGGCCAACAACCATAGCACTTCCACTCACAGCACCACAAACCTCTCTTAATCTTCCGACACCACCACCAAGACCGATTGAAACAGACAAAGCCATTTCTTCAGAAAGTCCTAAATCGGGTGCAAAGGCTGCAAAAACTGCCTGTGAACAGTTTTTTCCTTCCATAAAAAGTTCAATCGCTCTATCTGAATATTTTGACATAAAACCACCTATAGATATATACTTAATTTATTCTACCATACAAATATTAACAATGCAACAAAAAAGGTGTGCTATGCACACCCTTTAAAAATATATCAAACTAAAAAATAAATCCAACAACTCTATCTACAACAACCATAATCAGGTCCATAAAATCAATGTTTGTTATAAGTGATAATAAATCAAGCATCAGCTCTAGCACCCCCCTATTTGTTTTCCTACACGATTCTATCATAGAAAGATAAACTATTCAACAGATTTGAGCCGAAATGTACTACAAAAAACAAGTCTATTATTTGTTTATTATCACCAAACATTAACAATATATCTATTGTCCTTACCATAAAAATAAAACCCCATTCCAAAATGGAATGAGGTTCAATTTCAGTTTTTCTTAAATTATTTAAGAGTAACTTTTGCGCCAACTTCTTCAAGCTTAGCTTTGATGCTTTCTGCATCTTCCTTAGAAGCTGCTTCTTTAAGTACTTTAGGAGCACCGTCAACAACAGCTTTTGCTTCTGCAAGACCAAGACCTGTAACTTCACGAACAGCCTTGATAACCTTAATCTTTTCTGCGCCAACTTCTGTAAGTTCAACGTCAAATTCTGTCTTTTCTTCAGCTGCTGCTGCGCCAGCTACTGGAGCTGCTACTGCTACTGCAGCTGCTGCAGATACGCCAAATTCCTCTTCTACTGCTTTAACGAGCTCTGAAAGCTCAAGAACTGTAAGAACTTTAAGTTCTTCAACGATAGCCATAACTTTTTCTGATGCCATGGTATTTTACCTCCAAATTTTAAACTAAATATTTTTTAAGATTATTTTTTTAATTATTCAGCAACTGGTGCTACTTCACCATCTTTGTCAACAATAGCCTGTACTGCACGAGCAAAAGATGCGATAGGTGCGTTGAACGCACTGAGAACTGTAGCAAGCAATACTTCTCTTGAAGGAAGTTTTGCAAGAGCATCAAGCTTTTCAAGAC
>JAZNJX010000073.1:0-13234 GCA_045578245.1 Candidatus Fimenecus sp. | reverse complement strand
TGCACCACGAAGTTCTTTCATACAAGCACCGAAGATTGACATAAGAGCCTTTTCTTTACCACTCTTATAGTCTGCAACTGCTTTTTCATTCTGTGCAATTACATTGTCAATAACGCTTTCGATAGCTGATGAATCAAACTTCTTATCAAGTCCCTGTGCTTTTACAAATTCAACAGGGTCAGCGTTGTCTTCAACAACTGCGATAAGAACCTTCTTACCTGCATTTCTGTTGATTTCACCACTATCAACCATCTTGATGATTGTAGCAAGAGTTTCTGCTGTCATTGTAAGGTCATTGAGTGTCTTACCGTCTTTACGAAGGATACCTGCACAGTCTGTAAGAATCCATGCCGCTGTGTCCTTTGAATTGCATCCCATAGCAACGATATCCTCGTGCATTTTAGCAATCTTATGGTTTGAAATAAGCATATCAATTTCTTTTTCAGAAATTCCTGCTTCACGATACTGTTCAGCCTTTTCATCAACAGCAACAGGCTTATTTGCTTTGATTTCTTCAAGCCAAGCATCATCAATGATGATAGGCATAAGGTTTGCGTCAGGGAAGTAACGATAATCTGCTTCAGTTTCCTTATTTCTCATTGCAAATGTCTTACCACTTACATCATCAAATCTTCTTGTTTCCTGAACAAGTTCTTCGATTTCATATTCAAGAGCATCCATATGACGCTGTGATTCGTACTTAATTGCTCTTTCAATAGCTTCAAATGATGCCATGTTCTTAATTTCAGTACGGACACCAAATTCAGTACTACCTTCAGGGCGAACAGAAATGTTAACGTCGCAACGCATAGCGCCTTCTTCACATTCTGAAATGCCACTTGAACGGAACATTGATTTAAGTTTATTAAGGTATGTTACAACTTCTTCAGCACTACGGAAATCAGGCTGTGTAACAATCTCAATAAGCGGAACACTTGTACGGTTAAAGTCAACAAATGATGAGTTACCACTGTGTACAAGTTTACCAGCATCTTCTTCCATATGAATCTGCTTGATTCTGATATCTCTTGTACCTTCACTTGTTTTAAGTGTTACGCAACCATCAGTACAGATTGGATGATTAATCTGTGTAATCTGGTATGCACAAGGAAGGTCAGGATAATAATAGTTTTTCTTATCAAATGTTGTATAACGGTTGATGTTACAGTTAAGCATAAGACCTGCCGTAACAGCAAGTTCAACAACTCTCTTGTTCATAACAGGCAACATACCCGGCATGCCTGAACAAGCAGGACAAACACAATCGTTAGGCTCATTTGCAGCAGAATGACCACCACAAGAGCAGAAAATTTTTGATTCGGTACTTAACTCAACGTGAGTTTCAAGGCCTATAACAAGTTCATATTTCATATTATTTGCCCTCCTTTTCAACGCTATGAGCAAGACTTAAGAGTGTGCTTTCCTGGAAATGATTACCGATAAGCTGAGCACCATTTGTAACGAGAGCAGGAACGCCAATAAGATTTGGCACTGCTGTAAAAACGCTTTCTGCGAATACTTTGCCGAATGCAGACTTGATATCGTATGCTTCGTACTCTGTTGCACTGCATACAGGAGTAAGAACTGCATCAAATTCTTTGAATGTCTTTGCAACGCCTTCGGCAACCACACGACGAACACGAAGTGACTTGTCAAAGCAATCCTTATAACGATTCTTTGAAAGAACATCAGAACCATAAAGGATAACCGCTTTTGTAAGGAAGTTAAAGCCCTCTGTTCTTGAGTTTACATATAATTCGTCAATGTTCTTGTATTCCTTTGCACGGTGACCATATTTAACACCGTCATAACGTGAAACATTGTTGCAGGTTTCAGCACACATAAGAATCTGCCACGCTGTATTTGCGATTTCAGGCATTTCGCAGTTAACTTCTGTAACTTCAACACCATTTGCACGAAGTGCTTCAGCAAATGCGAGAACCTTTGCCCTTGATTCTTCGTCTGCCTTATCAAGTAAGAATTTGTTAAGGGCAACTTTCTTACCCTTTACATCAGTAATTGAGTAGTCATAGCTGTCGTTGCGAAGGCTTGTGCCGTCTTTATCGTCATGACCTGCAATTACGCCCATAATTTCAGCAACTTTTTCTGCATCCTTTGCATAAACACCAACCTGTTCACCTGATGCTGCACAAGAGATTACGCCATAACGAGAAACCGTACCATAAGTTGGTTTCAAGAAATCAACACCTGCGAGAGCTGCTGCTCTTCTTGGTGAACCATTCATATCAACACCGAGTGCTGCTTCTACTTCGCCATCAGCTACAAGAGATGCTGCAGTACCTGATAATTTACCTTCCTGTGGTGCATAGTATGAAAATTCACCAACAAGATCAAGACCGAATTCGCCAACATTTGTTTTTCCTGCTACTGTATAACCGTTTGCTTCAAGACGAGTAACTGCCTCAGCGCTGAAAAGTGGCTTAAAACCATCTAATATGCGTGAACCTGCAGTTGTAACAACATCTTTCACAAGGAGTGTATCGTCAACTGCGATATTTCCTTTATCAGAAACTTTTGTTGCATAATATTTCATTACTATTCACCTCACTTTACAAGTCTTGGTACCTGCCAGCTGTCATCATTTCTTTCAGGAGCACCTTCGAGTAAGCTTTCTCTTGAGAAATTCTGCTTGCGTACATCTTCACGAAGTACATTTTCCATTGGCATAACATGTACCATTTCTTCTACATTTTCTGTATCTATAGTTTTGAGTTTTGCTTCACTGTCTTTCATTGCAGCAAAAATTCCCTGCATAACTGCTTCTTCATCTTCTGTAAGTGACAACTGGTTAAGCTGTTGTGCGTTTGAGAAAGTTGAACGCTTTCCGGTTGCTTTCTTTGAAGTACCAGCAACACTTGCTTGACGCTGTGCAAGAGCACTGCCATTACCAAGAAGATGAACATCTTCAAGCTGTTGATTTGTAACTTCACTTGGAGCACCAAGCAACAAATCCTGAGCATTACCATTAAGTGGGAATGCAATAACATCAAGAATTTTTTCTTCGTCAGTAAGAAGCATTACCATACGGTCAATACCAGGTGCCATACCTGCATGAGGAGGAGCACCATACTGGAATGCTGTATATAAAGCATTGAATCGTTTCTTAAGTTCTTCTTCGTCATAACCTGCGATTTCAAACGCCTTTTTCATGATTTCGTTATCATGGTTACGAACAGCACCTGAAGCCAACTCGATACCATTACAAACAAGGTCATACTGATAAGCCAAAACTTCAGTTGGGTCCTTTGTAAGGAGTGCTTCCATACCTCCCTGTGGCATTGAAAATGGGTTATGAGTAAAGATTGTCTCCCCTGTTTCTTCGTCATTTTCATACATTGGGAAGTCAACAACGAAACAGAATTCAAATGCATCATCACGAATTAAGTCAAGCTGGTCTTTGCCTGCAAGCCAGTTACGAATCATACCCGCTTTTTTCTCTGTCGCATCCTTCTTTTCGTCACAGATGAAGAAGAGAGTTTCACCTTCTTTAACACCTGTAAGCTCTGTGATTTCAACTTTCTGTGCATCACTCAAGAATTTAGCAATAGGGCCTGCAAACACACCTTCTTTAAGTGTGATATAACCAAGACCACCGAGGCCTACTTCATTTGATGTTGCAAATTTAAGTGAATCTTCAAAGAATTTCTTTGATTTACCATTACAATCAGCAACAATGCCACGAACAGGCTTACCCTTGAATGCAGGGAAATCAACACCTGAGAAGAAAGCTGTAAGGTCACAGATAAGAAGTGGGTTACGAAGGTCAGGTTTGTCTGAGCCATAAGTCATCATAGCATCAGCATAAGTGATTCTACGGAATGGCTTAGGAGTAACCTTTTTATCTGTAAATGCTTTAAATGTATCGTAAATCAAGTCTTCACAAACATCAAGAACTTCTTCCTGAGTTGCAAAAGCCATTTCAAAGTCAAGCTGATAGAATTCACCAGGTGAACGGTCAGCACGAGCATCTTCATCACGGAAACAAGGTGCAACCTGGAAATAACGGTCAAAGCCTGAAACCATAAGGAGCTGTTTGAACTGCTGTGGAGCCTGAGGAAGAGCATAGAACTTACCCGGGTGCTTTCTTGATGGAACAAGGAAGTCACGAGCACCTTCAGGTGATGATGCAGTAAGAATTGGTGTCTGCATATCAAGGAAGCCCTTTTCCTCCATCTTATTACGAAGATGACGGATAATCATTGAACGCTTAACAAGATTATCATGATTCTTAGGGTTACGAAGGTCAAGGTAACGATATTTAAGACGAACTTCGTCCTTACTCTGTCTTGATGCTCTTACATCAAATGGGAGCATATTCTTACTCTTACCAAGAATCTGTAAACTGTCAGCAATAAGTTCAACATAACCTGTTGCAATCTTTTCATTAACTGTATCAGGGTCACGCTTTTCAACGGTACCCGTTACTGAAATTACAGTTTCACGGTTTACATTTTTTACTAAATCCTCGTTGGGAATAACAACCTGAGTAACACCCGTATAGTCACGAATGTCAACGAAGATAACGCCACCGTGGTCACGGACAACATCAACCCAACCTGCAAGTTGAACGGTCTGTCCTATGTGCTTGTCACAGATGTCGTTACAGAATAGTGTTCTGTACATAGTATCTACCTCCTGATTTATCCCGAAACAAAATAAAAAGTCCCGGGAATACTTAAAATATTCCCGGGACGAGTAATTAAAATAAATACCCGCGGTGCCACCCGCATTGATATGCCAAAAGCATATCCTCTTTTAATATTCAATTAGTTTTTGCCCTCAGAGTGTTCCCAAGCTTACTACTCATCTCAAACACGCTTTCAGTCGGTGACGTGTTCTCCCTGACAGACTTTCCATAAAAGCCGAGTCTCTGCAAAATATTATAGCAAAAAAATTGATTTTGTCAAGATTTTTGAATATACAATTATTGTATGATTATTATATAAAAATATTAGTTAAACTGTTCAAAAAACAATTTACTGAATCACTTTATTTATGACAAAACCCAAGAGTTCAACACACTTGACTTTTATTACTCAAAATGATATTATTATCAAGCAAAAATATATAATAATTACATATGCGGATGTGACGGAACTGGCAGACGTGCAGGCCTCAGACACCTGTGGATATTACTTCCTTGTGGGTTCAAGTCCCATCGTCCGCACCAAAATGAGGTTTACACATCTGTGTAAACTTTATTTTTTTAATTTGAATAATGTTAAGACTTGAACCCTTGGGTTTGTGCGTAAAGAAAACAATCCAGCGGATTGTTTTTAGCACAAGACGGTTGACGGGTACCGAATTTCGCAAGAAATTGGGTCGGCAATCGGGTAGTATGCAAGGCATAGCCGTGGCAGACTTTCAAGTCCCATCATCCGCACCAAAAATGAGGTTTACACATCTGTGTGAACTTTATTTTTTTGATATTAATAAAAGTTTGAGTACTTGAAGTATTGAGCAAATTAGAGTTTGTTTAACTGTTTCACTACATTATAAAACTATAAATATAGTTTAAAAAGTAAACCCGAGTAGTTTAAAAAGTAAACCCGAGTAGTTTAAAAAATAAACCCAATAAATAATAATATAAATAAGAATATAATTATATTAAGAAAATATAAAACCAATCAAAAAAATGACGGAGTTCATACTCCGTCATACTTTATTAAATTATTTATTAATGTTAAGATTACAGGAACATTTCTCGGCTGTCTTCCCACAGCTTTCTGCATAGGGACAGCCAACGCACTTAACACCTTTTTTCTTTTCCTTTACTATATAAGCAATTGCACATCCCAATATCAATACAACAACTGCGATAACAATAAAATCCTCCATATATTTCTCCTGATTATTTTACTGCTACTTTTTCCTTTTTATTCATTTTCGATTTTTGTACCTTTTTGTCTCCACGAACACAGAGAACACCAATAACAATGGCAAACACCAAAACTGCGATAAGCCCAGGGAAAAAGCCAACACCCACTGCACCTGTTGTGATAAGTGTGCCAATCTGATATACGAGATAGCCAACAGTAAAGCCTGTTCCAAGCTGAAGTCCAATACCGCCCCAGAGCCATTTTGCACTTTTCATTTCAGAGTTCATAGCACCGATTGCCGCAAAGCAAGGCGGAGTATAAAGATTAAACATAAGGTATGCCAGAGCTGCTACCTTTGTGATTGCCATTACCTGACCAACTTCTGCACCTGCGCCCTCCATAAGTGCCAACTCTTCAGTATCAATAAGATTTTCAAGTCCTACAAAGCAAACTGCCAATGTGCCGACAACATTTTCTTTTGCGATAAAGCCTGTAACTGCTGCTGCGGCAAGCTCCCAAGAGAGTACACCCACAACGGGAACAAGCACATACGCAAATGGACCTGCGATTGAAGCGAGAATTGAAGCATCAGCTGTTTCCGCTACTGTGAACTGCCATGTGAATGTCTGCATAATCTGAATTACAGTATTGCAAAGAAGAATGATTGTTGCAGCCTTTACCACATAAGCCCAGCCACGCTGACACATTGAAAGGAATGCTCGCTTAAGTGATGGTGCTTTGTATTCGGGAAGCTCAATAATAAAGAAGGATTTTCTAATTTTGTGACCAGTAATCTTGTTAACAAGAAGAGCACCCAAGAAGATAATCACGATGCCTACGAAATACATAAGAGGTCCAACCCAAGTTGCATCCTCAAAGAATGCACCTGCGAAAAGTGCAATAACCGGAAGCTTTGCACCGCAAGGCATAAATGGGGCAAGCATTGCTGTCGCTCTGCGCTCACGCTCGTTACGGATTGTACGGCAAGCCATAACACCGGGAATTGCACAGCCTGTACCGATTACAAAGGGGATAATTGATTTACCGCTTAAACCTACCTTTTTAAAGATGGGGTCAAGCACTACTGATGCACGAGCCATATATCCGCAATCTTCAAGAAGCGCGATAAGGAAATACATTACCATAACAAGTGGCAAGAAGCCGATAACTGCGATAACACCACCGATTACACCGTCAACTAAAAGTGCAGAAAGCAATGGGTTTGCATTTTCGAAAAATCCTGCAATCCAACCCTGAACGCCCTCAAGAACACCCACAAGCCAATCGGCAATCCAAACGCCCGGTCCTGCCTGCGAAATCCAGAAAACGAGGAACATAACAACTGCGAAAATCGGAAGCCCGAACCACTTATTTGTGAGAATGTCGTCAATTTTATCTTGGAAGTTTCTGTTCTTTGTAAGCACCTTGCGAGTTTCAACTGTTTTTACGATTCCGTTTACGAATGTATAACGCTTTTTATCAGCCTCAACAACTGATTTCTTGTCTGTTAAGTTGATTGAACCCTGAACATAAGGTGCTTTCTGACCTCTGCCATAAAGCTCAACTGCAGCGGCAACAACCTCTTTAAGTCCCTCTGCTGAAGTTGAAACTGTTTCAATTACGGGGCAATTAAGCGCTTTACTTAATGCCTTAGTATCAATTTCAGTTTCTTTCTTTTCGTTAATATCACTCTTATTGAGTGCCACTACAACGGGAACACCGAGTTCAAGAAGCTGTGTTGTGAAAAATAAGCTGCGGCTTAAATTCGTAGCATCAACAATATTGATAATGGCATCGAGATGCTCATTTTTAACATATGTACTCGTAATGCTCTCTTCAGATGTGAAGGGCGACATTGAATAAGCTCCGGGAAGGTCAACTGCGATAAGCTCGTGACTACCATCATAAATGCTCTTTTTAATAGGACTTTCTTTCTTTTCAACGGTAACACCAGCCCAGTTGCCGACTTTTTCATTTCTGCCGGTGAGACCGTTATACATTGTGGTTTTACCGCTATTGGGATTACCTGCAAGAGCAATTCTCATTTTCTTTTCCTCCTAAAATTTATTTAAAATGAATTTTTAACTGTTTTATATTGTTAGCGTTTGCTAACAGATTTTCAAAAATATTTCAGTTGCCTCCGCCCTGCTCTTTTATATTGAGATTGCTTCGGCTAACTGATTATCAATGCTATATCTTGAATCCTTAATTGAAACAACGCAACCGCCTTTTTTATGAGCGATAACAGTAATGGGCTCACCGGCGTAACAGCCTAATGAAAAAAGAAATGCGTCAAGCTCTTCATCATCAGTTACGATATCTTTGATGATATATTCAATTCCTTCCTGTGCGTTTGTTAAATTCATAATATCCACCTGAATGTTACATAAAGTTTAGCGTTAGCTAACTTTTCTAATAAATTTATAGTTAGCACTCGCTAACCACATATATAATACACAATAAATATATGCTTGTCAAGGTAAAATATAACATTTTTTTGGACTTGTTTCAAAAAAAATATCCGACAGCATCGGGGGGATACTATCGGATATTTCTCGGTTGATAGCTACTGATAAAAAGCAGTTATCAATCGGGTGAGGCATATTTTAATTGGGAGAGAAACAAAAGTCTTCAATAAAATATTCAAGCTGTGAAAACTCAGGGTTTAATCTATTCAGAATATTCACAAAGTTTTTAACCGCTTGCAAATTGTCTGAAAGGTCTGAAAAAGTGTGACAATTATTGGATTTGTCAATGCAAACAAACCCATATACCGTGTGGCTGACACCATCAAGCTCAAGCGAGCTTTTCAAAACCTCAAACCTCATAACCCTTGTCCTCTTTGTTATTTATTGTTGAAGTTATAGCGCTTTTATGACGAATCGTCAACACATTTCAATCAAAAACTTCTCGACAGCGTTCGACAAAAGCAAGTGCTGACAATCAACAGGTATTTTTTCATTTGTTATTCTACCTATCGAACCCACGGCACTCGGTTTTGGATACCGCCTGTCTAAAGTAGATGAATAAATCGAATTTTTCTGCATATAATTTCAAATAAACAATAAATTAAAAAAAGTACTTGACAAATGCTTTGTTTGAGTGTATTATTATAAGGCACTCACGGAGTGCACAAAGTAAATATCGCGGAGTAGAGCAGTTGGTAGCTCGTCGGGCTCATAACCCGAAGGTCGTTGGTTCAAGTCCTCCCTCCGCAACCAAATCAGATACCACTATTGATACAATTTGTGCCAGTAGTGGTATCGTTGTTTTATATAGCATTTAAGCCATTTAAAAGAATTAAGCGTTGCATTTGGGAATTTATTGTCCCTCTTGCAACGCCTTTTTATTACCTATTTACTTGATTACATAGAAAATCTATCTAACCTATCGTTAAATTACTGATAATCGTTAAACAGCTGAATTGCCAAAAGTCAATTTAATATCCATATATTTTAGTCACTGTCCACCAAAATATTATTGGATTCGCAAATAATTGAGGCGATTGAATCTGAACGGTAACCAAAGGCAGCACCAATGTAGTCTAATAAAAAAGAAGTCCTTAAGTTTGAAAAGTTAATATTTGGGTTTTGGCGAAAATATTGAATGTTTATTTTGTTTATCTCTTTATGCGCATATGGAACACCGTAAAGACGAATATAATCACAAAAAGAGTTTCCCCAAAAAGCAAGGACAATGTCCTCAGAGTTTTCAAATTCTGCACAAAACGCATAGTCTTTTTCTTTAAGTTTATATTGTTTTGCTAAAACTGCAAACAAATTAAGTCCACCAAATAGTGCGTTACATACAGTACTACCATCTGCAATTTTAAAATTTTCAACTACTTTATTACTAATCCCTAATTGATGAAATTGAGCCTTAAATTGTTCTGATTGTTCGCCACTTGTACAAACTATTGGCATAATAATTTTACAAGACCAATCATAATATAATTCAAAGATAAAAGTTGCTCCGTTAGAGCCAGGCGGAACGGTCTTATTCATAAAAATAATCGAATCCATAGAATAACTAATATGCTCAAATAAATTTAGCTGTTTTTTTACATATTCAATTACATCATCACGATTTTTATAAACATCTAATCTCCGATCTTTTTTCATGCTTGTATTTTTAAGATAGATACTTGCTATTGGAGTATTAGTTGTTTTCTGTACAACCTTATTGTAAGCAAAATAGTAATCTCGCTTGCAAAAATTTTCGACTTCTTGTGTATAGATTTGTGACCGCCTATAAAGGTACTCTATATTCCCTCTATCTGCGTTTTTTATGGGTTCCTTACTGCTCCCACTACGAACATATATGCTACCGTTACAAATATACGGAGCATTTCTTCCTTCATACACATAAATGATAAGAACACCCTTTGACTTGTCCTCTGGGAACGATAAAAATCGGGTTTCAAACTCGGGCATTGGTGATATTCTGCATGCGATTTTCCCAACTTTTTGACTATAATCAGCCTTATCTATTGGAATAATCTCGTGAGTTTTATCGTCGATGCCAACAATTAGCCATCCACCTTCGCAATTCGCAAACGAGGCAATTTCCTTTGCCAAGTGCACTTTACCACCATCTTCAAGGTGTTTTTTAAATTCTAAATGGTGACCTTCATCACAATCAACCAATTGTGATAAATGAGTATATTTTAACTTATTAATTGAAATTGGATTTCCTTTATTATCAATGAATGGTGAATACATATCTTTCTCCTTACAAAAGCACAGTCAAATTAACTAGTACATAAAAATACAGGATGTTTTTAACAAAGCAAATAACACTTTTAATGCTTGAGAAATATTTGCTAACAATCTTTGTGTGTCTCTTCGTGAAAACACATTTCCTATATGGCTGATTCAACTTCAGTTTTTACAATAATTCTTGAATTTTTACCCTCAACTGCATCTACACAAACCCAATTATTCAAACCAATAACACTTGCTTTCCAACTATCAATTTTATCAATGAAATTATGTTTTTTAATGAATCGTTCTAATTCAGAATAATCAATATCCATAGCGGTATTAGATATTTCAATTTTCACTTTAGAACCCAAAGTCTTTGGGAAAACAAAATGTTCTTTATCCTTACTATCATCAGAATATTTGCAAAATTTCTTTGTCATTTCTATAGTATCTACAAGTGATAGTAAATATAGCAACGGTTCTATAAAATCAATTCTGGCAAAATGTTGAGCATCTATTTCGTATAATGGATTAGAGTCTTCATATAAATCATTGTTTTTCCAAATATTGTGTTCCATTATTCGAAAACAAATGTCTTGATACAGAGGAACACGCTCCAAACGGCACATTTCTTCTAGTTGCATAGATTGTCCAGAATTAATAACACGTTCCTTTTTGATTTCAGAAGAACATAAACGTTCAAACAACACATACCCACCTAGAATGCCATGGTCTCCGACTTCTTCATTCTTTGAAAGGTCATAATTTTTTTCAATCCAATTTTGTCTTTCATATTTGTTTTTATAGTAATAACAATAAAGATTTTTGGTATACCTACTATCGCAATAACTGAAATCGAAAATATTATAGTCAAGTTGCAAATTTTCAATGTTATTAGTTTTTAAATGTGATTCACTGATAAAGTATCCAAAATCATGATATAAACACACAGTCAACCAAGTATATATGAAGGTATCATTAATATTATATTTCATATACTCTTTTTCAATTTTATGTTTTAAGTTATGAAAGGTTGAAAGGACTATACCTAATCCAAAAGAAAATAAAACGTGCTTGACACGAAAATCATATAGACTTAATGCAGAGTTAAAAGGTATCGTTACCTTATTTCCGTGTTGCTTCAAAATTTTATTTATGTATTGAATGCTTTTCTTCTTGTTATCGACCACATCGGAAATAGGTGGCAAGTCAAGAGCGATTAAACTATTATCAATTTCATCCATTAAACTTATCATAACAATTCTCCTGCCTAAAACAATGTGTTTTAGATATTATACAACAAATCGACAGATATTTCAATTGACCACATAATGAAAAAAAGAGCCGATTTCAAACCGACTCTTCTAATGTTTTATACATTTTTAAAGTCTCACCTCAACCTCGCTACCGTTCTTGAAATGAAACACCAATCGTTCATCTGCATACACGGTGACATGGTCAACGGTGGTGTGCCATAGTGCCGGATTGAACTGTAATTCAAGCTCATCAAGTTCTATGACAGCGAAGACAAAGTAACTCATTCGGTCGAATTGTTGTAATCGTCGTTCTTTCTTTTTCTTCAGGTAGTCATATCGACTTTGTAACTTTTCATGTCGTTTTACAAGTGAGTTGTACTTGCTGATATACTCTTCCTGGTCGATAGCCTGTGTGGTGTTGTCATTTACACATTTTTTGATAAGTTCTGTCAACACATCCATTTCCTGAATCAGCTGTTCACATTCAGTATCAATGGCAGTAGTGTCTTCAAGTTGACGCATTATCATTCTACCGTCATCCAGTAAGGCTTCACGGTCTGTAATTAACTGGCTCAATGCTGTTACAAAGCATTTCTTAATGTCTTCTTCATACAAATGAGGTGTGGTGCATTTCTTTTCACCTTTGAACTTGGCGTTACATTGCCATATGGTTCTGCGATATTTACTATTGGAGTGCCATACCTTTGAACCAAGTATTTCACCACAATCACCACAGATGAGTTTTCCTGCAAATGGACTGTTGCATAATGTTCGTCTGTTATCATCTTTTCTTCTGTTCAGTTCCAACTGCACACGTTCCCATTCTTCAGGGACTATGATAGCCGGGTGGCTGTGTTCAACATAATATTGTGGAACTTCACCTTCATTCACTTTCATCTTTTTCTGCAGAAAGTCAACAGTATATTTCTTCTGTAAAAGTGCAGAGCCTTTGTACTTTTCATTTCTCAAGATACTCTCCACCGTCTGTCGTTGCCATTTTTGTTTACCTGAAGGTGTTGGTATTTCGTTTTTCGTCAAGTGATTGGCAATTGCACAAGTTGTCATACCTTCCATAAACAGTCTGTAAATATCACGGACTATCTTTGCTTCTTCCGGTACAATTTCAGGTAAACCATCCGTTCCTTTCTTGTAACCAAGGAAATGCTTGTATGGAATACTCACTTTTCCATCTGCAAATCGTTTTCTTTGTCCCCAAGTAACATTTTCAGAAATGGAACGACTTTCTTCTTGTGCAATAGAGGACATTATTGTTATTAAGAATTCACCCTTTGAATCCATTGTCCATATATTCTCTTTTTCAAAATAGACCTCAACACCTTTGTCTTTCAGGTCACGAACAGTTGTAAGGCTATCTACTGTGTTTCTTGCAAAACGACTGACAGACTTGGTTACAATGAGGTCTATTTTTCCATTT
>JAZNJX010000072.1:0-12761 GCA_045578245.1 Candidatus Fimenecus sp. | reverse complement strand
ATCAGGAAAACAACAAGCATCGTCACATAAGTCACCTCTATCCTGCTTGGCCTGCATTTGAAACTCAGGATAATCAGGCACTTGTTGATGCCTGCAATCAGGCTATCGAAAACCGAAACAGAGAAAATCAGGGTGAAGATGACATCGCATCACACGGCTGGGTACATAAAGCACTTGTTGCCGCAAGACTTAAGAATGCAGATTCCTGCTACAACTCACTTATGGCACTTATGTCAGATAACATCTATTACACATCTCTTATGACCGATCATAACACTCACGATGGTTGGGGCGTATTCTGTACCGACACAACCATCGGTACAATCGGTATTATCGATGAAATGCTCCTTTACTCCAATGACGGTGTGATTGAAGCATTGCCCGCCCTTCCCGATGAATGGAGTGAAGGCAGTATTGAAGGCCTTCGAGCAAGAACAAATGCAGAGGTTGACCTTGAATGGACCTCTGAAACCGTTAAAATTACCGTTACAAGTGACAAGACACAGACAATTAAAGTCAGTGTCTATGGCGGTGAAGAGCAAAATGTTACTTTTGCAGAAGGCGAAACAAAGGAAATAATACTTAAAAGATAAAAGCAATCCCCTTGGTTAGGAAAATCTTATCAAGGGGATTTTTGTCTTATCTTTTTATAAAAGTATCATATGCAAATCTCGCGCCAAACCTGAACCCTGAAATAAAACTGTCAGAATTACTGATACTTGAAAATTCATTATATGCACAGGTGTAATTTGAAAACAGTTCTTTTTCTGCTTCAGACAGCTTTGAAGTCAATTCTTCCTCTTTCTTTACAAGCTCATTAAGTTTCTTTTTGAGTCTTGGTGTGATTTCTGTGGTAAGCTCCTGCGGCTCAAGGTTTCCGTAGAATAATTCTTCTATTATATTTGACATTATGTATTCCTCCGTGTATGAGGAAAAGCTATATAGTACGGTGAATGTGTGTTACCGGAGAGTTGAACTTGTGTTATGAACATCCGCACCATATTGAGTATTCATAAGGGATTTGACCTGTGAATGCTCATTTTTTTATTTTTATATCAAAGTATATAACCCACTATGACACTTTCAGTTTTATCAACTGCAAAGATGTCAAGTGGGTTTAGTAATCATCAAAACAACTTGATTTTAATTTTTTATATAAGTATAATATATTCAAGAGGTGATATTATGCTTAAATTTAGAAAAGGCTGTACGGTTCCATTTCCTGAAAAAATTCACGAAGAATATGAAGTTAACGACAACTGTATAATTGCAAATATAGATGCTGATAAAATAGAAAATTTGCTGTTAGATTTTATAAGAATGCATACAGAACCCCTGTTTTTCATCTTAGAAATTCCTTCAAAATTAGAGGATGAAAACATAGTAAAGCCTTGCTGGGTTGAAGGCTTACATAAAGATGTTTACTATATTGATGGTTGTACACAAGAACAAGCACTTGTTATTGTGGAGCAGATTGGCGAGCTTCTTATAAATGACGGATTGTCTTCTTTTGGTTTTGGTTGTCATGTTTCACACGATGAAATTATGATTGGCAAATACAATGTTGTTACTATTTATTCACAAGATATCGAAAAATATAATACACTTTTAGAAAAGCACAAAATAAAGCGTGTTAATAATCTTATAACCGCTTGGGATACTTTTACTCATGATGCCCCCGGAGAAACAGAAAGAATCGAAACTAACGGAAAAAATGTTTTTGATATACCGGAAATGTTTGCGGATTGGGGCATATATCTTGCCGAACAAAGAGAAGATTGAATTTTAATCCCTTATGAACACTCGTACCAAAAATAGAGTTCACACTTTTGTGTGGACTCTATATTTTTTGTTTGTTTAGTTTCGGGGCTTGAACCCCAAAACATAAAAATAAACGGTTGCATTAGGATTTTCCTTTGCAACCGTTTATTTTATTCTTCTATACTATCAACGATTACGTTGACCTCATTATTCTCAACCATCGCAAAGCCATCGGAAATTTCAGCCGTGAAAACTGTGTTTCCGTTCTCTGCCATAATCACTTTCCCTTTGCCCAGTGAAAAAACTGCTCTTGCGTGACCTTTTTTTATACCATAAGAGCCTGAAAAATCACCATTTGCACTATCCGAAATAGGAAGACGCACACTATCACACTCAATGGCAGGAATCTGGCGATTGACAGTAACGATTTTTACGGTAAGACCATCTTTCATGTGTATCACCCATTTTCTCTTTTGTAAGAGTCATATACATCATCAACAGTACCTGACATAAGGAAATACTGTTCTGGAACCATATCAAGGTCACCTGAAAGAATTCTCTCAACGCTGTCAACGGTTTTCTCAAGTGGCACATAGATACCAGCCTGACCTGTGAAACTTTCTGCAACGTGGAATGGCTGACTCATAAAGCGCTGAACACGTCTTGCTCTCTTAACAGTCTGCTTATCTTCCGGTGAAAGCTCATCCATACCCAAAATTGCAATAATATCCTGAAGTTCTGCATATTTCTGCAATACACGTTGAGTTTCTTTTGCAACCTTATAATGTCTTTCACCAACGAAATCAGGTGAAAGGGCTCTTGAAGAAGATTCAAGAGGGTCAACCGCAGGATAAATACCAAGTTCAACAATTTTTCTTGAAAGAACTGTTGTTGCATCAAGGTGTGAGAATGTTGTTGCAGGAGCAGGGTCTGTAAGGTCATCGGCAGGCACATAAACAGCCTGAACTGATGTAATTGAGCCATTACCTGTTGAAACAATTCTTTCCTGTAATTTACCCATTTCTGAAGCAAGTGTAGGCTGATAACCAACAGCTGATGGCATTCTGCCCAAAAGTGCAGAAACCTCACTACCTGCCTGAGTGAAGCGGAAAATATTATCGATAAAGAGAAGAACATCCTTATGGGACTTTTCACGGAAATATTCAGCCATTGTAAGTCCTACAAGAGGCACACGAAGTCTTGCACCTGCTGTTTCATTCATCTGTCCGAAAACGAGAGCGGTTTTATCAATAACCCCTGACTGATTCATTTCATTCCAGAGGTCGTTACCCTCTCTTGAACGTTCGCCAACACCTGCAAAAACAGAATATCCGTCGTGTTCAAATGCAACGTTACGGATAAGTTCCATAATAAGAACTGTTTTGCCGACACCTGCACCACCGAAAAGACCGATTTTACCACCTTTAACATAAGGCGTCATAAGGTCGATAACCTTTATACCGGTTTCAAGAATATCATTTGAAGATACGATTTCTGCAAATGATGGAGCAGGATGGTGTATAGGCCATTGTTCCTCTGTTTTGATTATCTCACCACGGTCAATAGGCATACCTGTAACATTGACCATTCTGCCGAGAGTCTCTTTACCAACACTGATTTTGATAGGCTCTCCTGTGTCAGTTGCTTTCATACCTCTTGACATACCGTCAGTTGGATTCATAGATATACATCTGACCTCACCGTTTCCTAAATGTTGCGAGACCTCAAGAGTATATATTTCGTCATTAACCTGAACGTTTATTGCATTGAAAATATCGGGAATTTCATTTTCATTGAATAAAATATCAACAACTGGACCTGTTATTCTCTGGACCATTCCTACAGAACCTTTTGCCATAATTTATCCCTCCCCTTCCATTGAAAAATCTGACGAATTTTCTATAACGTCAGCAGTAACCTGACTCTGACGCTTACGATTAATCTGTGTTTCAAGCTGAGCACTGTATTCACAAGCAGTATCATAAGCACTACGCATAGTTGTAAGAGTTGCTGCCTGAGCACCTAAAGCTGTTTCGAGCATCTTTTTATAAAGAATAGAAACAAGTACTTTTTCAGCAGTACTTAATATAACTGTTTGTCTGTCGGGAACAAACAAAGGCTCTTCTCCCTCTGCTTTTCCCTCGTCATAACTGAACAAATCCACACACACGGGACTTTGCTTCATCATATTTCGATATCGTGGATATACTATCTTCACCGCTGAGATTTCTCCAGCTTCAATAAGCTTCTTTACCCTTTCAAAAAGCTCACATCCATCGGCATAAGAAGGCACTTCCTCCAAAACAAAAGCCTCGCTATATGGAATTTTTTTGTTATCAAGATATTCTCTTCCTTTTTTCCCATAGCAAAGAATTACTGGATTCTTCTCCTGTTTACTGATAAGATTGTCAAAAAAAGAAAGAAGTTCTGTATTGAAACTACCACACATTCCCTTGTTTGAGGAAAGAAGAATATATAATACAGGCGCATCCTGATTCTTTATCGGAAAAACCGAATTAATATCCTTACGGTATGTCTGATACATACGGTTACACTGGGCTTCATACTTCTCATAATCAGAATAAAGAGCAGAAAGCTTTGCGTATTTTACCGTAGATGCAGTTTTCATTGCCTGGGTAAGCTTTCGGGTTGAAAGAATTACCTGAAGCTTCTTTTTAAGATTCTGTACGGTAGGCATAATTAAAACCTCTCAACAAACTCACTGACAGCGTCATTAAGCTCTTGTCTGAGTGTATCATCCAATTTCTTTGCATTTTTCACCTTAAGAGCAAGGGAAGCTTTTTCAGTTTCAAAGAAGCTGTAAAGTTCTTTTTCAAATCTTTCCATATCTTCGACAGCAACATTCTTTGCAAATCCCTTGTTGACAGCAAAAATAAGAATCGTCTGCAACTCATCAGCAACAGGCATATATCTTCCCTGTTTAAGGGCCTCTGTAAGGCGTTTACCTGATTCAAGTGATTCTCTTGTTGAGTCGTCAATATCCGAGCCAAACTGAATAAACTCAGCCAACTCTCTGTACTGTGCAAGTCTTGTACGAAGGCTTGAAGAAACCTTTTTCATAACAGGGCGCTGTGCTGCACCACCAACACGGGAAACTGAAAGTCCAACATTTATAGCAGGACGCTGACCTTCGTTAAACAATTCTGCATCAAGGAAAATCTGTCCGTCAGTAATTGAGATAACGTTTGTAGGGATATATGCAGAGATGTCACCTGCAAGAGTTTCAATAATAGGAAGTGCTGTAATTGAGCCACCACCAAGCTCATCAGAAAGGTGAGCTGCTCTTTCAAGCAATCTTGAATGGAGATAGAAAATATCACCAGGATAAGCTTCACGACCTGATGGACGATGAAGAAGAAGTGAAAGTTCACGATAAGCAACAGCGTGCTTTGAAAGGTCATCGTAGATTATAAGAACATCTTTGCCCTCATACATAAAGTACTCTGCCATAGCAGCTCCTGAGAATGGAGCAATATATTGAAGTGCTGCAGAAGATGAAGCAGGCACAGCAATAATTGTTGTATAATCCATAGCACCCTTTGACTCTAACTTTTCTTTTATTTCAGCAACAAGAGTTTCTTTCTGTCCGATTGCAACGTAAATACAAATTGTATCTTTACCCTTCTGGTTGATAATTGTATCAATCGCAATAGCTGTTTTACCTGTCTGACGGTCACCGATAATAAGTTCTCTCTGTCCTTTACCAATAGGAACAAGAGCATCAATAGCCTTGATACCTGTGTGTAACGGTGTATTAACAGGAGAACGGTCAAGAATTGCAGGAGCCTTGAATTCAATAGGTCTGCGTTCCTTATACGGAAGATATCCCATAGCATCAATAGGTGTACCAAGGGCATCAACAACTCTGCCAAGGAGACATTCACCAACAGGAACGGACGCAATTCTGCCTACACGTCTTACTCGGCTACCTGATTCAATATGCTCAAATTCACCGAAAATAACACATCCGATACGATTCTGCTGAATGTCGAGAACCATACCTCTTTCGCCACATTCGAACTCAACAACCTCACCGTACATAATATCTGCAAGACCATCCATCCAGCAGATACCGTCAGAAACAGTCATAACTCGACCTAGCTGATACTTATGAATGTGTGGTTTGATTTCTTCGGCTTTTTCTGTAAATTCCTGAATCAGCTGTCCAACTGTGTCATCATCCATAATTGGTGCATGGTTCATACTCTTCTCAAACTGATAAAGTTCTTCACTTACTGTACCATCATAAACAGTGTCGCCAATACGAAGCTTAAGACCACCGATAAGAGACGGGTCTTCAAGCACCCAGAGGGATGTTTTACCGTCAACTGCTTCCAGAAGCTTCTTTGTAGCCTCATCAATCCTATCAACAAGTTCTTTCGCCAAAGGGAAAGCAGATGTAATAGTAACATAAAGCACATCGTGATGCTTAAGGTAGGACATATCACCGTCAGTAAGGCTGATTTTTGAAAGAATATCGTCAACAATCTGACTATCAAGAGCCTTTATTTCAGCGGCATACTTTTCATAAGAAAAAAGCTTTATAACATTTTCTTTCATAACAGAGAAAAGCTCTTTTCGTGCATCCTCTATCATCCCACGATGTATTTCGCTGAATTCTCTTTCACCGAAAGCTTTAATTGAACTGATTTTTTCATCCACATTTGCCTTTGCCTTTATAATTTCTTCGCTGAGGTCTTCCTCAACTGCTTCTTCAGTCAAAGGCATAAAAACTGGCATTTCCATCTTTTCCATCATTTCAGCTTCATCAAGCTCTTTATTGATGTTTTCAAGACGACCACCAAAAATACGCTTTACGGTTTTTCTACCTGCAATAACAAGAATTGTAATAAGAATAATAAAGTTAATTATTACATATTGTATTTCCATAATTTATCATATCCTATGCGAGATAATATTTTTCGCAAACAAAGCCGCCGCTGTCTCCATTTTCGGAGCAACGGAATCCACAATTTTATCATGTTCACTGACAATATCCTCTCTGTACTGTTGTATATCAGCAAGACATTGTCTTTGTGCAGCTTCAATTTCTTTTTTGCCCTGAAGCTGTATCTGCTCAATTTTATTTTTTACTTCTTTTCTTCTGTTTTCAGCAGCAAGAACCTTTTGCTTTTCAAGCTGTTCTTCATTCTCCTGAATAAGTTTTTCAATATTTTCCTTTTTCTCTTTTGCACTGTTTATTCTTTCACGACGGTCATCCATCACTTTAAGCACAGGAGTAAAAAGAAAATTCTTAAGTACTACCATAAGAAGTAAAAAGCAAATTACAGTCCAGACCATTATTGATGGCTGTATATTCATAATTAACTCCTTAAATCTTTGAAATAAGCATGAATGCGATAAGAAGACCATAAATTGTAAGAGCTTCCATAAGAGCAAGAGCAATAATAAGAGTTGAACGGATATCTTTTGCAGCATCAGGCTGACGTGCAATGCTTTCCATAGCTGCCTTTGCTGTCATACCCTGACCGATAGATGGGCCAAGTGTACTGAGTGCGATTGCGATTGCTGCTGCGATTGCGATAATTGCTGAATTTGTCATTTTTATTAACTCCTTAAAATTAAAATTATTTTATTCTGTAAACTCGTCAAGATAAATTGAAACGAGCATTGTAAACACCATTGCCTGTAATGCACAGAAGAGTAATGAAAGTACCATCATTACCACAGGGACACCGATAGGGAAGATGTGATAAAGTTCTTCTGTAACCATTTCTTCACCGAAAACGTTACCATAAAGACGTAATGCAAGGGAAGCTGGTTTGATAATTTCATCAAGCAAAAGAAGTGGCAACATAATAACTATCGGAGACACAAAGTGCTTGAAATAATGCTTTGCATTGTGTTTGATACCCGAAACCTGTAAGAATATGAATGTCATAACACCCAATGCGGCTGTAACAGAAAGACAAGCCGTCGGTGCTTTCGCATAAGGCGTAAGTCCTACACCAGGAATCATTCCCGAATAGTTTGAGAAAATAATGAAAATAAAAAGTGATGCAAGGAAGGTGAAATATTTTCTTGCTTTCTTTTTACCAAGAATATCTGTAAAGAAATTGTCGAGATATTCAACACCCGTTTCAATGATGTTCTGGAATTTGCCAGGTCTTTCCTTAAGATTCTTTTTCACTATAAGTGAGAGTAATGTGACAATAGCAAGTATTATCCACATTGTAACGACCTCACCTGTTACATCAAGAATACCGAAAAGATTTATAATTACCTCGGATTTTTCACCCATTTACCTTATCCTCCTTTCCCTTTTCTTTTTTATTGAATACTTCGTTAAATGAAAGAAGCTTCTTTGTAAAATAAAACATTGGAAGTGTCATTCCCAAAACAGCACCCACAAGGAGATATGTGACATCTGCAACCTGTGTTTTTGTACCGACAAAATAAACGATAATTAAAAACCCTATTTGTAAACCTTGTCGTGCAACTGTTATAAGGGCATATTTTTCCGGAGCTTTTTTAAGCACTGCTTTTGAAAAAATATAGTTTACAAAAGCAATCAGAAAACCCAATACTGCTGCAAAAACAGCACCAATAATATTAAGGTTCAAACAATCACCTACTTATACCCATTTTAGCTTTATTATAGCACTTTGTTTTTGTTTTTCAATAACCATATTTTACTTTTTTTAGAACATTTTCATTTAATTTTTGTTGAAATTGTTTCATAATTTCTCTTGATAGAGAAGTTGCATTATGATATAGTTAAAATAGTAATATTCAAGGAGAAAACCATGAAGCCCAACATTGTCTTTTACTTTTCTGACCAGCAACGATGGGACACTCTCACTCCCGAGCTTATGCCAAATGTCTGGGAATTAGGTGACGAGGGCCTGTTATTTGAAAATTCATATACTTGCCAACCGGTCTGTGGTCCTGCACGAGCATGTTTGCAAACAGGACAATATGCAACCGAAAATCAATGCTATTGGAATGGTATTGCCTTGAAAGAAAATGTAAAAACAATGGCAGACTATTTCAATGATAACGGTTATGACACAGCATATATCGGAAAATGGCATCTGGCTTCCGACCGATATCCCGGAAAAGGTGTGCATTGTGAAAAAACTGCTGTACCACCACAAAGACAGGGTAATTATAAATACTGGAGAGCCGCTGATATTCTTGAATTCACATCCCACGGTTATGACGGATATGTTTTTGATGAAAAAGGCAACAAAATTGACTTCAAGGGCTATCGAGCAGACTGCATAAATAACTTTGCCCTTGAATACATCAATAATCACGATAATGAAAAACCATTTTTTATGTTTATTTCCCAACTTGAGCCACATCACCAAAATGACCACGGACATTTTGAGGGTCCAAAGGAGTTAATAGACAACTACCGTGATTATCCTCTTCCCGAAGACCTTACTTTCCTTAAAGGAAACTATAAAGAGGAATATCCCGACTACCTTGCCGCAATACATTCTCTTGATAAGAATGTGGGCAGACTTGTTGACACTCTCAAAGAAAAAGGAATCTATGAAAATACAATAATTGTGTACACAAGTGACCACGGTTGCCATTTCAAAACACGAAATGTGGAATATAAACGCAGTTGTCACGATTCAAGCATACATACTCCACTCGTTTTTGGTGGCGGAGCAGTAAACAAAGGTGAAAATATTGAGAATCTTGTAAGCCTTATCGACCTTCCACCAACACTTTTAAGTCTTGCGGGTATTCCGATTCCTGACAGTTATTCAGGAAATATTCTTCCTGTAAACAGAAACGATACTGAAAAAAGAGATTGTGTTTTCATTCAAATCAGTGAATCTCAAGTGGGCAGAGCAATCCGTACAAAGGACTGGAAATATTCTGCTCGTGCAGTTGGACCGGGAATGGTCAAACACAGTTCATCCGTTTATTTTGATGACTTCTTATATGATTTAAAGAATGACCCATACGAGAAAAACAATCTTGTAAATAACAAGGAATGTAAACAAGTCATCAAGGCAATGAGAGAGCTTCTCTCACGAGAAATGGTAAAAGCAGGTGAAAGGAAACCTCTTTTCCTTAAACCTTTAATAAAAAATAAAAACTAAAAAGGAGTTTTAAATTATGGGACTTATTAACAAAGTAATCGCATTACTCACTGCATTCATCACCCTTATTTCAGGCTTTTTAGGCTTCGGTCCTGATAACGGAGGAAATACAGAACCTGAAAAATTCAGAGTTACAACCTATATAAGGGGTGAATTGGGTCAATATCCTGAAAATATACACGCCGAGGACTTTGACATCATAACAGATGTAATTGTGTTTGAATGTGCTTCTTTTGACAATAAGGGAAATGTTATTGTTGAAAAGGAAATGCTTGAAAAAGTTCTTGCAAATCTCAGAGCCGCTATTGGTGACAGAGATGTTCACATCACACTTAATCTTCTTGGACCAAGAGGACAAACAGACTCTACTGACTGGTATGAGCAGATGGATGTTCTAAGCAAAGAGCACAACAAAGCATTCCGTCGTCCAGCATTCATAAAAAACATAATCGCAGTCCTTGACGAATATGATTTTGACGGTGTTCATTTTGACTATGAATATCCACTTTCCAAAACAGCTTGGTTTTATTACAACAATTTCCTTGTTGCTCTCGATAAAAAGTTGGGAGACTACACTCTTGGTGTTGCAGCTTCTACTTGGAATATCAACTATACAAAACAAGCAATCAAGGCAGTTGACACCTTTGAAATCATGACATACGATTTTCTCGATGCCGAAGGCAGACACGCAACCTATGAAGGTATGGTTGGTCAGGTTGAAGCATTGGAATTACCTCGTGAAAAAGTCAACGTCGGTCTTCCTTTCTATGCTCGTCCTTCCGATTTATCTGCTTATTGGTATGAGTATCAGAGCTGCTACGACAAGCTTGACGAAAATGGTTGGTACCATTGTCCTAATATAAACAAAGATTTCTGGTTTAACACTCCTGATGTAATTGAAGCAAAAACAGATTATGCAATCAAGAATGGCTTTGGTGGTGTTATGGTATGGCATTATAGCTGTGACCTTCCTTCATCCCATGAAGCTTCTCTTACACGAGCAATGGGAGTAGCCGTTAAAAACAACTTCTGATTATTAAAGTGGAGGTCGGTTCAATGAAAAAGGCTTTATCTATAATTTTAACTTTTATTATGATTATATGCTCATTGGCTTTGCCAGCTTTTGCTTGTACTGTTGATGATACATACGACGACATTCTTCCTGAACTGCAAAAACAATTTGTATATGGTGAAGGTCCTGAAGCAGACGGTTTCACTATTGATTACAGATATTTTTCACCTGTTGAAGATGGTGACACAACAAAGTATCCTCTTGTAATCTGGCTTCACGGTATGGGCGATGGTGCTGAAGAGGGTTTACAAGTGACAAAGAGCGATATCGCTTTCTGGACATCCGATGATTTCCAAAATCGTTTCAAAGGTAGTAACGGTGCATTCATATTTGCTCCTCGTTCACTTGAAGAAGACGGTATTTATTGGACTGATTCTCTTATCCATCCTTTAAGAACTACTATCGACGACTTTATTTCAAAGAATAAAGACAACATCGATTTAAGTCGCATTTACATTGGCGGTTACTCAATGGGTGGTAAAATGACACTTAAAATGGCTGTTGCTTATCCTGAATTGTTTGCAGCAATTTTCCCAATTTGTCCCGCATGGACCCCATCAACTGATGCATTGGACCTTATTGCTGATATCCCTGTATGGCTTACAAGTGGTAAACTTGACCCACTTGTTAACTATTTCTTCTCTGTAAAAGGTTTATGGAAAAACATAACTGCAACAAATAACAATCCTGCTGACTGTCGTTTTTCTTCTCTTACATTTGTAAAATATCCAAGCGGAAACCCAACATCAAGTTCACATCATTCATGGTTTGCTGTAAACCACGATATGTTCAGTTCAGATAATGGTAAGTACCCATTTATGAATACTGTTGATGGTCTTGGTAATAAAGTAACTCTTACATATCCTGACGGTATGATTTCCTGGCTTTCTTCTTTCACAAGTGATTATGACGGTAGCGTTGCTACTGACTGTGGAAACATAGAAGCTCATCAGAGTGGTGAAGGACCTTTCGCAGTTATCCTTTCCTTATTTGACAGAATTCTTGCTATTTAACCAAACAAAAAAGTCTGTGAGTTTTTCACAGACTTTCTTTTTTATACCTTTTCTCCTGTATTTGCCTTTACAATATCTTTATATATTGCTCGGTGTGAATTTGAAATGAACTTATCCACATGCAAAGAACCAAAATACCATTTTCTGAACTTGCAATCATCTGAAAGTTCCTCAAAATATGCATTGAGGGGACTTACTCGAAACTCATTAGGGTCATTAAGATTCAAAAAGTTCTTAACCTTCAGCGGCGGCTCATGGGTAATAATAACATCAATGTCATAACCTGCAACCTCAAGGTTTTCAGCACCCTCCAGAAGCTCCTCCTGAGTTGGGATTTCATCCTTTGACCAGGCATTAACATCCCTGCGGATATCAATATCCGAGCTTTCTCCGCCACCCATTGTGAAGATTTTTCTTCCCTCAATTTCGTAAACCTGACCACGCATGAGATGATAAAGATTTCCGAAAATCTTATGAACCTTACCACCATTCCATTGACTGATTTCGTAATTGTTCAGCAAATCAAAATTCTCGTGGGTACCGTCAATAAAGCAGATGTTATATTTTCTTTTTCCCAAGGACATAAGGTAATTCTGTTCAGCATTACTGTTGTCCCATAAAAAACCGAAATCGCCACAGACAATAAGAGTGTCACCCTCATTCAGGCGTCTTAATTTGAACGGTGAAAGGCGTTTTTTGTCGCCGTGCATATCTCCTGTAATATAAATCATTTTATATTCGTTCCTTTTACAATTTTTTTCTTTTCTGTATTGGATATTGCCATTATTTGTGTTATACTTTATTGTGTAT
>JAZNJX010000071.1:0-8867 GCA_045578245.1 Candidatus Fimenecus sp. | reverse complement strand
ATCCGATTTTTGAGCGTGACGGCTACAATGTCTGGTGTGATGTGCATCTTTCATTTATGCAGGTTGCCTTGGGTTGTACAATTCAGGTGCCGACTCTTGACGGTAAGGTTGAATATAATGTTCCCGCAGGTACACAACCGGGAGATGTGTTCAAACTCCGTGGTCGTGGTATCCAGAGCCGTGGTGGAATGGGCAAGGGTGACCAGCTTGTACGAATCATCGTTGATATTCCAAAGAAACTTACAGATAAACAAAGTGAGTTAATCAAACAACTTGCAATGGAATTTAATGTTGACGAAGGACTTGGTGAGGGTAAAAAGAGCTTCTTCGGCAAGAAAAAGAAATGAAAAAATTAAGGGCAAATCGGTTGATTTGTCCTTTTATTTTGTAATATAATACTATTTGTAAGGTAGGTGATAGGATGAAAAACCTTGATTCAATAGAATTCGTAAAATACACAAAAACAGAAGAGGTTTTAAACTCTGTAACTCATATTATTGGTGCAGTATTGGCACTCGTAGCGTCTTTTCTATGTGTCCAGCGTTCAATTTCACTTCATAGATGGGACTATCTTGCTATTGGACTTGCATATTGTGTTTCAATGCTCATTGTCTTTGTATGTTCATCCGTTTATCACGGATTACCATTAAGTAATGCTAAAAAAATGATGAGAGTGGTTGATTATACGGCAATTTACTTTATGCTTATGGGTACAATCACACCATATATGCTTCTGTCCGTGGCAACAATCAACCATACACTCGGTTGGACATTATTTTTAATCTGCCTTGTGGCAACAGTTGTTTCAATTATACTGACACTAACTTCATTCAGTAAAACAAAAGCAATAAGAATGGTGCTTTATATTGTAATCGGCTTTTGCGCATTTTCATCCTTGTTTGTAATTGGTGACAAGGTTGACCCGGTTGGAGTAAAATATGTCCTTGCAGGTAATGGTGCTTATATAATCGGTCTTGTATTATTCGCAATCGGCGCAAAGAAAAAGTATTTTCATACAGTGTTTCACATCTTTGTCATCATCGGTGCAGCAATACATTTTATAAATCTGTATAAATTCATTTTCATTTAACAATCGTGTAGTGGCAGGCTTCCATGCCTGCCTTATGTCATTTGACGTGTATAAAGAATCTTAACATAATCATTGATTTTTTTCAAAATGCGTGGTAAACTAAATTTGCCAAACAAAATTTCATAGTATTTTGGTCACCAATGGGCAAGGCGTTTTTATCTTTATTCAGGTAAAAATGCAGATGCTCCGTTTTGCATACCTTGCTTTTGGTGAGAATGTGAAATTTTGTTTGGCGACAGTTGGAGCTATGTGTTTTTCGTGCGTTGGCTTCGGCTGACGCACTTTTTTAGTTTATGGGGGAATTTATTATGAAATAAGATATGTTATTTTTGAGGATTTATCTTTTTTGTCATTAAAATATACAATTTTGCAATTTTCTTGCTATTGAATAAGAATTTTGATAGAATTGTGATGTCAGAAAAGTGCTATCATAATAACAATTAAACGTATTAGGAGAATTTATATGGAGTGGATTAAAAATAAGAAAAATAAGATATTGGTTACTGTTATTTCAGTAATTTGTGTTGTTGTAGCATGTGTTGTTGCAGTTGTTCTTACAACTGATAAAAGGAACAATAATTATGAGCAAAGCCCTCAAGGTTCGTCAACAACTCAGACAACTGAGTTGCCAGAAACATCTGAAACACCTGAAGAACCTGAAAGTAGTGAAAATGAGTCAAGTTCAGAGCCTGACAATTCAAAAGACGAAACTCCAACTCAGGACAAGAATAACAATGGAGGTTCACCACAAAAACCTGTTAATAATAAAATTACATACATAACAGGTGAAGCACTTTTGAAAATCAATGGTCAAAGAATATATATGCCTCAGTATTCTTATATTGCTTTAAATAGCGCAAAACTTTATAAAGGTAAAAATGTCAGTTATTCAGTATTAACAATGTATGCCCCACAGAAGTATTTTGATGAATCAGTCGACAATTATGCTGCTATGAATAAGGCAATAGAATTGGAAAAAGAGTTTTACTGGACAGATATGATGGCTAAAAAGTATGGTATTACTCCAAGTTCATCAGGCGGATACTATGACCCAAGTTGGACAAATAATGAGACATTGGCTTCAAATTGCATTAGTCGTTACACAAATACAAGCAGACAAATAATTTATAAAATGCTTGCTGACGGTACATTAAAGCCTGACCAAAATGCAAGAAATGAGGCAATACGAAGAACAACATGGGCATACTCACAAATTGAAATGAAATATGCTTATGATATGCCAAAGGAGATAATAGAGGCGGAAAAGGCTTATGTTCGTTCTTTGTTTGGAAAGAATGGCGTTAATTCTCGTGAACTTTCAAGTACAGTGTATAAAGATTTGTCAGCAAGGGCTGATAAAATAGAAACAGAAACTGGCTTGTACTTTGATTATAGTGTAACCTACCAACCAGTGGAGATGTTATCGGGTGTAAATGGTGGTGTTGATGCATCAAAGTACAATGTAGCAGTTGAGAGTGTGGATAATACAACTCCTAACTATGCAACATATACTATCAAGATGAATTATGACCCTGTTAACCATCTGGAGGTTAGTGAGGCTGATCTTCAATCTTTAGATTTTGAGGCTGTAATACCACAGTTTATAAAATTGAAGAAAAAGGCGATAGACAATTATACAGTTGGCATAAATAAGGATGCTTATATAGCCAAGATGAAAACATTTTAAGTTAAAAATTAAGCGTGATAGCCAATTTGGTTATCACGCTATTTTTATATCTTCTTATAAATTTTTGTTTTTCTTATTACATTATATAATGGTAATCCGAGTCCGTAGCACATAACAAACTGTCCTATTGCAATCTGCGTCGCATTGATTAAGAATGCTTGCATTTTAAATCCCTCAGGCATAAATAATGTGATTTCAATTCCCACGATTACCGCATTAGTAAGTACCGGGAAAAGGGGAGAGAGTAATGGCAGACTCTTTATTGTCACTTTTCTTATGGTGTAGGATAAAACTGCTGCAAGGAATGTTGCAAGAGTTCCACACACAATGTCAATCAATCCGTAGGGACTTGTGATGTTACCTAAAAAGCAACCGATTGTAAGTCCCGGAATTGCAGCAGGGGTAAGTGTTGCAAGAATTGTCAGTGCTTCCGAAAATCGGAACTGGATACTGCCATAGGCAAGATTAAGCAAACTTGCAGCGTATGTCAATCCTGCATAAAGTGCGGCAATAACCGCTGATTCGACTATAAACATAGTCCTTTTTTTGTTCATTTTTGTCACTCCATAGTTTTGATTTTTGTCAGGATGGTTTCGAACTGACATTTTATTTTATAGCTTAGGTATCAAGGGTATCTTCATCTGTGTCGGTTCTTCGCTTAATTTTGCCAAAGGTATTTTTAATTATACTTTTTGGTTTAGTAAGAACACTATCTGTTGCAGATGGGAAAATATTTCTTAATACTTTAAGCATAAAATTCCTTGTTTCAGGGTCTAAATCTTTAATTGTGTCAAGAATCAAAGATGAATTACCTTTTAAGTTTTCACTCCAATCAAGAAAACTTTCTGCTTTTTGTATATTTGTGGCTTCAACAATGTCAAACATAGCATCAACAAAAAGTTCACGTTGTTCAGGTGTGAAATTGCTTACCCATTCTTTGAATGTGCTGTTTACAAATCTGGCTTTTGTGTGAATTTTTTCTCCTGTAATGAAGTCATTATCATCAACAAGCCATAAAAATGGGTCATGCTGATGGATTCCCTCACCATCACTTTTAACAATACGATAGGATGCAGTATCATTTAGAAGCATACCAATCATTGAGTCTTCGGGGACGAATTTGATAATCTTGCTTTCTGTTTCAAGATAGTTAGGAGAATTTACAAATTCCTCCGTAAATCCAGGGCTATCAAAACTTTGAACTTCAACAATTTTTTCTTTTGTTTTAGGTGAACACATAACACTTGCATAAATTGCAAGATTTCCACCCTTTGAATGACCAACAACTATTATATTTCCCTTGATTTTTCTCGCAACATTGTTAAGGTACTTAACTGCAGAAATCTGTGCAGGGACTGTGTCATTATAAAGCATATTAAAGTTTTCACGCCAACCTGTAATAGTAGAATCCGTTCCTCTGAATGAAACACATGCAGTACCATCAGGCAGAAGAAATGTAGTTGCAGAAAACTGAACTTCTTTTTCGCTGTCAAAGATATTTTCGTGGTAATTAATCTTAATTGTTCCGTATCTTTTGCTATACGCCAGAGAGTTGAAAAGTAAAAGATTTTTTCTTGCTGTTCTTTCTAAAGGGAAGAGAGTGTCAAAATCATCTTGTTCGCAGATTTTAGAGAAGGTTATACCTCGTGTAAACAACTGTCTGTCAGGCACAAAGGTATCAAAGTCAAGATAAGCAAGCTGTGCAAAAATAAGACCATCAACTTTTGTGAAAGGTAAAGTGTTAAAATCCTTATGAGCATTCATAAGGGAATATTCAACAATACCTGCCATAAGAATTCACTCCTTTTTCTCTTTTAGATAATTATACTATATTATCGCGAGTAGTTCAATAAAATGTACAAAAAATTTTCCATAATATACCCTTGTTTATTATCGGGAAATAAGTTATAATGTTACGTAGTCAATACATAAATCTTCGGAGGATTATTATGATGAAAAGAATTATTGTGGTTTTTCTTGTTGTCGCATTAGCATTCAGTGTGACATCGTGTAAAATAAGTGTTAAAGATAATGCAAGTGAAAAGCCATACTATGTTGACGAAGAAGGTCAAACTCAGTATGTTGAAAAAGATGAAGACGGAAACTATTATTATACGGATAGTGAAGGTGTAACAACCTATATTGAAGATGAAAAATACCTTGAGCAGATAAAAGATGCAGAGGAGCAAATAGCTCAGGATGGCATTCAGCAACTTATTGATGGTGGAATAGAAGATGTTACTGAAAAAGCTGATAAGAATGATAAACTTCAGATTTCAGATGGCTTGGTTCAGGAAGATAGCAAGACTGATAATACAGATAATGCTAAGAGCAAAGCTCTTGCAAGAATCAGTAATTATCAGAAGATTTTGAAAGCAAAGAAATATACTATTACAGGTACAGTCAAACAGGTTGATACAGAAGAAATGGAATATCCTATAGTTTATATTCGCAATGGAGAGGATTTCTTTATTGAGGCAGCTATTCCATTTGAAGAAGGTAAAGTTGTTAAAGCTGATATGATTTATGTCAAAGGTGTTGCATATTGCTATATCCCATCAATGAAGGTTTATTATAATGCAGGTAGCGATTTGGGAAATGATATGGGCGTTGGAGCTTTCAGTGATGCAGTCAGTGAGGACTATACATTTGTTGAAACAAGCAATATTACAATAAGTGGAAAACAATATATTTGTGACAAATACACTTACGATGACACAACATACAAATATGTTTATGATTCTAAGGGTAATTTAGTAAGAATTGAAGAGATATATTCAAAGAATAATTACGTAATCGCAGAAATAAAGTCTATTTCTTCTACAGCTGACACATCAAAAATTAAAAAGCCAAAGGGTATAGACATTACATCAATGATTGGTTAAGCAGTGAAAGGGTGGGGATTTTCCACCCTTTTGTACATTTAAAAGTAAGGAATGAGGATGAATGGGAATCAGTAAAAGACAATACTATCTTGATTTTTTAAGAATAATTGCTATTGTTTTTGTTCTTTTTAATCACCGAGAATGTTATCACCATTTTTTAACTTATGATGATTTTGGATTTAAATACTTATTGACAATAATTCCGTCAATTTTGTGTAAATGTGGTCCACCATTGTTTTTGATGATTAGTGGTGCGTTGCTATTAAGAAAAAAAGATGAAGCATTTAAGGATGTTTTCAAACACCGAATTGTAAGAATCTTAATTGTTATGATTATTGCTGCTTTATGGAAGAGCAGAGTCGATTTCTCGTTTGGATACATATTGAAAACTTTTGCATCAGGGCTTAACTGGTATCTTTATGCATACCTTGGATTCTTATTTATGCTTC
Source organism: Candidatus Fimenecus sp. (assembly GCA_045578245.1). GTDB lineage: Bacteria > Bacillota > Clostridia > Oscillospirales > Acutalibacteraceae > Fimenecus. The sequence goes on along the minus strand of JAZNJX010000071.1, from coordinate 2,756 downwards.
CATTCCTCAGAAACATTGTAAATGATTCTACAAAGAATAAAACTACTTTGTTTTTTGCTTTGACTTTAGGTTTTTACAGTGTTCAGGCATTGTCGATAGTGTTTGGTATTAATTTTTCACTGTTTTCAAACATCCCTTTGTTCAATTCTTATTATGCAAGTTCGTGCTGGATGATTATTTTTCCGATTGCTGGTTATTTTGTTGCAAATGCTGATAATATTTATACGGACAAAAAAGATTTGTATAAATTCAGAATTGCGCTGATAATTTCATCTGTAGCAAGTGTAGCTGTCAGCATAATGCTTATAACCTACGATATAAAGAATAATGGTGGCAATAATCTCGAACAATTAAGACAGCATTTTATCTTTGCACCATCTTGCCTTATTTTCTACATTTGCAAAACTGTTGTTGATAAGTATCAGCATAGAATAACAAAGATTCCTGCAAAAATAATCACTGAAATATCAGGTGCAACATTCGGAATGTATCTTTTAGAAGTTTTTACTTTGATTTCAGAAAATCTCTATAAAGAACTCGTTGTGATTGTATCACCTGTGGTAGGTACATACCTTACAAGTTTTGTGTGTATTTTCTTTTCTTTGATTATATACACAATTATAGTTGTGCCGATTCGTAAAGTGCCGGTTATCAACAAAATTTTATAGCGAAAATAATTTAATATTTTACTTGACAAGCCTTGACTCCTGTGATACAATACCAATACCTCGGAGAAGAGGCTTATTTTTTGTGCCTTTTTTTATGAGGAAGGCTTTTAATTCACCTGCTGATTTTTCAGGTGATGTATTAACGGAGGTGCCGAAAAATGAGAGTAAAAATCACATTAGCTTGTACAGAGTGCAAACAGCGCAATTACAACACAAAGAAAAACAAGAAGAACACTCCTGACAGAATCGAGATGAACAAGTACTGCAGATTCTGCAAGAAACACACTCTTCACAGGGAAACAAAGTAATCCGGAGGTAAGTGAAATGTCTGACAAAAAAGAAAAGACCACTACTGAGGTAACTAAGAAGGACAAGAAAGAAGCTCCTGCAAAGAAAAAGGAAAATCCCTTAAAGGCAGTCGGAGCTAAAATTAAGAAGTTCTTTAAAGATTTCAAAGGTGAGTGGAAAAAGGTTACATGGCCTTCAGGCAAGACAGTTCTCAATCACTCAATCGTCGTTATTGTAATTGTTGCAATTGTAGGTGTAGCACTTTTCGGTGTTGACACAGGACTTTCTGCAATTATTGATGCTCTTGTAAGTCTTGCTAGCAAATAATCGAAAGGGGATTTAAGATATGTCACAAATCTCCAAATGGTATGTAGTTCATACCTATTCTGGTTATGAAAACAAAGTAGCAACAAATATCGAAAAGATTGTTGAAAACCGTAAAATGCACGATTTAATCCTTGAGGTTAAGGTTCCTACTGAAATTGTTGTTGAAAACAAGGAAGCTAAGGACAAGGAAACCGGTGAGATGGTAATCGTGAAAAAAGAGGTAGAGAGAAAAATCTTCCCCGGTTATGTAATGGTTAAGGTTGCAGTTTTTGAAGATGAAGAAACAGGCGACCTTGAAATGACAGACGATACTTGGTATGTTATCCGCAACACACGTGGTGTAACAGGTTTCGTTGGCCCAGAAAGCAAGCCAGTTCCTCTTACAGAGGCTGAGATTTATGCAATGGGTGTTGAAAAGAAAGTCGTTAAAATCGACTATGAGGTTGGCGATATGGTTTCAATCATCGATGGTGCGTTTGAAGGCATTATCGGTACAGTACGCGAGCTTGACGTTGACAATAACACAGTTTGTGTTGTTATTTCAATGCTCGGTCGTGAAACACCGGTTGACCTTGAACTCGACCAGGTAGAAAAGGTCGAAGACTAATTTATTTAATTTGGTAATTAGCGTAAAATACGCTTTTTATGACGCTTTTTATGTTTAAAGCGTCGTGGGAGGAATGGAAGAGCTGTCCGTTCCGCCATACCACGAATTTTGGAGGTGCTAAAAATGGCTCAGAAAGTAGTAGGCTTTATAAAGCTTCAGATTCCTGCTGGTAAAGCAACACCAGCACCACCTGTTGGACCTGCACTTGGTCAGCACGGTGTTAACATTATGGCGTTCACAAAAGAATTCAACGAACGCACAAAGAACGACATGGGTCTTATTATCCCAGTTGTTATCACAGTTTACGCAGACCGTACATTTACATTTGTAACAAAAACTCCTCCTGCAGCTGTTCTTATTAAGAAAGCTTGCGGTATCGAGAGTGGTTCAGGTGTGCCTAACAGAACAAAGGTAGCAAAAATCACTAAAGAACAGATTAGAAAAATCGCAGAGCAGAAAATGCCTGACCTTAATGCTGCAACAGTAGAAACTGCAATGAGCATGATTGCTGGTACAGCACGTAGCATGGGCGTTACTGTAGTAGACTGATTCTCCTTGTGGGAGGAAAAATCAGAATCCGATTAACCACTATTTTGGAGGAATTTTGAATTATGAAACACGGAAAGAAATATGTTGAAAGCTCAAAGCTTATCGACAGAACAAAACTTTATGATACTGTAGATGCACTTGAAATCACAGTTAAGGGTGCAACTGCAAAATTTGATGAAACAGTTGAACTTCACGTTCGCCTTGGTGTTGACTCACGTCACGCTGACCAGCAGGTTAGAGGCGCTGTAGTTCTTCCTAACGGTACAGGTAAGCATGTAAGAGTAGCAGTTTTCGCTAAGGGCGATAAAGTTGATGCA
>JAZNJX010000070.1:0-8000 GCA_045578245.1 Candidatus Fimenecus sp. | reverse complement strand
GTACCTTTCTTTGTTGAAGCAAGAGCATTTGGATTTGACTTAACATTTGTACCAGGAGCAACGCCGAAGAAGCCGTTTTATGGGCTGATAGCGTAGAGTCTTCCGTCAGGACCTTTACGAATCCATGAAATATCGTCACCTACACACCATACTTTGTATCCCTTTGCCTGGTATCCTTCTGGTGGAATAAGCATAGCAAGGTTTGTTTTACCACATGCTGATGGGAAAGCAGCACAGATGTACTTAACTTCGCCCTGTGGATTTTCGATACCAAGGATGAGCATATGTTCAGCCTGCCAACCTTCGTTTTTACCCTGATAAGAAGCAATACGAAGAGCAAAGCACTTTTTACCAAGAAGAACGTTTCCGCCGTAACCTGAGTTAACTGAAATGATTGTGTTATCTTCAGGGAACTGGCAAATCCATCTCTTTTCAGCGTCGATATCGCAACGGCAGTGGAGACCACGAACCCAGTCATTGCTTTCGTCACCGAAAGCTTCCATAACCTTTGCGCCAACTCTTGTCATAATAACCATGTTGAGTACAACATAGATTGAGTCTGTAAGCTCGATACCAACTTTTGCAAGAGGTGAACCAACAGGTCCCATTGAATAAGGGATAACATACATTGTTCTGCCCTTGTAGCTGTCTTTTGCAATATCATAAAGCATAGCATATGCTTTTTCTGGGTCCATCCAGTGGTTTGTAGGACCTGCATCTTCTTCTTTCTTTGAGCAGATAAGAGTTCTGTCTTCAACACGAGCAACGTCGTTAACTGCTGTCTTGTGGTAGTAGCAGTCTGGAAGAAGTTCTTCATTAAGTTTTACAAGTTCACCTGTTGAACATGCTTCTGCACGAAGAGCTTCAATCTGTTCTTCGCTACCGTCAATCCAAACGATGTTGTCTGGCTTTACGAGTTCAACCTGTTTGTCAATCCACTCAAGAATTGACTTGTTCTTTGTGAGTGCCATAGTTGTTTACTCCTTTTATATAAAATTTCATATTGATACCAAAATAAGCCATTCTTACCTATTTTGCATTATTATATACCAAATCCTGCATTTTTTCAATAGTTAAAATGTTAAGATTTTATCAAAGATAAGCTCTGTTTTTCTGTATATTATATATACAATTAATAAAAACGTTTATTTTAAATAGTCTTTTTCAATATCGGCAGTGGCCTTACCATTTAAATCCATTTGGGCAATTGCACCATTTAAAAATTCAAAATAGCCCTGTGCTCCTACCATTGCACCGTTGTCACCACAAAGGGATAAATCAGGCAAATACAAATTCCAACCCTTTTCCTCTGCAAGTCTTTCCATACGAGAACGAAGCACTGAATTTGCAGAAACACCACCTGCTAAAACAAGTGTTTTTCCATTGTGCAATTCCATAGCCTTTACAGTATTGTCTGCAAGAGAATTCACAACTGCATTTATAAAGGATGCACCAACATCTGCTGTTTCTAGGGTTTCACCCTTTTGAGTTGCATTATGGACAAGATTTATAACGGATGTTTTAAGTCCTGAAAAGCTGAAATCCAAAGGACAACCATCAACACGAGGTTTTGGGAATTTATACTTTGTATTATCCCCAGTTTTTGAGATTTTATCAAGATTTACACCACCTGGATAAGGAAGTCCCAAGGTACGGGCTGCTTTATCCATAGCCTCACCTGCTGCGTCATCACGAGTACGACCAATCACCTCAAAATCAGTATAATCATTCACCTTGCATAGAAGTGTATTACCACCTGACACCACAAGGCACATAAATGGTGGTTTCAAGTCTTTATGTGTGATGTAATTTGCAGCAATATGTGAGCGAAGATGGTGTACAGGAATCAAAGGTTTGCCACTTGCAAGTGCGAGACCTTTTGCATAGTTTACACCAACAAGCAAAGCACCGATAAGTCCGGGTGCATAAGTTACTGCAATTCCATCAATGTCGTCGAGAGTACAGTCAGCATCATTGAGTGCTTTTCCCACAACTGCAGAGATATTTTCCGTATGTAATCTTGATGCAATTTCAGGCACAACCCCACCAAATATTTTATGCTTTTCAATCTGTGTTGATACTGCGTTAGAAAGCACATTTCTACCGTTTTCAACAACGGCCGCAGCAGTTTCGTCACATGAACTTTCAATCGCTAAAATTTTCATAATCATTCCTCAATATAGTATGTATAAATTAGTGCATCTTCTGTTGGTTTAGAGTAAAAATTCTTTCTTTCACCAATAAGCTTAAATCCACATTTTTCGTATAATTTTATTGCATTTTCATTGGACTTTCTCACCTCAAGAGTGATGAAAAAGGCATTTTCAGCTTCGCTTTGTTTAATCAAGTGATTAACAAGGTTTTTCCCATAGCCTTTTCCACGGCAACTGCTATTCACAGCAACATTTGTTATATAAACCTCGTTGCAGATATTATTAGCACCGATATAGCCAAGCAAATTTTCATTATCGCGAATCACATAGAATCTTGCAGTTTCGTTGGAAAGTTCATCTTTTAAAGATGTTTCACTCCAAGGTTCTGAAAAGCATTCTTTTTCCAGTTCTGCAATTTCCCCTATATCACTTTCTGCCATTTCACGGATGCTTAAAGAATTCTGAATTCTTTCAAGAATTTCAGTAAACTGACTTTCAAGTTGTTTTGCACATTCTTCATAAACTTCAATAGGTCTGCCATATGGGTCAGGCACATTAAGTACAATAATTCTGTTCTCATCGCAATGTCTTAACAGAACCTGTTTATGAGACTCACTCATGCAGAAAAACAAATCTGTTGTGAGAAGGTGCTCAGGATTTATATTCCTTGCTCTGTGATTTGAAATGTCAACCCCCCTGTTGTTTGCAACAAGGATTGAATTTATACTGACACAATCACCTGCAAACACGCCAACTCCTGCACTTGAAACTTCAATATCAGTTATATTGTTTTCGTTAAGATATTTTTTGAATAATCCCTCTGCTAAGGGACTTCTGCAGGTGTTACCACTGCATATAAACATTATTTTTTTCATAGATTAACCCTTGGCTTGATACCATGTTTTACCTGTATTCACATCTGCACGGAGTCTTACTTTCATCTGGCAAGCATTTTCCATTTCCTCACTAAGAATCTTGGCTGCTTTTTCAATTTCGTTTTCAGGTGCTTCAACAATTAATTCGTCGTGTACCTGCAGAATGAGTTTTGCATCCATTTGTTCTTCTTTAAGACGATTATAAACATGTACCATAGCAATTTTGATAATATCAGCAGCAGTACCCTGAATAGGCATATTTCTGGCAACTCTTTCACCGAATGCACGAAGCATTCCGTTAGAAGAATTGAGTTCAGGCAGATATCTTCTTCTGCCCCAGAGAGTTGAAACATAGCCTTTCTCTTTTGCTTCTTTTGCAACTGTTTCCATATATTTGTCAACACCTGCATAATGACGAAGATAGCCCTTGATATAATCGTCTGCTTCTTTTCTTGTTACACCGATATCCTTTGCAAGTGAGAATGCACCGATACCATAAACGATACCAAAATTTACTGCCTTTGCACGACTTCTCATCAATGGAGTCACCATCTGTAATGGCATATTGAACACCTGAGAAGCAGTAACTGTATGAATATCAACTTCATCATTGAATGCCTTAATCATTTCCTCATCATCGGCAATATGGGAAAGCACTCGAAGTTCAATCTGTGAATAGTCAGCATCAGCAAGTAAACATCCATCTTTTGCAACAAAGAATTTTCTCATTTCTCTGCCGATTTCTTTACGGACAGGAATGTTCTGCAAGTTAGGTTCAGTTGATGAAATTCGACCTGTACGAGTTTCCGTCTGAATAAATGATGAGTGAATTCTTCCATCCTCACCGATTACTTTCAAAAGTCCCTCACAATATGTGGAATAAAGTTTTGAGAGTGTTCTGAACCACAAAATTTTATCAATAATTGGATTTTCATTCTGCAGACTTTCAAGAACATCTGCGTTTGTTGAGTAACCACTTTTTGTCTTTTTCTTTGCGGGAAGTCCCATTTTTTCAAAAAGAATTACTCCTAACTGTTTTGGTGAATTGATGTTGAATTCTTCCCCTGCAAGTTCATAAATATCACTTTGAATATTTTTTAGTTCGTTACTGATTTTCTGGGTGAAATCTGCAATTCCTTTACGGTCAACCATAAAGCCCAAATGTTCCATGCTCGCCAAAACTTCTGCAAGTGGCATTTCAACATTATAAAGGAGATATTCCTGACCGTTTGCTTCAATTTCTGTTAAAATCCTTGTACAGACAGATTTCATTACAACACATTCTATTGCCAATGGCAATTCAGTTTTCACCTTTGGAATAGGTGCTTTGTATTCTTCGCAAAGTCGCAATGGGTTATATCCGTTTGCTGATGGATTAAGAATATATCCTGCCAAGGATGTATCAAGTGTCATTCCCTTAATGTCAATTTTGTTAAGGAATGCAAAACGATATAAAAGTTTTGAATTATCAGTATATTTTTTAATTTCACCATCTTCAAGGAGGGCCTGAACAAACACAAAATATCCAAAATTCATTGGTTCAAGGTGGTAAACCGCATTATCACACAAGAAACAGAATTGAGGGTTGTCCAAATCCTTGTAATCAGCAGTAAAATATGCACACTTTTCTTCCTTGATTTTACTCAGAAGGTCGTTTGTATCAAAATCTGTTACAAAGTCCAATTCCTTTGTTTTTTCTTCCTTTTTCTCAACAGATGTTGGTGCTGTAAAGTTGAGTTTTTCGATAATTTTAAACATTTCAAGGTCAGCAAGCATCATTCTTGCCTTGCTTTCGTCTGCACTTTGTGGAATCAAATCAGTCAATTCACAATCTATCGGCACATTATTGATAATTGTACCTAGAGTATAGCTCAAAAATGCTTTTTCTTTGTCGTTAACGAGTTTGTTTTTAAGATTATCCTTAATTTCAAGAGTGTCAATATTATCGTAAATATTTTTGATTGTGCCAAATTTTTGAATTAAATCTCCTGCTGTTTTTTGCCCAACACCTGCAACACCAGGAATACAGTCGGAAGCATCACCTTGAAGCGCTTTAATGTCAATCATCTGTATTGGAGTTACACCATATTCGTCCTTAATTCTTGCAGGAGTATAGACTTCAGTTGTAGTTGTTCCCATTTTTGTATGAGGAAGCAAAACAGTAACATTATCACGGATAAGCTGAAATGAGTCACGGTCACCTGTTGCAATATAACATTCGTCACCATCTTTACACATTTCTGCAACTGTACCGAGAATATCATCTGCCTCATATCCCTCAAGAGATATTATTTTATAACCCAAAACGACTAAAAGTTCTTTGAGTACAGGTAATTGTTGTGCAAGTTCTGGTGGCATTCCGTGACGATTAGCCTTATATCCGTCATACATTTTATGACGAAATGTTGGTGCTTTAAGGTCAAATGCAATAGCAACACCATCAGGCTTTACCTCATCACGAAGTTTCATTAAAATTGTTAAAAAACCGTAAATACCATTGGTAAATCTTCCGTCTTTGGTTGACAAAGCACGGATGCCGTAAAAGGCTCTGTTTAAAATACTGTTACCATCAATTGCTAAAATTTTCATAATCAATCACCAAGAATTTATAATCGTAATTATTATAACATAATTTAGCAGTAAATACCATATATAAATAAAAAAATCCCTGAATGGCATTAACCAAACAGGGAATAAAAAATTATTTAAAACTTGATGTGCTTGTCATTATAATTTCTTGGTGCATAACCTATCAAAATTTAATTTTTCTTGACAATGAATATAGCACTAATTATAATTTTGTTAGTGTTTTATTGAATGAGGGATATATATGAAAGAAAAAAATAACATAGATATATCATTTTGTCTCCCTGTTTACAATGTTGCTGATTTTATTGAGCCCTGTATCAACTCTATACTTTCACAACAGGATGGCTCTTTTTCTTTTGAAATTCTTTGCATAAATGATGGGTCTAATGATAATTCATTAAAAGTTTTAGAAAATCTTAAAACCCAACATAGTGAAATTTTTGTTTCCTCAAATAAAACAAATTCAGGTGTAAGCTATACACGAAACAGACTTATTGAAAAAGCCCAAGGTAAATACATTTGGTTTGTGGACCCTGACGATATGCTTTATCCAGATGTTGTTTCAAAAATGTTTCATAAAATTGAAGATTTAAATGGAAACATGATTCTTGGTGATTATATAAGAGCCAATGAGGATGCTTTATTTTCCACTTACCTAAAAGAAGATAAAGCATTTGAAGTTATTCCTACCAACAAAATCCGTTTTTTGCCACACGATACTGACGGAATGCGAATGACAGCAGTATGGGCGGGATTATTTAAAAGGCAATTTCTTATAGATAATCATTTGTATTTTAACGAAGGAATGAGTGTACAGGAAGATAATTTGTTTTTTACACAATTACCTTTAAAAACAGATTTTTCAATAAAGTATTGTGGTCTTTGTTATATATACAGACAACGTGCATCCTCTGTCATGCATCACAAAACCCTTGAAGCAAGAATAAAATATTACCGGTCCATTGTTGTTATGAATTCTGTGTATAAAGAGAATTTGAAGAAGGGCGAATATAAAAATATAAATACCGTTAAAGCCCGAATTCACCTCACTAACGAAAGTCTTATTTTATGTCTAGCCCTTGTACCAGATACGAAATTTGTAAAATCAGAACTTAAATGTTTAAAAGAAAAGAAGCTTTATCCATATGCTTTCAGAAAACACGCACTAAAAACAGAGGACCATCTTTTGCGTCGCATATTAGTCTTTTTACTACCTATTGAGCCTGTATTTTGGGTGTTGCACTTTTCCGGTAAAATATTACATAAAAAATAGTGGGTTTTTCGATTTAAAAATTGTTGACTTTTATCTTTTATAGTGCTAAAATTCTTGTAAGTTAATATTTAACCAACAAACCTGTGAGAAAGAGTAGTAGTTGATTACCTTTCGTTTATAGAGAGCCGACGATGGTGGGAGTTCGGTAACGGAATTATCAATGAATGGACTTTTGAGGGCAATCCGATATGTAGGTGCGACGGAGGGCAACCGTTATAGTGCTGAGTGTATGAAAGTACACAGTGAGTGCGTATCTTTGATACGAATTTGGGTGGTACCGCAGATTTTACAGTCTGACCCAATATCTTGGGATGGACTTTTTATTTTTAAGGAGGAACAATTATGATTCTCAACAATGTTGATTTTGAAACTTATTTTAACAATTACCCTGACAAAAACGGTTATTTTGGCAAATACGGCGGAGTTTATATTGACGACAAATTAAAGAATGCTATGGCAGAAATTACTGAAGCATATTTTTCAATTTGTCAGTCGAGAAAATTCATTGCCGAACTTCGCAGAATCAGAAAAGAATTTCAGGGCAGACCAACTCCTGTTACACATCTTGAAAGACTTTCAGATGCTCTTGGGGGTAAAGTTCAGCTCTACGCAAAACGTGAAGACTTGAACCATTCAGGTGCTCACAAGCTCAACCACTGTATGGGTGAAGCACTTCTTGCAAAATACATGGGCAAAAAGAAGGTTATTGCTGAAACAGGTGCAGGTCAGCACGGTGTTGCTCTTGCTACTGCAGCTGCTTACTTTGGTCTTGAGTGTGACATTTATATGGGCTCTGTTGACATCAAGAAACAGGCACCAAATGTTGCAAGAATGAAGATTTTAGGTGCAAATGTTGTTGAAGTTACACACGGTCTGCAGACTCTTAAAGAAGCTGTTGACGCAGCCTTTGAAGCATATGCAAAGGAATATAAAGATGCAATTTACTGCATCGGCTCTGTCCTTGGTCCTCACCCATTCCCCATGATGGTGCGTGACTTCCAGAGCGTTATCGGTGTTGAAGCGAGAGAGCAGTTCGTAAGCATGACGGGCTTCCTGCCTGATGCAGTTGTTGCATGTGTTGGCGGCGGTTCTAACGCTATGGGTATATTC